>CAZKUN010000052.1:0-43180 GCA_964555935.1 uncultured Armatimonadia bacterium | reverse complement strand
TCAGAACGCAATATCTCCATCAGGTAACCGCGATCATCCACGTGACGCGTCAAGGGGATCAACTTCACTCCTGAAATCATCGAGCGCGGACCTCGTGGTGGTAGTGGCTCGTTTGACGGCGAAAGTATAGACAAAAATAGATGATATGTCAATATATTTTGTCTTATTACCGTCTATACGTATGCGACCGGCCAAGAGGAACTGTCGAGGTCTGGGTGGAACGAACCGTGACTTCTGCAACTCAGCAACCTAAATGGGAGACACTCAACCGTGAGCGCAGGCTTCTCAGACACGCGTTACGACAGCATGACGTACCGCCGGTGCGGGCGATCCGGGCTCAAGCTGCCAGCCATTTCACTGGGATGCTGGCACAACTGGGGAGACGGGGACGATCAGGATGAGGCGCGGGCGATGCTGCGGCAGGCGTTCGATTTGGGCATCACCCACTTCGACCTGGCGAACAACTATGGGCCCCCGCCCGGGTCAGCAGAGACGAATGTCGGGCGCATTCTCAAATCAGATTTCGCCAGCCATCGAGACGAGTTGATTGTCTCGACCAAAGCGGGCTACACGATGTGGGACGGCCCGTATGGCGATTGGGGCTCCAAGAAATACCTCGTCGCAAGCCTCGACCAATCGCTGGAGCGACTTGGGCTGGATTACGTCGACATCTTCTACTCCCACCGGCCGGATCCGGACACGCCGCTCGAGGAGACGCTTGGGGCGCTCGACCAGATCGTGCGGCAGGGCAAGGCACTCTACGCGGGCATCAGCAGCTACCGAGGCGCGGCCACGATTGAGGCGGCGCAGGTGATGGCCGATCTCGGCACCCCGATCACGATCCATCAGCCGAACTACTCGATGCTCGATCGGTGGGTCGAGAACGACCTGCTGATCCACACGGGGCGACTCGGAATAGGCGCCATCGTCTTCTGCCCGCTGGCACAGGGGCTGCTGACGAACAGGTACCTGGACGGCGCCATTCCCGCCGATTCGCGCGCGGCCAGTCCGACCGGCTTCCTCAAGGCAGATGCCGTCACGCCCGAAATGGTCGCGAAACTCAACCGGCTGAATGACATCGCCAAGGAGCGTGGCCAGTCGCTCGCGCAGATGGCCCTCGCCTGGACGCTGCGTGACGAGCGCGTCACGAGCGCGCTCATCGGCGCCAGCCGAGTCTCGCAGATCGTGGAGAATGTTGCCGCGCTGGAGAACCTGGACTTCACCGGCGATGAGTTGGCGACCATCGACGGAGCACTCGCTTAGCAGGCGCGGACTGGCACGCAAACGGCCGGCGGGATGGTGTCCCCGCCGGCCGTTGTCATGTCTCAACTGTCCGGCAACGCCTACAGCGTGACGACGCCCCCGGTCTCTGCCGATTCTCTCTCCGCCGCGACCAGGCGCACCGCTTCGCGGGCGTCGAAACCCGTGACGCGCTTTGGCGGAGTGCCTTCGGCGATGCACTTGGTGAAGTACTCCAACTCCTGGGCGTAGCCCGTCGTCGCGCGATACTCAGGCGTGCAGGAGCCGCCCTCCATCGGGTACCAGGTCAGCATGGGGTCGTGGGAGGTCGAGAACGTAAGGCACCCCTTCTCACCCAGGGCAGTGAACGCCATCTCAAACGGGAAGTCCGGCGGCATTGCCCAGCCGCCCTCCGCGACGACGACCGCGTCGTCATAGAGGTACTGAGTCACCACGTGGTTGACCTCGGGCCCGTCAGTGGCGACGTCGCCGCACCGCGAGGAAACCGCCGGCGGCATGCCGAGGATCGACATGGCGAAGTCAGCGTCGTGGATGTGCAGGTCGAGCAACGCGCCGCCGCTGAGTTCGGCATCGTTGAGCCAGTTCTCGTGGCTCCAGAACGGCGACGGAGAGACGCGCTTCATACTGAGACTGATCAGGCGGCCGAGTTCGCCGCTCTCAAGCATGCCAGCCAGCACCTCATACTCCGGCCAGAAACGGATGCAGTGGGCAAGGAAGAGCATCTTGCCGGCCTCGTCGGCCGCCGCGATCATCTCATCACACGCCGCGGTGTCGAGGGCCATGGGTTTCTCGCAGATCACATGTTTGCCCGCGGCGAAGGCGGCCTTCACCAGCGGCGCGTGAACGAATGTGGGCAGACACGCGTCGACGACGTCTACCTCCGTGCCGCTGAGCATGTCCTCCAGCGAGGTGTAGCGTCCGATTGCTGAGAGGTCCAGCGGGTCCGCATCGCCGATGTTGCCGCCGACGGGCATCGCGGACTCAGCGACTTTCTCGCTGACTTGGTCGGCGACGGCGACCACTTCAGCCCCCTCCACTTCCTGCCAAGTTTGGTAGTGTTGCTGGCCGATGAAGCCCATTCCGAGAACGCCGACGCGTACCATAGGTCTCCCCCCGAGCGGGTAATGATGGTCGTTGAGGCTGAGTCTGACGGTTCGGCGCATGGGGCGGGGAGCCCTCCACGACTCTCACGCACGAGGAGTGGGTGCCACGTTGCGCGAACGCTGGGACCAAGCTGGTCTGGGAGATGAAGGCATGAAGCGACTGACGTTCGGCCTGTTCCTGTTGCTCACCACCCACGCGGCGCTCTGTGATGGCGAGGGCAGCGCGAGGATGCTGCCGGAGGGCGACTTCGTCGCCGGCAACGTGATGACGCTTGAGGTCGAGGTCGCGGTGGGGCCCGAGGGCGTCCCCGTCGGCGGAGGGGTCGCGGTGCTGTTTCATCACATCTTCCGCCAAGTCCAGCTCACCGCGCCGGACCGCGATGGCTACGCTCAGGTCAGTTGCGCAACCGACGACAACGTCCGGGTCGAGTGGCACAACTGGGTGCCGAAGGGCTCCTTCCCGAAGGCGGATGGCATCTTCCGCCAGGGGCTCATTGCCACGGTCGTCAACGCGGCTCTTCAGCCTGGGGAGAAGGTCCGGTTCATCCTCGGGGCCGGTCCGGCGAAAATGCGCTGGCCCATCGTGACCGACACCCGCCACGAGGTCCGCGCGTTCACCGACACGGACGGCGACGGCAAGTTCGCGCGCGTGCAGTCCGATCTGATCAACGACGTCGTCGCCGGTCCCGCTCACCACCTCTGGGTCACCGCGCCTTCGACGGCGATCGTGGGCAGACCGATTGAGGTCGTGGTGCGCGCGGAAGATGCGCCCGGGAACGTAGCGGAAAGCTGCGAGGTTGAGGTCGAGCTAAGCGGAATCGCAGACGGCGCGCGCGTCGCTCTGGTCAAGGGCATGGGCGGTGTTTCGCTCATCGCGGATAAGCCCGGCCTCTATCGCGTCGGAGCGGAGGCCGACACGCTGACGGGCCGAAGTAACCCCATCAACGTCACCGAGCAGGCGCCGAAGTACCAGGTATTCTGGGGCGACATGCACGGGCACACGCAGAACTCTGACGGCCTCGGCGAGACGGCCGAAGAATACTACGAGTACGCTCGCGACGCGGCGGATCTGGATGTCTGCGCGCTCACCGACCATGGTACGGGACACCTTGAGCTATGCCGCGAGGCGGTGAAGGCGTTCCACGACCCCGGCCGTTTCGTGACCTTCCTCGGTTGGGAGTGGGATGCGCGGCCAGCGGGACATGGCGACAAGTGCTTCTACGTGCTGAACCCGGACGATCCGCCCTTCGCCGGCTGGCCCCGCACGGCGCCGGACATGTTCAAGGCCGTGGAGGCCGTGTACGGCGACAACGAGGACCGACGCATCATCACCGGCCCGCATATGTTCACCTACCCGGACGCGCTCGGCTGGCCGGGCGTGTGGGACGCCCGCTACGAGCGCTTCGCGGAGATCTACTCGGGGCATGGGATGAGCGAGTTTTACGGGAATCCCCGGCCGCTCTGGGGTGCCAAGCCCGGCGCATTCACGCAGGACGCGCTCGCGAAGGGTCTGAGGTTTGGCATCATCGGCTCATCCGACAACCACGACAGCCACCCGGGCCGGCACTGCTGGGGGCGGTATCGCGGAGGACTCGTCGCGTTTCTCGCCAAGGAACTGACACGAGAGAGTATCTGGGATGCGTTCTGGAACCGCCGCGTGTATGCTGCGACCACCGACCGCATCTACATCGACTTTCAGATCGACGGCCACGTGATGGGCGAGGAGTTCGAGACCGCCACGAAGCCGGAGATCCAATACACGGTCCACGGATGTGACGACGAACTTGACGTCGTCCTGATCAAGGACAATGCCGAGCTTCGCCGGACGACGTCGACCACCGGGTCGGTGACGGAGTCGCTCACGGACGAGACGTTCGACGCCAGCTCCTACTACTACGTGCGCGCCGAGCAGGCGAACGGCGAGCGGGCGCGGTCGAGTCCCATCTGGGTTGACAGGACCAAGTAGCCAGACGGAGTGCCCGATGCCGATGCCGCCATCTCGAGGGGATACATCATGACAGGTCCGTCCATTGCCACTGCGTTGCTTGCGGCTGTCGGGTTGTGCTCGACGGCCATCAGCCAAGATTCCGCCCCTGTGCTCGAGGCGAAGCCCTACTGGATCGGCGTCACGGCCTCACACATAGCAGAGCCGGCGGGGCCGATGTTCGCGCCTGATGCGCCGTGGAAGGAAGGCCTGGCAGGGGTGGAGTTCTACAAGTACTACGGTGTCCAGGCTCCCGGCGTGGAGTGGGCCACGGAACTGAATGTGCCAGACTTCGTTGCTTTCTGCCAGCGCAATGACTTGCGGATCGCCTGCGAATTCGGCAACTTCTGGGTAGGGAGCGGACAACCGTTGAGCGAGGTGGCTTTCGCGCAAGCGGTTGCGCAACTGGATCCCATCGTCGACGCGGGGGGTACGGTGTCGTCGGTTGACCTCGACGGCCCGGCGTGCCGCACGATCAGAGGACTCGTGGACCACCCCGACGCGATGGAACTCGATGACATCGCCGAGGAGGTGGGGCGGTTCTTTGCGCTGGTGCGCGACCGGTATCCTGACACTGAGATCGGCCTGGTTCCCAACCTGCCGAACTGGGACTACACGGAGGATCTAGCGGGCTACAACGGCTTCAACACGGATGGCTCGGGCCACACGTACTTGGCGGCTCTGGAGAGCATCGCCACGGCACTTCAGGCGGCGGGCGACAAGATGGATTTCGTCGAGGTGGATTGTCCCTACAACTACTATCGCGAGACCGAAACGCGCAACGGCGATGCGCCCGTGGACAATGCGAAGAAGCTGTTGGCGCTTCAGGCGTGGTGCGGGAGGAACGACGCGGAGTTTCGTCTGATCGTCAATGCGGAGCACCGCGGGGGCGGAGGCGAGGCGTTCCACGATCTCGTGCTCGACTACGTGCGCGCGTTGCGGCAGGATGGCGTGTTCCCGGACGGCTTCATCATCCAGTCGTGGTATGACCAGCCGGACAAGAACCTCCCCGAGACCGAGGAGGGCACTTTCACCAACGCGCTCCGCGATGCCGTGCGGCTGATCAATGAGCTGTTCCCGCGGGCGCGGGGCAAGTGAGGCGGAGTAACCAGGGGGATCGCGCAATGGATCGACGCCACTTCATCAGACTCGCGGCGGGCGGCGCGGCGGCGGGCGCATCGGCCATTGCATCCGGCGCCCGCGCACCAAAGCGAAGACCGAACTTCATCATCTTCCTCGCTGATGATCTCGGCTATGGGGATCTGGGGTGTTTCGATCACCCCGTGATCCAGACGCCGAATCTGGATCGGTTTGCCGGCGAGGGAGTGCGACTGACCTCTTGCTACTCCGCGTGCGCGGTGTGTTCGCCATCGAGGTCAGCGATTCAGACAGGTCGGACGCCACACCGCAACGGCGTTTTCACATGGATCCCGGCGGATTCGGACATCCACCTGCGCGAGTCAGAGATCACGATCGCCAGCCTGCTGAGCGACGCGGGGTACGCGACGTGCCATGTCGGCAAGTGGCACCTCAACGGCAAGTTCAACTCGTCCGAGCAGCCCCAACCCAGCGAGCATGGCTACGACCACTGGCTCGCCACGCAGAACAACGCCGCGCCCTCGCACAAGAACCCGGTGAACTTCGTGCGTAACGGCGAGGAAGTCGGTCCGCTTGAGGGCTTCTCGGCGACGCTCATCGCCGAAGAGGCCACGCGCTGGCTCGAGAGCGAGTGGGACGGGGAGCAACCGTTCTTCCTCACCATCTGGACTCACGAGCCACACGCGCCGATCGAATCGGACCCGCGCTTCATGGGCCTCTATCCCGGCATCGACGACGAGGGCCAGGTACAACACCACGCAAACGTCACGCAGATCGACCACTCATTCGGAATGGTCATGGACGCGCTCGAGCGACAGGGCCTGACGGATGACACGTTCGTCATGTTCACCTCGGACAACGGTCCCGCCGGCGACGGGAAGAAGGGCCGAGCACGAGGATCGGCGGGGCCGCTGAGAGGTCGGAAGGGATCGCTCTACGAGGGCGGCATCCGGGTGCCGGGGATTGTGCGCTGGCCGGGCAACATCACGCCCGGGACCCAGAGCGACGAGCCCGTCATCGGAAGCGACATCCTCACGACGCTCTGCGCGATCACCGGCATCACCCCACCGCAAGACCGTCCCATCGACGGCGCGAACATGCTGCCGGCGCTCAGCGGGCGCCGCGTCCGGCGCGACATCCCATTGTACTGGCGATGGGAGGGGACAGGCGGCCCAAAACTCGCACTGAGACAAGGCGACTGGAAGCTGCTGAGCGCGCTCGACTACACGGGGCTGGCGCTGTACAACCTGCGCGATGACATTGGCGAGACCACGAACCTCGCTGACGCCTCGCCGAAGCGTCTCAACGCGATGAAGCGGACGTTGACGGACCTGAACGAGGAGGTCCAGGCTGAGGGGCCGGATTGGTGGATGGGCTATTACCCGCGACAACAGAAGACAGGCCCGATTCCCGAGGGCAAGGACGAGACCGGCGCCTTCGACGTGGTTCAGGGCGCGACGGTACGCGAACACGATCTCGGCTACGAATTGGAGGCTGAAGCCGAGGGCCTCGCGCTCATCGAACTCGGGCAACCCATCACCAACCGCGTCGTCTTCCGCGCGAAGTACCAGAGCACGAATGCCCCCGATGCGGGCGTGAAGAACGCGTGCCTGGTGTTTGGGTCCAGCGCAAAGAACGATGCCCTGATCCACTGCGGAAGCCTGATCGGGATGCAGGCCCACGCGATCTTCCAGGGGACCTTCGCCAACAACGCTCGCGGCGCGAAGTTGGTCACGGAGTACGACAAGGGCAAGCTCTTCGATGTGACGGTGGCGGTCGACCTCAAGGCCGGCACGGTGACGATGGAAGTGGATGGCGAAGTGATCGAGGCCAAGCTCCCGACTGACTTGAGGGAGATCCGCCATTACGGATACTACGTGAAGGGCACGACGAGCGCGTTCAGCGAGATCAGCGTCGAGCGCGATTAAGCCAAGTCGAGAAGGGCGCCGCCCCACGTCCGGTGAACGACGCGGCGGCGGAGAATTCAGGTCAGCTTAAGGAGACAACGCGTTGAAACCAATCGCCATTCAGCTCTACACCGTACGCGAGGCAGCAGCGGAAGACTTCCCCGGCGTTCTGAAGAAGATCGCCGACATCGGCTACAAGGGAGTGGAGTTCGCCGGACTTCAGGGCATGACTCCGGCGGAGGTCAAGACCATCGTCGACGATCTGGGCCTTAAGGTCGCGAGCGCCCACATGCCGATGCCCAACGCCGAGAACGCACAGCAGGTCATCGACGAGTGCAACACGCTAGGGATCACCCGTCTCATCACGGGCCCGGGCGGCCAGATCGACACGATGGACGGCGTCCTGGCGTGCGCCGAGAATATGAACGCGGCGGTTGCGGCGCTCGAGGGCAGTGGCATCGCATTCGGCCTTCACAACCACTGGCAGGAGTTCGAGGAGGTCGACGGCGTGCTGCCCGAGGACGTGTTCCTGGAGAAAGTCCCGGCGCTCTTCGCCGAGTTGGATGTCTACTGGGTAGCATGTGGCGGCCCCGATCCCGTAGAGACGGTTGCGAGACTCAAGGACCGCGCGCCGGTGCTGCACATCAAGGACGGCCCGATCGAACCGCGTCAGCCGCATACGGCCGTCGGCGCGGGCGTGCTCGACATGCCGGCGATCATCGCCGCAGCGGATGAGAACGTGCTGGAGTGGCTGATCGTGGAGTTGGACTCGTGCGGGACGGACATGATGGAAGCCGTGGAGCAGAGCTACGCCTACCTCGTGGGCGAGGGCCTGGCGTCCGGCAACAAGTAGCCGGACAGGCCTGGCGACGAGACGACACCGGGGAGGGGCCTCTGGCCTCTCCCCTATTGTTTCGCGCGGACGGTGAAGAAGAACGCGCTGCCTTTGCCGACCTCGCTGTCGACCCAGATCTCTCCGCCGTGGGCTTCCACAGCCAACTTGCAGAACGCCAGGCCGAGGCCGGTTGATGCGATCGCAGTGCCCTCGTTGCGCGCGGCGTGGAAGAACCGGTCGAACACCCGCGTCCGGATCTGGTCGGCCATGCCCTCACCCGTGTCAGCGACGCTGAAGCGGACCATCGGCGTTCCTTCGACATCGACGCGCGTCGCGCTGAGCATGATGCTGCCACCGGAGGGAGTGTGCCGGACGGCGTTCTGCGCCAGGTTGATGAGGACGCGGACCACCACGCGCATATCAGCGACGGCGATGATGTCGCGAGCCGGTTCCGCCGCCAGTTGAAGGTCCTTCTCTCCGGCCATGCCTCGGACGACGCCAAGCACACTGTCGAGAGCGTCTCCGGCATCAACGTAGGTGAACTCCAGCGGGAGCTGACCTGATTCGAGCCGCCGAACATCGATCAGGTCGGACGTCATCGAAACGAGATTCTCGGACTGGCTCAGCGCGTCATCGATGAGTTCGCGCGTCGTCTCCGAGCAAGACTCGTCATCGGCGGCTGTGATGAGCGAGGCCGTCATGACCGTCAGCGGCGTGCGCATGTCATGGGCGATCATGTGGACGAGGTTGTCGCGACGCGACTCAAGCCTGCGCAGCTCCTCGTGGGCCTCCACGAGTTCTGCATTGGTGCGCTCGAGGTCGATATGCCGTTGCGTCTCAGCGGCTACGGCACGGAACCAACGACTGACAACAAACGCGATGATGACCAACGCCGCCACCAGCGTGATGAGCTTGGGAATGATCCAGAAGTGGGGTTTGGCGAGCAGCGTGTGGATGGAGTAGGGAATCAGACCGGTGTTGGCCGTGTACCAGGCGCCGAAGTAGATGCTCTCAAACAGAGTGCGGGCAGCGTCGATGAAGATAACGACGATCAGCGTGCCAATCAGTGGGTTGAGTTTCCGAAGCCGGCGATACTGTCGGAAGTAGAAGACCAATATCGCTGACCAGCACAGAATCAGCGCCCAATAGATGGCCGCCGTCTGGTACGCCATGTAACTCTGGTCCGGCATTTGCGCTCCCCCACCTGACCTGCAAATCATGCCCCGCGCCGAATCCGACGCCCATTAATATCACTCTCCACCCGTTCGCGCAAGGTGCCCTACGTCACGAGGCATCGCGCGCGGAGGCGGCGAATGGGTTCTGCTGCACTCGTAAGCGCATGTGAGGAGAGACCGAGCGCATGAAGATTGAGAGCATCCGGACGACGATTCTGCGAGCCGAATTCGACCAGCCATTCGGCTGGAGTCAGTTCTGGACGAAGACGCGCTCGACCACTCTCGTGCAGATTCGGACGGACGATGGGCTGGAGGGGCTGGGCGAGTGCTTCGGTCCACCTGAGTCGGCGAAAGCCATCATAGACGGCCTCTACGAGCCGCACCTCGTCGGTCGCGATCCTATGGACACCGAAGTGATCTGGACCGACCTCTACCAGCTTCTCCGCCAGCACGGGCAGAAGGGTCTCAGCGTCCAAGCGCTGAGCGGCGTTGATATCGCGCTCTGGGATCTGAAGGGCAAGGCGTTGGGGTTGCCGGTCCACAAGCTCATGGGCGGCGCATACCGAAGCGAGGTCACCGCCTACGCAACGGGCATGTACTTCACCGAGGGACCGGGCGTCGCCGAGCGCCTGGCTGACGAGGCAGGGCGGTACGTGGATGCCAGCTTCGGCTATGTCAAGATGAAGGTCGGTATGGGCGTTCAGGCTGACACCGAGAACGTGCGTGCGGTCCGCGAGCGGATTGGCCCGGATATCGGCCTGATGGCTGACGCCAACTACGGGTACAACGTGAATGATGCGCTACGACTGGGGCGCGAGTTGGAGCGGCAAGAACTGCTGTGGTTCGAAGAACCAGTTCCGCCGGAGGATCTTGACGGTTACTGCGAGCTTCGGGCCGCGCTGGACATCCCCATCGCCGGCGGCGAGGCGGAGTTTACGCGCTATGGCGCCAGGGAGCTGATCGCGCGGCGGGCCGTCGATATTCTCCAGCCAGACGTGTGTGCCGGAGGCGGTCTGACCGAGGGCAAGCGCATGGCCGACATGGCGCACGTGCACAACATCCCTTGCATGCCGCACGTATGGGGCACGAACATCGGACTGGCGGCATCGCTCCACTTTGCCGCGACCATCGCGCCGACCCCTCCCTCGCTATACGCGGAAGGCCCGCTGTTTGAGTATGACTCGACGCCTCACCCGATCCGCGACGCGCTGACGGTCGAGAGCTTCCCAGTGGTTGACGGCACGGTCGCCATCCCTGATGCCCCAGGGCTGAGCGTCACGCTGAACCCAGAAGCCGTCAAACGATTCGGCGTTTGAGGAGACAGAATCATGAGCGAGACCAGACGACCAAACATCGTGCTGATCCTGAACGATGACATGGGGTTCTCCGACCTTGGATGCTATGGCGGAGAGGTCCAGACGCCGAACCTGGACAGGCTCGCGGGCGGCGGAGTCCGATTCACGCAAGCGTACAACACGGCCCGGTGTTGCCCGTCGCGCGCGTCGCTGCTGACAGGCCTGCACCCACACCAGGCGGGCGTCGGGCACATGACGGATGATTGGGACCTGGACGGGTACCGCGGCGACCTCAACGGTCGCTGCGTGACGATCGCCGAGGCGCTCGGAGACAGCGGCTACTCGACGTACATGAGCGGCAAGTGGCACGTTACGCGCCACATCGCCGCCGACGGGCCGAAGCACAGTTGGCCCAGGCAACGCGGATTTGACCATTACTACGGGATCATCACCGGCGCCGCGGATTACTTTGCACCGAAAACGCTCACGCGCGGTAACGACCCGGCTGAGATCGGCGACGACTATTACATTACCGACGCAATCAGCGACCAGGCGGCTGAGTACATTACGGAGCATGCGGCGAACGACCCCGACACCCCATTCTTCACGTACGTGGCCTACACGGCGCCGCACTGGCCGCTACACGCGCTGCCCGAGGACATGGAGAAGTACGTCGGTCGCTTCGACGCGGGCTGGGACCGGCTTCGAGAGGAGCGCCTGGAGCGGATGGTCGAGATGGGCATCATCGACCGGCAGTGGCAGCTCACCGACCGCGACCCCACCCAGCCACCGTGGGAAGACGCGCCCGACAAGGAATGGCAGGCGCGGCGCATGGAGGTCTACGCGGCGCAGATCGACCGCATGGACCAGGGGATCGGGCGGATCATCGATTCGCTCGAGGAGACAGGCCAACTCGACAACACGCTGATCATCTTCCTCGCCGATAACGGCGGATGCGCCGAGGAGATCGAGAGCCACTGGTTCGGCAACGCCGACCGCAACCCAATCATCCAGATGCGCACCCGCGACGGGAAGCTCGTGCAGATCGGAAACGAGCCCGACCACATGCCCGGCCACCAGGACACGTACCAGAGCTACGGCATCCCCTGGGCAAATCTCTCCAACACGCCCTTCCGGCTCTACAAGCACTGGGTGCATGAGGGTGGCATCGCGACACCACTGATCGCCCACTGGCCCGAGGGAGTCGCCGCGCGAGGCGAGTTGCGACATCAGCCGGCACAGTTGCCCGACATCATGGCGACGTTCCTTGACGTAACCGGCGCCGAGTATCCCGCCGAGCGTGGCGGGAACGCGATCCACCCGCTGGAGGGCTACTCGTTGATGCCGATCATGCATGACGATGGGCCGAATGAACGCGAGGCCCTCTACTTCGAACATGAGGGCAACTGCGCGCTCAAGCAGGGGAAGTGGAAACTCGTGAAACGCTTTCCGGGCGATTGGGAACTCTACGACATGGACGCGGACCGCACAGAGATGCGCGACCTGGCATGCGCTCACCCAGAGAAAGTGACGAAGCTCGCCGCGACGTGGCAGGCGTGGGCGGAGCCTCGCGGCATCGAGCCGTGGGACCAGGCCAACCCCGGCCTGCGCAACGCATAGTGTGACACCGGAGGACGTGAAGATGATCAGCGACGCAGCGAGGCTGTACCAGACAGACTTCCCGCCGGAGGAGTTTGCCGCGAGACGCGACATTGTCTTCGATCGCATCGGCGATGAGGCGTGCGCCGTCTTGCAGGGAGCCGCGCCGCCGCGAGGCTTCGACCCGATCCGCCAGACGAACCAGTTCTTCTATCTCTGCGGGGTCGACGTGCCGCAGGCATACCTGCTGCTGGATGCCCGCGAGCGCAAGACCGTGCTCTACCTCCCCCACCACGACGCAGCTCACGCGGCGAGCGAGGGGGATGTGCTCTCGGTGGAGACGGCCGACCTGACGAGGAAGCTCACCGGCGTCGACGAGGTCCGTGGCCCGGAAGACCTGGAGGCAGACCTGCGTTCCGCGCGCATGATCTACACCCCTCACAAGCCCGCTGAGGGCAAGAACATGAGCCGCGACGTCGCCACCAGCGCGAATCGCAAGATCGCAGCGGACCCGTGGGATGGGCGTCCGACGCGCGAGGGGGCGTTCATCGGCCTGTTGCTCGCCCGCTGCCCGAACGTTGAGGTCCGGGACCTCTCGCCGATCATCGACGAGATGCGCGTAGTGAAGAGCGAGCTTGAGACTGAGATGTGCCGACGGGCCGGGCGTCTGACCGGACTGGCCGTGATGGAGGCAATGCGTTCGACGCAGCCTGGCGTGATTGAGTACCAGTTCGGCGCAATCGCGCAGTACATCTATCTGAGCAATGGCGCTCGCGGCGAAGGCTATCGAGCCATCATCGCCGGAGGCACGAACGCCTGGTACGGCCACTACTTCCGCAACAACTGCCCATTGCAGGATGGCGACCTCGTGCTGATGGACGTGGCGCCGGACTACGCCCAGTACACCTCCGATATCGGCCGCATGTGGCCCGTCAACGGAACATACGACGCCCTCCAGCGCGAGCTATACGGATTCGTGGTGGAGTACCACAAGGCCCTGCTCGAGCGAATCCGCCCCGGCGTTCTGGTCGAGCAGATCCACGCGGAGACGGCGGAGGCAATGGTGCCGGTGATCGATGGCCAGAGCTGGTCGAAGCCGATCTACGAGGAAGCCGCCCGCCGAATGCTGGACTTCCGCGGGCATCTCTCGCACCCGGTCGGCATGGCAGTCCATGACGTCGGCCCGTATCAGCACCTGCCGCTTGAGCCGGGGATGGTCTTCACAGTGGATCCGCAGATGTGGGTGCATGAGGAGAAACGGTATGTCCGGTGCGAGGACACGGTCGTGGTAACGCCGGACGGCATCGAGAACCTAACGGGCTTCGTGCCCCTGGAACTCGACGACTGCGAGGCGCTCATGCAGGAAGAGGGGTTGCTGCAGAGCCTCCCGCCGAACGCCTTCGACTGATCGCCGTGCGATTACGTGACAGCCAGCGTCTCTCAGTACCTGGCCGCGTTCGTTACCGAATGCGGCTTGTCGATTGGGAGGCCAAGGACCTCAGGCCTACTTGACGACGATCGTCGTGCTAGCTGACAATGGGACTGTCCGGCTCGTGATAGAACCCGTCACGGTGTAGACGCCAGGCGCCAACTCCCCCGTGAAGCTCTGCTCGTAGCGGAGACACGGCTTGTCCGGGCCCAAGTTTTCCACGCCGAGCGCCTGCAGGAACATCCGATCTCCTGACCACAGCCAGACCTGATTGCCCTCGCTGTCATCGATGGAGTAATCGTAGCGCTGGGAGTTGTTGAAGGGCAGGACGAGCGATTCGTCCGTCCCATTGAACACGCTGACCGTCAGGATGATAGGATCGCCGACGGCATACGTGACCTTGTCGACTGATAGCTGCACGCCGAATCCGTCGGTGGCCGTGGCCTGATCAGCATCGGGGTCTTGCCCGGTGACGAACGTCGCAGCCGCGACGAGCAGTAACGCACATGCGGCGATCGCGATGAGTGTCTTGGTAGTCATGAACTCCACCTCCGGTACAACGGATACCTAGCCTACCTTCGGAGTAGTATACCCGATCGGTTGCCAAATGAAGCGACGTTGAGGCATCTGCCAGGTCCCCGCGAGGCGTGTGATCTATGCCACAGAATGCCCTTGCGGCAGGACCTACACGGAACAACACAGAATATATTATTCGCTTATCCCAGGGATTGGGTGGCCGAGCAGTATCCGGGCACCGGCCGGATGGCTGTGTCCCTGGTTCCGATCCGAGAATGGAATGGTCGAAATGACGCAAACCAGAATGAACTGGATGAGGGTTCTGCTCGCGCTGATCGACCTCGCCCTGTTAAACGCGGGCGTGCTCGTCGCCTATTGGCTCCGGTTCGACGGCAACTTCCCCAGGAACGACGTTATAGAGTTCTACCAACAGGCGGGCTTCGTGCTCGTGCTCGCAATCGCGATCTTCTACGCATTCGGCCTGTATAACCGCGTCTGGCAATACGCGTCATCAGAGGCCGTCCTGGCGATCGTCGGCGCGGTGACCTCCACGGCGATAATCACCGGCCTAGTGCTCTGGGTGCGCAAGACTCCGAGCGCTTCACCGATGGCGATGACGATGGTCGGTTTGGTCTGGCTGAGCCTCATCGGGGCCAGCCGTTTTGTGTGGCGCATGATCCGCCAGTACCTGCACATGCACAATGGCGGAGGAGCCGGCGCGCGGACCCAGCGACGGGTCCTGATCTACGGGGCCGGAGAGGCCGGCGCGGCGCTAGCTCGCCGAGTCGAGCACGACCGGGAGGGCGTGCTCGAAATTATCGGCTATGTCGATGACGCCCCACACAAGCAGAACATGATGGTCCGCCGCCACCGCGTGCTCGGCACCGGCGACGACGTCAGAACGCTCGTCCACGATCTGACGGTCGACGAAGTGATTATCGCTATCCCTTCGGCGCCAGGCGAAACGGTTCGGCGCATTGTGGATCTGTGCAAGGATGCCGAGGTCGCGTACAGTCTCCTGCCGTCGCGGCTAGAGACGATGGATGAACCAGTCTCGCTTTCTCAGCTTCGCGAGGTCGAGGTCACCGATCTCTTGTCGCGCGACCCAGCGAACTTCCCCGTCGACACGTGTGGCGAATACCTGCAAGGCAAGTGCGTTCTCGTGACGGGCGGCGGAGGCTCAATCGGAGCCGAAATCTGCCGCCAAGCGGTACGCTTCAACCCGCGCAAGCTGGTCGTCTTCGGCCGCGGCGAGAACCGCATCCACGAGATCTACCAAGAACTCCGACGGCACGCTCCGGAACTGCAAGTCGTGCCCGTTATCGCCAACTTCGCATCGCCGGGCGTCGCGGAGGCGGTCTTCCGTCAGCACCGCCCGGACGTCGTCTTTCATGCAGGCGCGCACAAACACGTGTACCTCATGGAGACGAACGTCACTGAGGCCGTCCGCAACAACATCTTTGGGACGGAACTGGTGGTGGCGGCCGCGGTGGCGACGGGCGTTGAGCGCTTCGTCCTGATCTCGACGGACAAGGCTGCAGAACCGTCTTCAGTGATGGGCGGCACGAAGCGCATGTGCGAGGTCGTGGCGGCCCGAGCCGTGCAGTCTGACATCAGCACTCGCATCATATCCGTGCGGTTCGGCAACGTGCTTGGCACCAACGGCAGCGTCCTGGGTATCTTTGAGAAGCAACTCCGCGCCGGTCAGCCGCTCACGATCACGCACCCAGAGGCGTCGCGGTACTTCATGAGCTGCGAAGAGGCAGCGCTGTTGGTCATCGAGGCCGGCAATCCCGTCCACGAGGCGGGCACGTACCTCCTCGACATGGGTGACCCAGTCCTGATCCAGAACCTGGCGGCCGAACTCATTCGGCTCTGGGGTGGCGATCCGGACGACCCCAGCAAGTACGAATACATCGGCCTATTTCCTGGCGAGAAGCTCCACGAGCGTCTGACGAACCCGTGGGAGAAACTCGAGCGCGTGTCGTCGTATCTCTTCCGACTCGATGGCCCGTCATTCGACCCGGACGCCGATGTCGATCTGGCCCTCGGCCAGTTGAAGGCCATCGCGACGGAGGGCGATGAGGATGACCTTCGGAAGGCGCTTTTTGACTGCATTGCCTCGCTTCACCCACGCGCGGACCAGGAGCTAGCCAACGCCCCCGAACTCGATCCCGAGCGCAGAAGCAGCAAGTCCTAAGCCCCTCACCCGCGCGCAGGCCAACTTCGAACACCCTCGCAGCAAACGGACGAGGGCAGCAGCGTGCAGCGAGGGAGGCCCGAGAGGGCCTCGCGGACCCGTAGTTCCGCCCCAGGCTGCGTCAGGAATACCGCTGTTCCGCCGCCTCCCGCACCACTTGCTTTCCCCGCCATCGCACCAGCCAACATTGCAGCGTCGAAACAGGCCTCGATAGCGTCCGTCGTGGCGTCGGGGCACGCGCGCTTCTGAGCCGCCCAGTTCGCATTGATCGCGTCGGCCAACCCCACCATGTCTCCACGCAGGATCGAGTGCTTGCCCGCCCACGCGGCGTCCCGAAGGGCCGCCGCCGCCGGCACCGCGTCGCCGTGGCCCGCGGCGATCCGCCTCGTCGCGCGGCGGCGCACATCTGCGTCGCTGCGTGGCTGGCCCACGTTGACCAGAACCAGCCGCTCCTCCAGCTCGTGAACGAACCCAGACGCTGGGGACAGCCTCTCCGCCTTCACCTGACCGTGCTCGATCTCGCTGAAGCTGATGCCGCCTACCGCGGAGGCGTAATGATCAGGTGCCGGGGCCGGGCCGTCCCCGATTTCATCTTCGAGCAGGTGGGCGAGCCGCGCCACAGCTCGCGGCGGCGAGTGCTGTCCTGCCATCGCCACCAAGGCCGCCACCACGGCGCTGTTCGTGGCGGCCGATACTCCCAGCCCGCAGCCGGGAGCCACATCAGTCCAGATGTCTGCTTCCAGCCCTGCATCCACGCCCAGATGGCGCGCTGCCGCGTGGAGAAGGTCGAGGCATCTCGCGTGTTCGCTCTCGCACACCTCTGCCGTCTCCGAGCAACCACTGTGGGCGGATGCCCTCAGGACGGGAGCATACTGGTTGCGGTGTCGGAGCATCGATTCCTCGCCCACGGGAGTGCCGATTCCGTTCGCCCGCCGTCGAAGGATACAGTGACTGAACAGCGCCCCACACGCGGACAGAGCGGCGCCTTGCCCGGCTTCGGGCGCGCCCGGCCATCCACCAAGGTCGAGTATCCGAACAGGACTCCTGCCTCTCATCAGCATTGGCTCCGCCCCCGTTTCGCGCCACCGACTGCGTTTACGGAGTATAGATGTGTTACGTATTTTGTCAAGATATATCTTCTTTTCAGGCACTTATCTGCGAATCGTATCCCTGGGGGCTGTGGAGGGCGACGCGCCTCGCCGCGGGAACATGGCTCCCGGCGGCATTCTCACCGAAGAGCGAGGCAGTAGGACATGTCAGAGAACGAAGCCCTGAAGAACTGCGTAGGCGGGGAGTGGCACGAGCCATCGACATCGGATGCGCTGCCCGTCACCAATCCGGCATCGGGCGCGACCATCGCCCAAGTGCCGCTATCGGGTGAAGATGATGTGAATCGCGCGGTTGAGGCTGCGCGGCAGGCATACCCGAGCTGGCGTAGCACCCCTCCTGTCGAACGTGCTCGCGTTCTGTTCAATCTGCAGGCGCTCATCCAGCGCGACTTCCAGGCGCTGGCGACGACCATTGTCCTGGAGCACGGCAAGACGTTGGATGAGGCTCGTGGGGAGATGCAGCGGACCCTCGAGAACGTCGAGGCCGCAGCCGGAACGCCGGCGCTGATGATGGGTTATGGGGCCGAGGACATTGCGGCGGGCATCGACGAGGAGTGCGTGCCTCAGCCGCTCGGAGTCTTTTGCGGGATCGCGCCTTTCAATTTCCCGTCGATGGTGCCGTATTGGTACCTCCCATGGGCCATCGCCTGCGGCAACACCTACGTTATCAAACCATCGGAGCTCTGCCCCATCAGCCAGGTCCAGTTGCTCGAACTCATGCATGAGGCCGGCCTGCCGCCTGGTGTGGTGAATCTCGTTCACGGCGACGGCCGGGCTGCGGAAGCGCTCGCGGCGCACGAGGATGTCGCGGGCGTCTCGTTCGTCGGCTCTACACCAGTCGCTCGGTCCGTCTACTCAGCGGCCGGCGCGCTCGGCAAGCGTGCACAGTGCCAGGGAGGCGCCAAGAACTGCCTAACGGTTCTGCCAGACGCGCCACTCGCAGCGACGGTCGACGCCATTGTGGGCTCGGCGTTCGGCTGTGCCGGCCAGCGGTGCCTCGCCGGGTCGCTTGTCATCGCGGTTGGCGACCGCTACGATGAGCTTCGCGATGCCATCGCGGCCGCCGCCGGCGCGATGCGCGTTGGCGATGGCCTCGACCCGGCCACCGACATGGGGCCCGTTGTGTCGCAAGCCGCGCGGGAGCGCGTCGAGCGCTACATAAACATCGGCACGGGCGAGGGCGCGAACCTGATACTCGATGGGCGTGGCGTCACCGTCGAGGGTCGCCCGGACGGGTACTACATCGCGCCTACCGTATTCGACGGCGTGACTCCGGGTATGGAGATCGCTCGCGACGAGATCTTTGGGCCCGTGCTCGGAATCATTCGGGTGGCGAGCCTGGACGAGGCTGTCGAGACCATCAACCGGATGCCGTATGGCAACATGGCATCGTTGTTCACGAGCGATGGCGGGGCAGCCCGCACGTTCAAGCACGAGGTCGCGTGTGGGAATATCGGGATCAACATCGGCGTCGCCGCGCCGGTGCCAATGTTCCCCTTCTCGGGGATGAAACAGTCCTTCTTCGGCGACCTGCACGGGCAGGGGCGCGATGCTATCCGCTTCTTCACCGAGCACAAGGTGGTCATCAGCCGCTGGTTCTGAGGAGACACCGGATGAGCGTGACCACGAAGACGACGGCCGACTGTGACTTGTGGGGCACGTTCGACACGGTGCGAGATCGGCTGTACAACCAGTTTATCGACGCGCGCTTCGACCCGTCGACGGGGATCGGGCTTGACGAACTGGAGCGAGAAGCCGACGAGTCCCTCGCGTCGCGCGGCGATGCGCCGAGGGTGCTGCAGAAGGCGCATCTCTTGCGGATTGTAGCGACTCGGGGCCAGATCAGCATCGATCCCGCCGACTGGTTCGTCGATAAGCTCAACCATGGACGCCTGATCGTCCGCGCGCGTGAACGCTGGCACGAGGAAGCCTGCCAAGGACCGATAGCCCAGGAGGCGGCATGGTCTCGGCGCATGCACGAGATTGGCGCTATCCGGGGCGGCCTGGATCATGGCCACATCTCTCCCGGCTGGGAGAACATGTTCGCAGGCGGCCTGACTTCCCTGATGGGGCAGGCAACCGAGAGTCGCGAGCGGCTTGGCGCAAGCGCATCACCGGATCAGCTCGCGTTCTATGAGGCCGTTGAGATCGCGTGCGGGGCGGCGATCCACCTCTCGGAGCGCTTCGCTGCGCTGGCCGCGCAGATGGCCACTGAGTGCCCCGAGCACTCCTTGCGCTTGCAGGCCGTTTCCGAAACATGCTCGCGAGTGCCGGCCCACAGCCCTCGGACACTCCACGAGGCCTTGCAGTTTGCGTGGTTCATGCACGAGCTGATTGAGATGGAAGGCGAGATGGTCAGGTCGATGGGCCACTTCGACCGCGTCATCTACCCCTATTACCGAGCCGACATCGACGCGGGCCGCCTGACACAGTGCCAAGCGAAAGAACTCATCAAGTTCTTCTGGATCAAGCACCACGCGAGGACGCGCGGGAGTTCTAACGGCAAGAACTTCGTTTTCGGCGGGCAGGATGCTGACGGACGTGCCATTGCCAACGACTTGACGTACCTGGCCCTCGAAGCCTACGAGGAACTCAACGCGCCAGACCCGAAACTCTCGGTTCGCTTCACCCCCGACACCCCCGATGCGCTCTACGCTCGCGTTGCCGATCTCATCCGAGGCGGGACGAACTCGTGTGTGCTGATGAACGACGAGGCAGCCGTCGCGGCTCTCGTCGAGCGCGGCAAGACGCTCAAGGACGCGCGCTCATACCTCCCGATCGGTTGCTACGAACCTGCCGTCGACGGGAAGGAAGCCGCATGCACGATGAACCTCGTCGTCAACCTCGCGAAACCGATCGAACTCGCGCTGAACAGCGGCACTGACCCGTTGAGCGGCGAGACAGTCGGCCCGCGGACCGGCGATGCGGAGAGTATTGCCGACTTCGAGGCGTTCTTCGAGGCCTATGGCGCGCAACTCGACCACCTGATAACGATCTCCGCCGAGGCCGTCAACGCGCACGAACGCGAGTGGCCGCGGATCAACCCGTCACCGCTAATTGCCGCCACGATCGATGACTGCCTGAGCGTAGGCCGCGACATCGGGGAGGGTGGCGCCCGTTACAACGCGGTCGGGTGCGTGGGAACTGGGCTGGCGAACGCATGTGATGCCCTCCTTGCCATCAAGCAGATCGTCTTTGATGAGGAGCGACTGACTCTTGCGCAGCTCAGAGACGTATTGGCATCGAACTGGGAGGGCAACGAGAGCCTTCGCCTGCACGCGCTGAACCGTGTCGCGAAGTGGGGCACGAACGACGCAACCTCCGATGCCATCGGCAAGCGGGTAGCGGAGCATTACTGCGACAAAGTCCACGCGTTTCGCAGCGCTCGCGGTGGGCCCTTCCAGGCAGCGCTCTTCTCGCTTGAGTTCCAGTGGGAATTCGGCCGACAGACGGGAGCGCTACCCGATGGGCGGCGCGATCGAGAGACGCTGGCGCCGGGAGTCGGGTCGCAGCCGGGACTCGACAAGCGAGGCGTCACGGCCTTGATGAACTCGGTTACCGAACTCGATTTCACCAAGACGCCGAACGGAGCCGTGCTCGATGTAATGCTACACCCCACGGCCGTTCGCGGCGACGATGGGCTTCAGGCGTTGGTGACGCTGATTAAGACGTTCTTCGCCCGGGGCGGGTATGCGGTTCAGTTCAACGTCATCGACAGCGAGACGTTGCGCGAAGCCCAGCGAGTGCCCGAGCAATACGCATCGGTGCAGATCCGCCTGACGGGCTGGAGCGTCTATTTCGTCACCGTGCCGAAGCACCAACAGGATCAGTTCATCGGGCGAATCTCCCATCAGGCCTGACACGACCTCCTCGAACCGCCTCGGGAGGGATGAACAATGGGCTGTCGAAATGCTAGGGACAGAGTCGACGGGCTGTCATCATCTCGTCGGCCTGGTGGGTTGCCCGGAGTATCGGTCAAGTGGGCACGATGGGCGTGCCCTCCGCACACAAGACGGAAGGGGAATCCCTACATGCGCAGACTCATTGGCGTCGGTATTGCTCTGCTGCTGGCTGCATGCGCGCTTCCAGCGTTCGCGGCGAGCAGCCCAGCCGAGACCGTTCCCTTCGACCACTGGGCCTACGACGCGGTTCAGAAGCTGGTCGATGAGGGCATCATCATTGGCTATCCGAAGACTCACGAGTTCAAGGGCGATCGGGCGATGACCCGTTACGAGTTCGCCATGGCGATCTCGCGGCTCATGGAATGGCCCGGCATCGTCGGTCCCGCCGGTCCTGCCGGAGGCGCAGGCGGGCAGGGCGATCCCGGCCGCGCTGGTCCGGCAGGCCCCGCCGGCGCTACCGGCGCCACAGGCCCTGGCGGCGCTGCTGGCGCCACCGGCGCCCAGGGCCCGGCTGGCACGCCCGATGAGGAAGCGATCCGCGCGATCTGCCAGAAACTCCTCGATGAGTTCGCGAGCGAGTTGGCGGATCTGCAGGATGAAGTCGACGACCTCACCGAGGACGTCGACGACTTGGACGAGCGCGTTGCGGTGCTCGAGGACGCGATGAATCGTCCGCAGGTCACTGGTTGGATCGACTATCGCATCGGCCTGGCCGGCGATCTCTGGAACAACGCCGAGTTCGATGCTCTCACCGCGAAGATCGGCATCCAGGGTCAGATCACTGACGAGCTGGCGGGCAAGATCTCGCTCAAGATGGTCGACGACGTCACGCGCGTCGCCCCGCCGCGGTTCCCGGGTCAATCGGCGACCACGGGCACGATGGAGAACATCTGGATCGACGAGGCGTGGGTTAAGTACAGCACGGACTACTGGACAGACGTGAACTGGACGGCGGGTAGCCAGTTCTTCGCGTATGGCCTCGGCCTGCTCGCGAACAACGAGCGCCGCGCGCTCCAGGGCATCCGGGCGAACGCGCCCGAGCTGTGGGGAAGCGACGTGACGCTGGACTTCTTCTACGGCGGTGCGACGGCTGACCTGGGCGCGGGCCTGGGGACGCCTACCGATGGCTACGGCGTTGCCCACATGCAGTACGACCGGAACCGCTTCGGGCTCGGCGGAACGTGGCTTGCCACCGGTATCGGCGAGGAAGAGGGTTGGTCCGCCAACGCTTGGGTCCGCGTGTTCGACCGCAACTGGCAGTTCGAGTATGCCGAGACTCTCGAGACCGCGGCCGGCGTCCGCCCGCCCGGTGGAGCCAACCCGATTAATACCTGGATGGGTTGCGGCGAGATCCTCAACTCAAAGAACCTGCAGATTCAGGGGTTGATCAGCCACACCGACGGACGCTACGCGATGCAGTACACCACCCTCAATCCGTACTTCGAGATCCTCCAGTACGACATCGGGACCTATCCCGGCGCCGTGCCGTGGGAGCGGTGGCTGCGCAGCGCTCTGATCACGCCTGGCGCGGAGCTGATCGGAACGCTGATCAACTTCGAGCTATTCAACATGCCCGTCGAGTTGCGCTACGCGCACCTCACGACGCTCATGTCGGCCCCTCCGGGGCTGGGCAACTACGACAACGTGATCGGCATCAGCGCCACGAAGAACATCGTCGATGGGCTTGACGTCACGTTCCGTGTTGCGAGAGAGACATCCGACGTGCCCTTCCTCGATGACCTCGATCTCGTGGAAGCCGCGGCGGTCGTCAGCTTCTGATCATCAGGGCTGATGCGCGCGGGTAATCTGCTCGCGCGCAACACCCCTCGCGCGAAATGGCCCCGGCAAACCCAGCCGGGGCCGTTTCAGTTCTTGCCGCAAGCGCCGTGAGGCAGCGAGACCTCCGACTACGGCGTGGTGAGCGGCCGGCAGCGCGCTTCGCCCCACATACGCGACGTGATGTGATCGCGCATTATGTGCTCGTAGAAGCCCATCCAGGACTCATCCCTCGGCTGGCGGCGGTAGCACGGGTCTCCGCCGTCCTCGCCGCTGCGGCGGCCCCCGTCCGAGCTGGGCACGATGGGGTTGGGATAGTCCAGCCGCTCGGAAAACGCCCAGTCGACCTGGTGCAACCACTCGTGCAACTCGACTTCGCCATCGCCCTTCATCCACCCCGGCATGAACATGATCCCCGTCCATCCAGCTCCACCGGGTCCCAGGTCTCCGCCATACGTTCCGCCGAACATCGCGGCCGGCGCGGAGTTCGAATCGCTGTCGCCGACCTTCACGTATGCGAAGACACTGTCGAAGGCGCCCGCCTCATAGCGATCATCGATCAGGCTCTCTACGTCCCACGGGCCAAGCCAGAACGAACCATCCCCCGACATCCGAGTGAGCGGATCGTCAATGACCTCGATCTCGTAGTCAACGCGCAACTGTCCTCGGCTGAGCTTGAAGACCAGATCCGCGAAGGCCGTGAAGCCCTCGACGAGCAGGCCGATGTCCTCGTCAGTCATCGTAACATCGACGCTGCGCTCAGCGCCGCCATCCTTCGGGCTCCACGTCAGTTCGAGCTTGCGGAAGATGAAGGCCTTGGCCTTCCACGCGTTTGCTCGCGCGGGATCCGTGCTTGGTGGCACCAGGCAACTCAACGCCCGCAACCGCGAACCGGCCAAGCGCAACTGCCCCGCGTTGCACGAGCAACTGTCGATGACTCGCTCCCACGCCGCGTATGTGGCCGCCGCATCGAATTCGTGCTGAAGCGCCTGCGCGCGGGCTATCTGCTTGCCCGCGTCCATGAGCGGCTCGACTTGCGCCGGCGACGCCGATATCGCCATCAACAGGCATGCCCAGTTCGCCAATGCCAACCCTCCAATTCCTCAGTCGATCATCTGCGGAGCAGCAACCATCGCTTGACGCTGATGAAGTGCCCGGTTGATGCTTCGTTTCGGCCCACGACCTCAACGGCGATCTCGTGTGACCCCGCGGACAGATCCACCTGCCCCAGCGGAATGACTTCGCCCTCCGTGTCCACACCTGGGCAGTAGGCGTCGAGCGGATCGCCGACCGGCGCGCCATCCACCTTCACCTGCACAATGGCGTACATCGACGCCAAGATGAACTCGCCGCTCAGGTCATACGATCCAGCGTCCACATCCGGAAGCGTGAATGTGATGGAGTCGCCGGGCTTTTCGCCTCCCAGGAACTGCGAGCCCAGGCCGTCCAGGCGCTTCGTGCGAGTGCCCGACTCGGAGCGGAACGGGATGTCGCGCGCTTCAAGAGCGAGTCCAGCGAAGGCGGTCTCAGCCACGGGTTCGAGGAGGACAACGTGCTCGTCGATCCCGTCCTCGAAGGGGAGCGCGACGACGAGCTTCGCCGCGTGGATGCTCGAGTGACCGTCCTTGGTGTACGGGTTGTGCTGCCAAGCCGGCCAGAGCAAGCGCGCGCCATCCGGAAGCGTGACTTTCAGCCCCCCGTATGTGAAGTGCTCGCCGATGCTGCCCTTCGCGAGACGCAGGTCATCCTCGCCGAGGTAGAGCGCGCTGCCACGGGGATTGCGGATCTTCACCGAGTGGTTCAGCAACGGAACGCGCGCCTCTACCCCGCGGCCAGACGGCGCGTGGTACGTCAGAGCGAGGCTGCCATCCGGTCGCGCATCGGCGCGCACCCAACACTCGATGTCGCCGTAGCCGAGGACGAGTCGCGGCATCTCGCCGGACAGATCAAGCCTGCCCGAATCCGGCGTCCACTTCAGATCGACGTCCGGCGTGAAGTTGGGGCTTTCATCGCCCGGCACGTGTTGGAGCAGCGACGGATCGCCGACGGTGAACGTTGACCAGTACGGCTGGATTTTGGTGTTCCCGCCACCCACAACAAGCCCGAGGTCGTCGTGGTAGACGTCGACCAGGTTCTGCCGGTCCTGGATCCACCGGTTGTTGGTGGGATCGCAGGCGTAGCCCGACAGACACCACTGCCACGGCTTGTGGCGCTCAATGACAGCCCCATCGTCCCCTATCGTGCCCCGCCCATGATCCGCCGCCGATGCCGGCGCAATGCCTGAGCCCGAACTGCCATGGAGCAGCATCTGTGCCGCGTATTCCGCGCTCAGTCCGCCGCCAGCCGAGGCGTGGTCCGATACTTGCTTCACCAAGAACCCACGCCCATCCGGCGTGTGAGTGAACCCCACGTTGCCCAGATCGCGCGTGGCATGGTAGATCTGGCGTTCGTCTATGCACGAAACCGATGAGCCATCCGGCCAGAGCACCGAAGAATGGAACTTCGCCGACTTGCCGAGCGCGTCGAGCACGGCCTCGTCGCGTGAATAGTGATAGTAGACACCCAGCGCCTCGACGTAGACGCGGTTGTATCCGACCACCGGGCCACTGTGCTCCGACCAGTAGCCTCCTGGATCCTGATGCTCGATCACGCGCGCCATCATGCCCTTCGCGGCCGCCTTCCACTCATCATTGCCGAAGCATTCGCCCGCGATGTAGAGCGCCATGGCGTGGTGGCAGGGGATGTTGTGCACCCCGCCATCCATGTAGCGTCGGATGCCCTTGAACCCGAGCAGCAGGCCCTCGTCCCACCGGTTGCGGACGTCGGCCGGAAGCGCCTCGCCGACGAGGTGATACGCGCGGATCCAGCGGCTGTAGGTCCAGGGCATGTGGATCTGGCCCCACGTGGAGTTGTCCTTCTTGCGAAAGATCCACATCCCCTTTTCGTCCTGATCGTCGACCAGCGCGAGCCCACCCTTGCCGATCGCATCCAGCAGATCGGCATCGTGATACCACGGGTTGTCCGGGTGCTCGACGGCCCAGGCCGCCGCCAGCGGAAGAAGCACATTCTGGTCCGTGCAGATCCACGGGTCTGAGCCAAACCGCCCGGTCTCCCGGTCTTGGCTATCGAGGATGGCCTGAATTCCATCGGCCAACTCCCGAGCGAGGTAGTCGCGCGGGGGCCACTCGCTGAAGTCGGGCGCGTCCTGTGCGGCGGCGGGCACGAGCAGTGCGGGGCAGAGCATCAGTGGTAATGCCATCATGCGTGAGCCTCTCGCGTGGCAGTCTGGGCCTACGGTGGATACTGTTCGGCGCGAGTGGAGCCGGGGCCTGTTCGTCTCCAGCCCGGAACTTCACCCATCGGGACGCCGCTTGCCTCTAGTACAGGCCCGAGACTCCCGGAGGTGATTGACATGACACTGACCCGGACGAACCTGCTGCTCGCGGGCGCGCTGCTGACCATGGCGCTTCTCGGATGCCAAGACCAGACGGCCTCCGCGCCCCCGCCAGATCTGCCCGAGCCGGTGGCGACGGCCGAGCCGGCGCAACTGTCGATGTACGTGCCGTGCGGCATGACCGTGCCGTTCCACGAGGCGATTGCGCTCTTCGAGGCGGCCAACCCGGGCATCGAGATCGATGTCACGTACGACAATGACGCCGTGCTTCTCGGCCGAGTGGTCGACGACGGCGAGCGCCCGGACCTATTCGTGTCTCCCGGCGGGCGGGAGCTGGACGTATTGGCCGAGAGCGACCTAGTCGACGCGGAGACCACCGTGAAGCTCGGCAGCTTCGAAATCGTGGCCGTCGTCGGGCGTGACTCCCCACTGAAGGTGGAGAAGCCCGACGATCTCAACGCTCTGGCGCTTGCTACGATCGCGCTCCCCGATCCGGACCGTAGCTCGATGGGGTGGCACGTGCGTCAGAGCCTGCAGCAACTCGAGTTGTGGAACGACTTGCAGGAGAAGATCGTCCCCGCCGAGCGTATCATCGTCGCCTATCAGGACGTCGTTCAGGAGAAGATCGACCTCACGTTCACCTACCGAGGCTGTCCGCTGCCGATCGATGAGGAGCAGTTGGCCAAGTCCCCCGTCCGAATTGCCTTCTCGCTGCCGGAGGAGTCTTACAACGTGCCAATGGTCACGGTCGGCATGCTCAACACGACTAAGCACGCGGCCGAGGCGCAGCAACTCCTCACCTACCTGGCATCAGAGCAAGTGACGACGCTGATGGTGAAGGAGGGCCTGCCGGATGAGCGAGGCCTGACTGGCGTCGTAGCCGCGGCCGGCTCCGATCCGGCCGGCGAGTTGACGTCAGACGCCGATGTCTACATCCTCGCGTTCTACCCGGATAACGACGCTCACGCGGAGGTCAGAGGCGTCATCCGGAGCCACGAGGACGAGCACCCCGACCGCGTGGAGGTTGAGATCCACGATTTTCGCGACCCCGAGAACGACCCGGTCGGCTTCCAGATGTGGAAGCGCTCGGGCCTGACCTGCGCGGGGATAATGGTCAACGGCAAGAACGGCATCGCTCGTGGAGACCGCGAGGTATTGTTCCAGCGCAAGATGGGCGCCCAGTGGACTCAGGATGACCTGACGGCGGCAGTCGAGGCGGAACTCAACGAGGGATGAGCGTCGCCGGCGACCAAGGACATGCCCCGAGCCGAGTCGCACTCCGGCCCATGACTTCGGGGGTGCCCGCATGCCTACTCACTTACAGATGATCTCGGCGACGGCTACCTTAGCCGTCGCCGTGTTCTTGCTCCACAGCCCCGTTGCCCCTCAGGAGACGGTCTACCCGACGGGGACATGGGAGACTCGCGCGCCGGCGGATGTGCGGATGAACTCGGCGAAACTGGACGCTCTCGCCGAACATGTCGGCGGACGCGGATGCGTGATCCGGCACGGCTTCATCGTCCATGAATGGGGGGACGTGACGCGGCGGGGCGACGTGGCATCCGCGGCCAAGCCCTTCTACAGCCACTTCATCATGAAGGCCATCGAGGATGGCCGCATCGGCGGCATCGATGAGCCGGTTCTTCGTTTCGAGCCAAGATTGGACAGCATCAACGCCGATCTGGGGCGCCCGGACCGAGGCATTACGTGGCGCCACATGGCAAACCAGACAGCCTGCTACGGACTGGAGGACGAGCCGGGCAGCGCGTATGACTACAACGACTGGCACATGGCGCTGCTGTGGGACACGCTCTTTGTAGGAGTCTACGCCGCCACGTGGGATAGCGTCGACGACGCTGTCTTGCGCCCGCTGTTGACCGACATCCTCCAGTGCGAGGATGACCCGACGTTCATGGCCTTTGGCACGGGCGATCGGCCCGGGCGGACGGCTATCTCGCCGAGGGACTTCGCGCGGTTTGGATTGCTCTATCTGCGAGACGGTTCGTGGCGCGGGCAGCAGCTCATCAGCGCCGACCACGCCCGACTCGCGACGAGGAGCAGCGTCGCAACCTCGATACCGCGCGCAACCGGCGGCGCGACGGAGATGATCGACGGACAGCGCACCATCGGCTCGCGCGCGATCCCCGACAATCAGACCGACCACATGGGGAGCTACAGCTTCCTCTGGTGGACGAATGGCGTTGACCGCGAGGGGCTCAGGCACTGGCCGGACGCGCCGCACGATGCCTTCGGGGCGTTCGGGCACGGCGGACCCAGGGCCATGGTGGTGGTGCCCAGCCTGGACGCGATCGTGAGTTGGAACGACGCGGACGTGAAGTCGCGCGAGGCTGAGAACGAAGCGCTCAGATTACTCGCCGAGGCGTGCCTCGATCGCGACCCCATGTTCGGACAGATCATCGTCGATCTCGAGCGTCCTGACGTGCTACGCCGCAAGGGCGGCGATCCGTTCGTCATGTGCGGGCCGGGCGATCCGGAGGGCTTCCTCTACCGCGGCGATCTGGCTCCGGACGGCACTCGTGACGGCGACCAGATGGCCCTCATCCGCAAGCTCGCGGCGACGGGCGCCAACTGCCTCTACGCGCAAGCCATCCGGTCGCACGGGGGCGATGGCGACCCGACGCAGAACCCGTTCGTCGACCATGACCCAGCGAAGGGCCTCAGCGAACCGGTGCTCGCCCAGTGGGATGCATGGCTCGTCGCGATGGATGAGGCGGACATCTGCCTGATGCTCTTCATCTACGACGATAGCGCGCGCGTCTGGGACACGGGCGACGCAGTTGGCGACGCGGAACGCCGCTTCATCGAGAGCCTCGTGGAGCGCTTCCAGCACCACCGAAACCTCATCTGGTGCGTGGGTGAGGAATATGAGGAGCGCTACTCTCCCAAGCGCGTGAGCGGGATCGCAGCAACCATCCGCGAGACCGACGACCACGACCACCCGATCGCCGTCCACAAGCTCAACGGGCTCGGCTTCGACGAGTTCGCGGGGGACCCAAACATCGACCAGTTTGCGGTGCAGTACAACGTTGACACGGCACGCGAGCTGCACGACGGTCTCGTGCAGGCGCGACGCCGGGCGCGAGGCCGGTACGGCATCAACATGTCCGAGTGCGCCGACATGGGCACGGGAGCCGAGTTGCGGAAGAAGATCTGGGCCAGCGCGATGGCGGGCGCGCACGTGATGGTCCTCGGCATGGACGTCGACTCCACGCCGTCGGAGGACCTCTACGCCTGTGGCCGGCTGGTCACGTTCATGGAGGCGGTGGACGCAACGACCCTCGAGCCGCACGACGAACTCGCTGCGGGCGATACGGACTACGTGCTCGCGCAACCCGGCGAGACGTACGTCGCGTATTCCTCCCATGCCGAGACAGCGCCGGGCATCTCAGAACTGCCTGCGGGGACGTACAGCCTGTCGTGGCTCGATTGCGCCACAGGAGGAGAGGTGCGGCAGCACGCGGCGGAACTCCCGGAGGGCGCGCAGGATTGGCCCGTGCCCGAAGGGCTCGGCGCGGAGGTAGCGGCCTGCGTTCGTCGCGTGCCGTGAGGGGCCACGCAGGTCCTCGCACGCGGCGGGCCGAATCCCCACGCCGACACTTTGCAGCCAGATGAAAGGATGACTGTCCATTGAGTCTGCAGACCAAACTAGGGACACTTCAGGCGGAGATCGACCGCGCGGTCGGCCCGCTCCATGGGTTGCTTGACCGCATCAAAGCGGAGCTGGACTTCGGAATCCGCATGACCAAGGCGCAGCCGGACAATGCCGACGAGTGGGAGCCCGTGCTGGAGGAGGCGGCCAAGCTTGTCGTCGACGCGCTTGAGGCGGGTAGTAGCGATGCAAGTGCTCTCGTCGCCGAGGCGGAGGAGATCCTCGCCCCGCTGAGGTCGGCAGCCAAGGAGTACACGATCTACTGCTGCGGCCACGCGCACATCGATATGAACTGGATGTGGAGCTGGCCGGAGACGGTATCAGTAACGTATGACACGTTCACCACGATGGACAAGCTGATGGATGAGTTCCCGAGCTTCCACTTCTCGCAGAGCCAGGCAAGCGTCTACATCGCGATGCAGGAGTATGCGCCCGAGGTCTTCGAGATGATCAAGCGGCGCGTTGCCGAGGGTCGCTGGGAGATCACCGCGAGCCAGTGGGTCGAGGGTGACAAGAACCTCGCATCCGGTGAGATCCTCGCGCGCCACTTGCTGTACACGCGCAAGTACTTCAGGGACGAGTTCGGCATCCCGTATGACGCGGTCAAGATCGATTGGGAGCCCGACACCTTCGGCCATTGCTGGACGCTGCCCGGCCTGCTTCGCAAGGGCGCGGTGAGCCGCTACTACCACCACCGGGCCAATGGCCCGCGCCTGCAGAGCATGACATCCGGCGAGACAAGCCAGCTCTTCTGGTGGGAGGGCATGGACGGCAAGCGCGTGCTCGCGTACGACGATTCGCCCAACGGGTACAACTGCGAGATCCAGCCTGGAATGACGCGCCTCCGGTTCGCCATGGAGAAGCATACGGGTCTGAAGGACCTGCTGTGGGTCTACGGCGTCGGCGACCACGGCGGCGGGCCGACGCGCCGGCACCTGCGCGCAGCCGAGGACATGGCGACATGGCCGATCTGGCCGAACGTCAAGCTGACTACGACCGACGACTACTTCACCACCGTCGAGCGCAAGATCGAGGAGCAGAGCCTCGAACTCCCCGTCCACAAGGATGAGCTGAACTTCGTCTTTGAGGGGTGTTATACCAGCGAGGCGCGGATCAAGTTCGCCAACCGCAAGGGCGAGAACGACCTCGTCGACACAGAATGGGCAGCGCTCCTCGGGAGCGCGGCGAACGTGCTGGACTACCCGCGCGAGACGCTTGAGGAGTGCTGGCGCCGGATCATGTTCATCCAGTTCCACGACATCCTGCCCGGCTCGGGCGTGAAGGAAACCGTCGAGCACGCGCTGGGGCTCTTCCAGGAGAATCTGGCCAGCACGGGGATGATCCGGACACGCAGCCTGCGGGCGCTGGCAGGCAAGATGGACACCAGCATGTTGGCGGCGGCGTCCGCCGCCCCCGGGGCCGACATGGGCCTGGGCGCCGGCGTTGGCAACGACGCGTGGTGGGGGGATGTGTCGACCCTCGGCGCGGGTGAGTGCGGCGCGGACCCGTTCATCGTGTTCAACCCCGCTCCGTGCGTTCGCGATGAGGTCGTGCGACTCAAGGTCTGGAACCGCGAGTTGCCGGACGAACAGGTGATCGTGCGCGACACCACCGGCAAGGCGGTCGTCGGTCAGGTCATCGAGCGTGGGAATTACTGGGGCCACACGTTTGCCGTCGTGGCGTTCCAGGCCAATGCGCTGCCGCCGATGGGGCACAAGGGCTACGTCGTCGATCTCGGGGCGGGCGACGCGCCAACGGGCGCGACCTATGTGAAAGAGACAGGCCGACCGATCTACACTCTCGGTTACGCCCAGTCCCAGATGGCCAACCCCGTGATCATCGGCAACGAGCATCTCGAACTGACGATCAGCGGCGAGGCCGGTGGCATTATCAGCGCGATTGACAGGGAGACCGATGAGGACTTCGTCGGCGACGGCGTGCTCGGCGCGATCGAGCGCGAGCAGGAAGCGCCTCATGCCATGACGGCGTGGCAACTCGGCGCGATAGTCGACACGGTACAGCCCCTCGCTGACTCCGTGCTGACAATCACCCACCGCGGCCCGAGCGTGGCCGCGGTTCAGCTCACGGGCAAGCACAATGACTCGGACTACCGCCTCGTCATCAGCCTCGCGGCGGGCAGTCGCCAGATCGACTTCGACCTCGACGTCAATTGGCTCGAGCGCGGCGATCCGGCGACGGGCGTTCCGGCGTTGAGAGCGTCCTTCCCGCTCGACATTGAAGATGGCCGGGCCAACTTCGAGATCGCGTGCGGCTCCATTGAGCGCAAACCTGACGGTGGCGAATCGCCGGCATTGAACTGGACCGACCTCACCGGCACGGCCATCGACGAGGACGTCAAGCTCGGCGGGACGCTGCTGAACGACTGCAAGTATGGGTACCAGGTCTTCGAGGACGCCGTGCGCCTGACGCTGCTGCGGTCGAGTTGCGACCCCGACCCGCTCCCCGAGATCGGGAGGCACAAGATACGCTACGCGCTCGTCCCCCACGTCGGTGAGTTCGACCGCGCCGCCGCGATCCACGCCGGTTACGCGTTCAACCACGCGCTCATCGCTGTCGGCACGACCGTTCACGACGGCGAGCTGCCTGCGGATGGCTCGTCGCTGGAGATCCTCACGCCGAACGTGATGCTCTCAGGCATCAAGAAGGCGGAGGGCTCGGATGCGCTCGTCATCCGCGTCTACGAGTTCGAGGGCAAAGACACGGAAGCGCAGATCCGGGTCTCTCCGATCCTGGCCGCGGCCGACTCAGCGGCCATTGAGGTCTGCATTCTCGAGCAACGTTGCGCCGAGGACACGGCGAGTATGTCGGACGACATCGTCACCGTCAAGGTCCCGGCTTACGGGGTCGCGACGATCATGGTCGGTGAGTAGACAGGCCGGCATTCCTGAGGTAACATTCGAGGGTCGCGCGCTGCTGCGCGGCCCCCGTAACCGCATCACGCATTGGAGAGGACACGCAGATGAGCGACTTCCCACGCACTGACGTAGGCGGGCTATCGCTTTCCCGAATGATCATCGGCACGAACTGGTTCCTGGGCTGGAGCCACTGCACCCCCGCCAAGGACACGTTCATCAAGGAGCACTTCGGGGACTACAAGAAGGTCGCCGACATCATCGAGGTCTTCCTCAATGGTGGCGTTGACACGATCATGGGCCTGATCAACTCGCCCATCCTCCCGAACGCCGTCGAAGAGGCCAAGCAGCGCACCGGCAAGGACATGATCGTCGTCTCCACGCCGAGTTTTCCGACCGACAAGAACACGCCCGTTGACGGCTTCGACACGGGCGAGGTCGAGCGCATCCTCGACGAGCAGGTTGAGTTCGGCGCGTCAGTCTGCATGCCCCACACGAGCACGACCGACGCCATGCTCGACAAGTGCACCCGCGAGATCCGGAAGATGGACGTCATCTGCGAGAAGATCCGCGAGCGCGGCATGGTCCCAGGCCTCAGCACCCACGTGCCAGAGGCGATCATCTACGCGGACGAGACGGGGCTGGACGTGGAGACGTACATCTCGCTCTACAATCTCATGGGCTTCCTGATGCAGGTGGAAGTCGACTGGATCAACCGCGTCATCCACAACGCGAAGAAGCCCGTTATGACCATCAAACCCTTCGCGGCCGGCCAGGTCCGCCCGTTCCAGGGGCTGACCTTCAGTTGGAATACCCTCCGCGACTGCGACATGGTCACGGTTGGCACGATGACCCCGCGCGAGGCGGCCGAACTCATCGACATGTCGCTCGACATTCTCTCGCGACGACCCGCTGAGATGGAACTCCAGCGGACGCGCTCAAAGGAATCAGTAGAGTCCGCCGGCGGCGAATAGGAGCGAGCAGATGGTGGCTGAGACGGCGCCGATCCTGGATCAACTCAACGAGCCCGACCCGCGGCTCGAGACCGCCCGCAAGCGCCAGGCTGCGGTGTGGAACCAGACGGAGACGGACTTCCTGCCGCTCCTGTGCGAGGCCTCAGGGCAGCCATGGGATGGGCCTGACTATGCTCTGACTGAGCAGGTTGACGACCCGACGAAGATGCTCCACGAGGGGCTCGTGGTGGTTGGGCGGCAGCTTCCGGTGGCGTCCGATTCAGTGCTGAGCATTCGGCCGCAGTTTGGCGTCGGAACGCTCTGCACGCCATTCGGCTGCGAGTACGAACTCTCGGCCAAGTACGGATCGCCGTGGGTCACCGGACACGCGACGAAGGAGTATCTGTCAGGCCTCGAGCCCGATGACATCAACTTTGACGACTCGCTGATCCCGTGGGTCTGCGAGGTCACGCGGAAGCTGCGCGAGGGGCTCGCGGGGCGCGTGCCGGTGTTCATGGCTGACACCCAAGGGCCGTTTGACATCGCCCACCAGGCGCGCGGGCATGATTTGCTGACCGACATCTACGACGATCCACCCTTCGTGCATCACGTGATGGAACTCGCTCTGCACGTCTACATCGAGTCCAGCCGTCGCTTCAAGGAGGCGCTGGGCGAGCCGGACAGCTCAGGCCACCACAGCGGGAATCTCTACATGGAGAACTGCGGAGTTCGGCTCTGCGATGACTCCGGCGTGATGATGCCGCCGAAGGCCCTCGACGAGTTCATCCTCCCATACCACCAGCGCGCGTTGGCCGCGTTCGGCGGCGGGTGGGTACACTTCTGCGGCGACGCCCGGCAGCTCTTCGACGGCTACGTTGAGATCCCCGAGGTCCGGGCGATCAACTTCGGCCAGCCGGAGTATTACGATCCCGCCGAGATCCTCAGCCGCTTGATGGATAAGGGCAAGCTCTACTACGGGGCATGGCCGAAGGCGGCGGACGAGTCGATCGACCAGTACTTCGGCCGCTTGCTTGGGTGTCTCAATGGCGAGAAGCGTGGGCTGATGCTCATGTTCCATCCCGGCGGCGGGAGGGTGCCCGAGACGATGGACCGCTGGCATGAGGCGCATGGGAGAGCCGGGCTGTAATCACTGTCCCCAGAAGATGCGGGTGACCGGCTTCAGTCCACTGGCACGTACACCCCTCGCGCCGCGTGGAAGTCGGCTTGCTCGCGGATGGCGCGACGCCACGTCTCGATGAAGTGTTCCTCGCTGACGCGACCGAACAGACCGCCAGTCTCGAGGGTCAGCTCGGCAACGCGAGCCTGGTGCAACTTCCAGAGCTGCTCGGGCGTGCCCCCCACGACAAGCTGGCGATGGTGATGCGCCGGCGCCTCGAGAGCCACTCCATCCTTGATGTCGGTCGTCGTCAGCCCGCTGTCGTCAGCGAACATGCTCACGACATCGATCCCCGTCCTGACGCCCACGGGCGTGTTGAGATGGTAGATCCCCGCATAGGCGTCCTGCGTGCGATTCATCAGCATGAAGATCGTGTTCTGGTGGGGCATCTCCGGGACGTTGAATGTCGTGAAGTGCTCAAATCCCAACCCAGCGAATTGCTCGAGCGAGGGTGCCACTGCCTCGTGGCACGTCGCCATGGTGGCGGCATCAACGGCCTGGAAACTGACTTCCCGAGGCATACGGTCGCCCGTTCTCAGCCGGATGCCAAAGAGCTTCAGGAACGCCATGATCGGCAACGTCCCGAAGAACACGCACCCATTGCCCGAGCAGCGCCAGATCTCCCACCATGACAAGGCGGTCATGTTGGCGCGGTAGAACTGCTGTGGCTCCGGATAGCCTCCGGGCGGGATGTATTGCCACGACATAGGGGGCCTCCAGCGGCGCGCTACTTCTTCGGCTTCTTCCTGTTTCCCCAGCCGTCGAGTTCGGGATCATGGTCCGGGTTCGGCGTCGGCATCTGCGCCCCCACGGAGTGTCGCCAGGCATAGAGGCGGCTGCGGAGGTCGTCGAGGATCTCTGGCTTCCCGCTCGCGAGGTCGTTCTTCTCGCCGATGTCATCCGCCAGATTGTAAAGCTCGCAGTGGTTGTCCTCGAAGAACTCGATCAGCTTCCAGTCGCGCGCGCGACTTGCACCGTGGGGCGATGCGCCACCGGGATGGTAGTGCGGGTAGTGCCAGAAGATCTCGTCGCGGTCGAGTTGCGCGGTTGGGTCCTGAAAGAGCGGCACGAGGCTCGTGCCGTCGACGCGCCGGTTGTGAACGGGATCGCCGGCGACGCCGGCTAGTTCGAGCATCGTGGGGTAGAAGTCCGGCGTGATGACTGGCTCGTCGCACTCAGCCCCAGACGCAAAACCCGGACCCCGCACGATCGTCGGCACGCGAACGCCGCCCTCGTACGACGAGCCCTTCCCCGCGCGTAGCGGCGAGTTGTCCGTCGCGTGTGGCTTGAGGCCACCATTGTCAGAGGTAAAGACGATCATCGTGTTGTCCGCGATGTTGAGCCGGTCGAGCGTGTCCATGATGTTGCCGACGCTATCGTCAACGCTCTCCACCATCGAGGCGTAGGTCGCGTTCCGGTGCTTCATGCCGGGCTGGATCTTCTTCTCGTACTCGTCGATCATCGACTGCTTCCCTTGCAACGGCGTGTGTACCGCGTAATGGGGGATCGACAAGAAGAACGGCCCGTCGGCGTTCTCCTCGATGAACTTGACCGCCTCCGCCCCCTCCCGGTCCGTGAGATACTCGCCTTCAGGTCCGTCCTCGAGCGTGGGAATGTCGTACGGACTGAAGTAGCGCGGCGGTTGACCCCGGTGGTACCCGCCGATGTTGATATCGAATCCATGGTCGAGCGGCCAATGCCCTTCATCGCCGAGGTGCCACTTGCCCACGTGGCACGTCTTGTAGCCGCCGTCGCGCAGCGCGCCGGCGATGGATACCTCGTCGTCCGCCAGGTGATGCGTCCATTCGGGAATGGCGAGCTTGGCGTGGGGTCGGCCGTGTCCGTGGATCCAGTCGGTAACATGCAGCCGAGCGGGATACTTGCCCGTCATGTACGCGGCACGCGTCGGCGAGCACACGGTGCAAGCGGCGTAGGCATCAGTGAACCTCACGCCCTGGGTGGCCAGGCGGTCGATGTTCGGCGTCTCGTAGAGGTCGCTGCCGAAGCACCCAACGTCCGTCCAGCCCATGTCGTCGATGAGGATGAAGACGAAGTTCATGCGCGATCCATCCCTTTCCTGAGCCCGCGCCGCACCAGGATTCAGCAGCGCGCCACCACCGGCAACACCAAGGGCCCCGGCGCTCACGCGCCCAAGGAACCCGCGTCGATCGATGTGAGTCATGCGCCCGTTCCTCCGATGGGGAGCCGGTCTACGCGCCACCAGCGTTCCCAACGTCCGGCCAGATATCCTGCACGCCAAACGAAAGGAGCGGCCCGTTTCCGGGCCGCTCCTGAGACGCTCGTTACCTGCCGGTGAGTTAGATCAACTCGGTCTGGCCCGGCATGGGGACGGGATCGACCGGCATGTCGCCAAATGCCCTGATGTCGCGGACGAGATTGAGCTTCGACTCGCGCATCACGAAGTCCCACGTGACCTCTTTGCCGGTGTAGGCAGACATCCGCGCCATGATCGCGCAAGCCGTGCTCGTCGCGACGTTGTAGGCCTCCATCAGCGGCTCGCCCGCTCGGATCGCCGCGATGTTGTCGGCGTGCTCCTGGGCGTACGCGTTGGGACCGCCCTTGTGGCGATACTCCTCTTTCCCGTTGATCCAGCCACCGGGACCGGAAGTGCCTTCGGAGCCGATGACAAACTCGCTGACGTTGTTCTGACAGTTGCCGATCTGCCGGCACATGCTCATGACCTTCACGCCGTCCGGATAGGTGAAGTCGGCCGCGAAGTGGTCGAAGATCTGCCCGTACGCAGGATCCGTGCGAGCCTGGCGTCCGCCGAGGGTGACGACCTTCTCCGGGTGCGTCCCTATCACCCAGTTCATGACGTCGATGTTATGCACGTGTTGCTCGCAGATGTGGTCGCCGCCGATCCAGGTGAAGTACAGCCAGTTGCGCAACTGCCACTCGATGTCGCTGTACTCGGGCTTGCGGTCGTGCTTCCAGAGCCCGCCTTGATTCCAGTAGCACTGCGCCGCGAGGACGTCGCCGATGGCGCCATCGTGAATGCGCTTGATCGTCTCGACATAGCCCTCCTGGTGCCGGCGCTGGGTGCCCGCAACGACGCCAAGACCCTTGGCCCTCGCCTGGTCGCCCGCCGCCCAAACCATCCGAATGCCATTCGGGCAGACCGCTACCGGCTTCTCCATGAAGACGTTCTTGCCGGCGGCAATCGCGGCCGTGAAGTGGATCGGCCGAAAACCCGGAGGCGTGGCGAGAATGACGTAGTTGCAGTCGGTCGCCAGGACCTTCTCAAACGCGTCGAACCCAGAGAACGCCGTGTCGTCGGTGACCTTGAACTTGTCGCCGAGGGCCTCTTTCAGATTATTCCGCGAGCCGTTGAGACGGTCTCCGAAGGCATCGCCCATCGCTACGAGCTCAACGCCCTCGGACGATCCGACGCAGTCGCGCGCGGCGCCCGTGCCACGTCCGCCACAGCCAATCAGGCCGACCTTGATGGTGTCAGTCGCCTGGGAGAAGACTCCGGCCCCGAGCAGGTTCGCGGCAAACGCCGCGCCCGTCACGCCCGCGGTCGTCTTCAGGAAGTCTCTTCGGGGCATTCCCGTGCCCTTGGTTCCCTGACTCACAGTGGTTGCTCCCCTCATGAGAGGCACCGACTGACCGCGCCGATGCCTGGAATTGCGTGCCGCTTAGATCAGCTCGGTCTGGCCCGGTATCGCGACCGCGTCGACTTCCATGTCGCCGAAGTCCACCGGATCGCGCATGAGGTTGAGTTGCGACTCGTTCATGGCCCAATCCCACGTGACTTCCTTGCCCGTGTAACCCGACATGCGAGCCATGATCGCCGTCATCGTAGTCTCCGCAACTTGGGTGGCCTCGTTCAGTGGTTCGCCCGCGCGGATTGCCTCGATGTTGGCGCGGTGCTCCTGGACGTACGCGGCGCCCAGCCCGCCCCTATCCTCGATCCGCTCGGCGTCCTGGCCCTTGACTTGGATCGTGCCGAACGGGCTCATTACCGGCCCGTCGCCCGTGCCGTTCGTGCCAACGAAGTGCTCGCCCAGACGGTTTGCGCAACCGCCGATCTGGCGGCACATGCTCAGGACCTTCACGCCGCCGGGGTAGGTGAAGTCATTGGCGAAGTGATCGTAGATCTGCCCGTACGAGGGATCCGTCCGCACCTGCCGGCCGGCCAGCGAGACGACCTTCTCCGGGTGCCCTTGCAGGCCCCAGTTGATGGTGTCGAGGTGGTGGATGTGCTGCTCTGCGACGTGATCGCCCGCGAGCCACGTGAAGTAGAGCCAGTTCCGGATCTGCCACTCAATGTCGCTCATCTCGTCGGTGCGATCGACCTTCCAGAGGCCGCCCGTGTTGTAATACCCCTGCGCGGCGACGATCCGGCCGATCTCGCCGTCGTGCATGCGCTTCATGAGTTCTCGGTAGCCCTTGTGGTGGCGGTACTGCGTGCCGGCCACGACGCCGAGACCCTTCTCCTTAGCCTTCTCCCCCGTCGCGATGATCCGCTTCACGCCGGCGGGGCAGACAGCCACGGGCTTCTCGATGAAGCAGTTGATCCCCGCCTCAACCGCAGCCTCGAAGTGCTGCGGTCGGAAGCCGGGAGGCGTGGTCAATACAGCGTAGTTGATGCCACTGGCCAGCACCTTGTGGATGGCATCGAATCCCGAAAAAGCGCGATCGTCGGTGACGTTGTACTTGTCGCCGAGATGCTCTTTCATGTCGTTGCGGCCCTTCGCCAGCTTGTCGGGGAAGAGGTCGCCCATCGCGTACAGCTCGACACCATCCGCCGCGGCGCATGCGTTGCCGGCCGCGCCCTTGCCACGACCGCCACAACCGACCAACCCGACGCGGATCGTGTCATCGCCCTGCGCGAACACGCCTGATGTCAACATGCCCGACGCCATCGTCGCGGCTGTGACGGCGGCCGATGTCTTGAGAAAGTCCCTCCGGGGGAGCGATCCCCCTGCGTCTCGACTCATGGTCACGACTCCTTTCAACCGACACGCCTGGTGGCGCGCCGGCTACTGCGTATTCGTGGGTACGCGACGGCCTCGAGGGCCGGTCTCACTCGTTTGTGGACTCCGCAGGTGGACTATTGTTCGCAGACCACTCGGAAACCTACAAAGGACCCGTCTGACAGCCACCACTTGCTTTTGGGGATCTGCGGATCGCTCGCCTGCCACGTCTGAGTGTCTTCCTTCGCCCGGGCGCCGGGATGCACGTCCGCGGGCTCATCGTAGTAGCTGCCGCCGCGGACGTAATGCTTGCGCTCCTCGCCATACACCCACTCGGCGACATTACCGACCATGTTGTAGATGCCCCACGCGTTCGGCTCTTTGCTGATGACCTCATGAGTCTGCCCGTCGCTGTTGCCCCAGTGCCAGGCTACCTTGTCGAGCGCGTCGGCATCTTCGGTCGGTGCCGCCGCCAACGTGCCGGCGCGGCAGGCGTATTCCCACTCGGCCTCCGTCGGTAGACGGTAGTTCTTGCCGGTCTTCGCGGCGAGCCACTTGCAGTAGTGCTCGGCGCCCTTGTAGGCGACGTGCATCACGGGGAAACCCTTGTGCCCCCAACCGAGGTCCGGCGAGCCGTATGGCTTCGACGGGCGGGAGATGGCGTCGGGGTCAGCGTTCTCGTCGTCTCCTTCGCTTCCGTGCGCGTCGCTGCCGCCGCCGCCCTCGTCGAGCTTCAACATGTAGACATCATACTCATCCCAAGTGACCTCGGTGACGCCGATCCAGATCGGCTGAATCTCCGCTGTCTCTGCTTCGCCCGTCTCGGGGTTGGTCCATTCGAGCGTCCCGGCGGGAACGGGGACCATCTTGAACTTCACGAGCGTTCCCTCAAGGGACTCTTCGTACGGCTCAAGCTCCTGAGCGGACACAGTACTGATCGCCAGGGCGGCAACCAGCGCAACCGCGCTCGTGCGGACAATATCCCTCAATGAGGGGCCGGACATGACATTTGGTCGCGTCATCAACTCAACCTCCATGGCTGTAATTCTCGGGCTCGCGATCCTCGGTTCAGCCAGCGCCGAGGAACGTCTCAAACGCATTCATCATAGACAGATTCACATGGGCGTGCAAGTTCGCATTACGCTCTACGCGCCCGATCAGGCGACGGGAGACGAGGCCTGTGAGGCTGCCTTCGCCAAGATCGCAGCCCTCGAGGACGTGTTCAGCGACTACCGTCCCAAGAGCGAACTGAACCGGCTCTGTGGGCAGGCCGGCGGGCCTCCTGTGGGCGTGAGCGATGAGCTGCTCGATGTGCTCGCCCGCGCCGCCACTATTGCAGAACGCTCCGACGGCGCATTCGATGCAACAGTTGGCCCCTATGTTCGACTGTGGCGAGAATCACGCCGAACGGGCAGGCCGTTGCCCCGGAAGCGGTGGCGCAAAGCGGCGAGGCGCACCGGCTGGGAGAGCGTCGCCATCGACGCCGACGCGGGTACGGTTCAGCTTCTGAAGCCAGGGATGCAGCTCGATCTCGGCGGGATCGCGAAGGGCTACGCTCTGGACGCCGGGCTGGAGCTTCTCCGCGGCGTGGGAATGCCGCGCGCCCTGCTGTCGGCGGGGGGAGATATCGCCGTGGGCGATCCGCCGCCGGGACGATCTGGCTGGCGCGTGAGAGCCTGGGATGCGGATGAGGAACACGCGTGGCTGACCGTCTCAAACTGCGGCGTCAGCACGTCTGGCGACACGGAGCAGTTCGTCGAGATCGATGGGCGACTGCACTCCCACATCATCGACCCGCGCAGCGGCATTCGTTACGGTGATCCGCTCCTCGCCACGATCGTCGCGCCGAATGCCGCGCTGTCGGATGCGCTCGCGACGGCTTGCGTGGTGCTCGGGAAGGACGGGTCGGAGCAGCTTCTGTCACAGTACCCCGAAGTGAATGCTGACATCCGCGTTGCGACGGCCCCGCCCTAACCGCCTGGGATCCTCACCTGATCCGCGTATCGATCGTGGATCTCGGCACCCTCCTCGCGGAACCGTTCCCAGGCCTGGGCCTGTTCATCCTCGGTCATCCCCTGCAGAAGCTCCAGGAAGACCTGGACCCAGAACTTGGTCCAATACTGGTTACCGCCCTTGGTGCGAATGCCTCTGGTGTCAGGCAATACGGGGAAATCAAGACCGGCGATCTTCCGCGCCGACTCCATCACCGAACCATACCGGTCGTGAGTGAAGGTGGTGATGACCCTGTACCTGTCCTGCCACCGCCTCAAGTACGCCGCGAGGCGCTCGGCGAGGATTGGTTTGGCGAAACGGTACTCATCCGGCGACATGTGCTTCACGCCGCCGCCGCGCTCGTCGGCGGGGTACACGTCCTCCATCTCGTACGGAACCGGGCCGATGACGCTGCTCATCACGACGACGTGGCAGCGACAGTCCTCGAATTCCTCGCGCGGGTCCTTGCCGGTGGCAAGACGGATCGCCTTGCGCATGGAGGCGTGACTCGGCGACTTCGAGTAAGGCCGACTGACGGAGCATTGGAAGAAGACGAGCATGTCCTTGTCGGCTGGCGGGATGTACTTCGTGATGACGTAGTTGTAGAAGTCGAGGACCGGCTTGCTCGTCGGGTGGATGTCCTCTTTCTTCTGCTCATCCGGCTTGACGATGCGGCGTCCAGGCGCCTCACGCTCCGCGGCAAGGCGCTTGCGCAGCCGGTAGCGGAGCTGCCCGTGCCGGAAGCGGAACCCCGCCTCGCGAAAGTCGCTCCGCGCCTCAAGGGCGTGCTCGACACTCGTGCCATCGACATGGCTGACCCGAACGGCCTCCCACTGGCCCCAACGCACCGCGTAATCCACGATCGCTAGCGCGACCTGCTTATGCAGCGCGGAGCGTTCGGCCTGGGTGTCCGGCTGCGGGTAGAGCATCCGGATGTCGCGCACGCGGAAGAAGCGCGCCTCGCTCGGGTTCGTATCCACGATCGCCACTAAC
>CAZKUN010000051.1:0-43335 GCA_964555935.1 uncultured Armatimonadia bacterium | reverse complement strand
GTACACCCAGATACTAACACTGAACCTGGACTCGCTTTAGGGGGTAAGGCCAATGTATTTCCCTCCTTTCCCATGCGGATTCTACTTCACATAATACAACGCACGGCGGTTCGACAGACGCTCCCGCGACACCTGCCCCATTCCGGCAAAGACGCACTGATTCTCGCATGGCGGAGCATCCAGTCGCCAGAATCGACCACAAGGCCTTGTGGTTCGTTCGGGACCATCGAGTAGATGATAGCCGCTGAATCGCTCAACGAAACATCCCAGACCGCACGGCGGAGCACCACTGTTCGCTTCCTCAGGCCGGCCGCCGCGCGAGCCGCCGGTGGAATGGGCAGGAGGGAGGTGGCCTCCACTGCCCGCGCGGAATGTGAGTTCGACTGCCTATGGCCCGCTCGAAGCTGGCGCTGATTCTTGTCGTAACGCTCGCGCTGATCGCAGTCGGGGCGTGCGTCGGCGCGCGCGTGTGCCTGGTTCGAGCGATAGAGAGCGGGAACCTGACCGCTGCCCGCATCTGTCTAACGCTTGGGGCGGACGCGAACGCCGAGGATGCCGTCGGCCGCGAGCCCCTGTGGCACGCGCTCGATGGCGAGAACCTTGAGATGGCGCTGCTGCTGTTGGAGCATGGCGCAGACCCGAATGCCGGCGTCGAGAACGGCTGGACACACCTGCACCATGCGGCCATGTATGGCTCGCGGGAGTTCGTGGTGCTGCTGCTTGACCACGGGGCTGACCCGAACGCCCAGTACGCGCTCACCGGACAGACGGCGCTACATGAGGCTGCGGCGACGCGGCCCATCGAGATAGCCGAGGTGCTGGTTGAGCGCGGGGCGGATGTCAACGCGCAAGGGGATCTCGGGCTGACGCCGCTTCACAGCACCGTGGCCCGCGACCGCGCGGACCTGGTCGAGTTCCTCATCGACCATGGAGCGGAGGTCGAACTCCCGGACGCGGACGGCGAGACACCGGCCACGTGGGCCGCGACCACGATTGCTCCGGGTGTTCTTCGTCTCCTGGCCGACCGGGGCGCGAAGCTTGACGACCTCGACCCCGCCGGAAACACGCTTCTACATCGATACGCGCGGGCCTGGCCCGACCGCGTGGCGTCCGCAGCCAGTTCCGAAGCGCATCTGACGGCTCAGACACTGGACCGGGCACTATCGCTTGAGGTCCCCACGCTGCTGATCGAGGCGGGGCTTGACGTCGGCGCCGTCAACGATGAGGGACAGACCGCGCTGCATGTTGCGGCTGAGATGGGGCACGAACGGCTGGCGCGCGTGCTGCTGAAGGCCAGGGCTGATGTGAATGGCCGCGGTCACGCAGGCCGGACGCCTCTCCACTGTCTCGCTGCCGGCGACCGGATGATCTTCTCGATCCAAACGGACGCGGCCGAGGAGAACGACCCTCGCATCCGCGGTCTGGTTGAGGGGCGCCACTTCGGGACGGCCAGCGCGCTGCTGAAGCACGGGGCGGACCGCGCCGCCAGAGACAACGCGGGGGCGACACCTCTCGATTTGGCCAAAGCAACCGGTCATCACGATGTGGCCGAGTTGCTTGTCGCGAGGCGACCGGGGCGGTAGACCTTCCGGGAGGCCGATGCACCACGCCTGAGGAAATTGGGCGTTCGGACGCTTTCACTCGGCACGCGAAAGAAGCCGCCCATGGGGCGCTGGACTGTCTGGATCATACTAGTCTTGCTGACCTGTGGGCTCTGGGGCTGCACCTCCCGGCCCGCGACGAGCCCTGTCGCGCCCACATCCACGCTTCCGCCGCGGCCCGCCCCACAAGACCCAAAGGGCATCGAGGCGCTCGCCGCGCTCGACGCCCAAGATCATGAGCACCTGCGCGAGACCCTCCTGGATGGCGCCGATCCAAACACGCGTCGCGACGGCGGGTACTCCCTGTTGCATATAGCCACGATGAACGCCCTCGCCGATGCCATGCGCGTCCTCATCGAGGGCGGGGCGACTGTCGACATTCTCGCGGACAGCGACCGGACACCCCTGCACTGGGCAGCGGCTCTGGGGTACGCGGAAGGGTCAGCAATGCTGACCGCCGCCGGCGCCGACCTGACTTTCCCCGATGGCGATGGTCTCATGCCGATACACCTCGCCGCCCGCCGCGGCCATTCGGGTGTCATCGAGGCCCTCATCGCCGCGGGGGCCGATGTCAACGCCGTTGATGCCGATGGCAACACGGCAAGGACGTGGGCGCGGGCGTGCGGCGACACCCGAACGATCAAGGTACTGCGCGACAACGACGCTGAATAGATCGATCCAAACCCACGCACGCCCTGGGGAATCTGGATGAGGACGATGTCCAGCGCGTGTCGATGATGATCTGCGACGACCGGCCGCTTTTGGGGCTGTCAGGTGGTGACGGCGAATCGAGGGCGGCAATGCTGCTTGCGCCGGACCGCTCCCCCTCGCTGGAACTGTATAGCTGCGGGGGTAACATGACCTGGTCGGCGCCCTAGAGCGTCCGCTAGACACTGCCGAAAACTGCGAGCCCGCCGGCTGTCTCCTGTCCCAGTCTCTGCTCGGGGATCAACCCCGGACGGAGTTCCTGGCCGGATACTGCGCGGCGGGTTCTCTTATTTTTTCTGACTGATCAGGATCAGCGGGCTCGCTTAGTAACGACCTTCCCTGCATCCATAGGCATCGCCGCACTTTCTATTCGACCGCTCTCCACGACCCCGATCTCCACATCTCGTCTCTACCAGTATCATACCCGGTCTTGCGGTGGCTCAACCATCACGTTTAGTGAGGGGGAACACAACGAAGTTGTATCGCCGGGGAAGGCTAGCAGAATGCTCCGCGTCCGCATCTCACAAGGACAACCCGCTGACCCGGCGAAAGCCAAACCGTAACGTCTCATCAGGAGAGCGCTCATGCCCAGGGCCTGGTGCGTCTACTCGCACGAGTACCACGTCGACATGGGGGAACATGTCTTCCCGGTGGAGAAGTACCGGCTGATCCATGCCGCCCTCACGGCGGAGGGCGTCCTTGCCCCCGGCGATATCGTTGAGCCTGTTCCTGCGTCAGAGGATGACCTGCTGCTGGTCCACGACGCCGCGCACTTGGCCCACATGCGGCGGCTGGCGGAGAAGGGCTGGGGCTACCTCACGCCCGACACTCCAATCAGTCCCGAGATCCTCGAGAAGTCAATCCTGTCCGCCGGTGGCAGCATTCTCGCCGCTCGGATCGCGCTTGAACTTGGCGGCAGCCTCCACCTCAGTGGGGGGTTCCATCACGCCTTCGCCGACCATGGCGAGGGCTTCTGCTACATAAACGATGTCGCGGTCGCGATACGCAGGATGCAGGCCGATGGGCTGGTCTCCAAGGCATCGGTTATCGACTGTGACCTCCACCAGGGGAACGGCACTGCCGCTATCTTCCGAGGAGATGCGGGCGTGTTTACGTTCTCCATTCATGAGGAAGACAATTACCCGGGCGTGAAGCCTCCCAGCGATCTCGACATCGGGCTGCCGTACCGATGCGCTGATGCTCAGTACATCGAGAGCCTCCGTCACGGCGTGAATGCCGCGGTTGACGGACACAGTCCGGAGCTGGTGATCTACCTCGCCGGCGCGGATCCATACGAAGACGACGTGCTGGGGAGTCTGGCAGTGACGATGCAGGGCCTCCGGCGCCGCGATCAGATCGTCATCGACTCATGCGCTCGCGCAGGCGTGCCTCTGGCCATCGTTCTGGCGGGGGGGTATGCGCGTCGCGCTGAGGACACTGTCGCCATTCACTGTCAGACGGCGCGAGAGATGAAGCGCCGGCTTGGTAGAGACGAGACGCAGTAGCTAACATCGGGTCCGGCGGTCGACCACGCTAGCCGCCGACTCACATCATTGGGGTGGAGAACATGCCTGAGAACCTGCCGCCGGCCGCTCCCCCGCCCGGGGTCCCGATATCACCGCTCGACCAGCAGCACGAGCCAAAGCGAGGATGGGTCCGCTGGCTTGTCTGCGGGCTGGCGAGCTGTGGCCTGCTGGCCGTCCTCTCCCTGGGCGCGGTCGGGTATCTCGGCTGGACGACCTGGCAGAAGAACCAGCCCTATCTGTCGGGCTACCAGGGGATTGCCCCGGCGAGCCTACCGGGCGTGGGACCGTTCAGTGAAGTGACGCGTTACCCCACCATCGAGCAAGCTGCTGAGCTGGCGGTCGGCGATCTCGATGACGACGGCACGACCGAGTTGATCGCCGTCGTCGGCTCGCAAGTGATCGGTTACAGCAATGCCGGCGTTGCCGAGTACAAGTTTAGCCACGAGTTCACTGTCCTGCCCAGCGGCGGCGCCGGGAATCCCTTCGCGTCGATAGCCGCGCCGATCATGACTCCGTCACTGGAGGTCGCCTCGCTAGGCGGCACGTCGGCGCTCATCATGGGCGGGATGGCCGACTCGACAGCATACGTCTACCGCTCCGACGGCACCCTCGCGTGGAGCAGCGATGTGAGAGGGGCGCCGGTCGAGTGCATCAAGGCCGCCGATCTCGATGGGGGCGGAGATGACGAGGTCCTGATCGGCCGTGGCTCTCAGATGGGACTGGCGTGCCTCGACAGTACGGGCGCCGACAAGTGGACCTACGGCACCGCGCTCGACCCGGCGGCAATTGCGGTCGCCGACGGTGACGGTGACGGATCGCCGGAGATCTACCTATCTCCCGCGGGCGGCATGCTTGAAATCGTATCGGCCAACGGCGCGAAGCTCGGGTCATGGTCAACCTGGCAGTTTGGCGCCGACATAGTCACCGACGATCTCGACGGAGACGGAGTCGACGAATTCGTGCTCGCCGGCACCGACGTTGGTGGTGCCTCCGGATCAGGGCTGAACGTCGACTTGGTCGGCTTTGACGCCAGAGGCCTGGAGAACTGGCGCAACACGCTCGGTCAGGGGTTGCCGGGACTGAGTGGATCCGCCGACGTGACCGCGGCTGATCTGGACAACAGCGGAACGAAGGCGTGGGTCGTTGCCGGCACCGACGGCACGGTCCGCGTGTACGATATCGACGGCCTGGAAATCGGCCGTCACGGCATGGGCGACAGCATAACCGCGCTCGCGGTCGAGCCCGCTGAGGCAACTGGCCAGTTGCCCACGGTTTGGGTTAGTATAGGCACTGAAATCATCGGCCTGCAGTGGTCCCAATGGGTCGTCGACATGGGCTACGGGGCCGGAACACCCTAGGAGAAACACGGTTGGAATATGGCGCACACCCACACCATACGTTTGGTCGCCACCGACCTCGACGGGACCTTGGTCACCGGTGGTCACCATATCCCGGAGCGCTGCGTTCAGGCGATCTCAGCGGCCAAAGAGCGCGGCGTTCACGTCGTCATAGCAACGGGTCGGATGCATCACTCCGCGCGAGAATTCGCCGAGAGACTCGGGCTCGGTGACGAGGCCGTGATCTCATACAACGGCGCGATGGTCCGGACAGCCGAGTCAGCCGAGACGATCCTCCACGACCCCGTGCCGGCCGATCTGGCCGAGGAGATCCTCGAGTATTGCACCAGCCACCGGGCGAACATCCACTACTACGTGGATGATGTCATGTACGTGCTGAAGATGGAGCACTACGCCCGGAGCTACTGGGAGCGCACGGGATCGCTGCCCGTGCCCATCGGCGACGTTCGGCAGCTTCGCGGCACGGTTCCGACGAAGATTTTGGTCATCGACAGGCCCGAGCGCGCGCAGATGTTCCTGGATGAGGGCCGCGAGCGCTTTGGCGACCGCGTTTACGTGACCCACTCGCTTCCCGAGTACGTTGAGTACCTCAATCCGCGGGCATCGAAGGGCCGCGCGCTGAAGGCGCTCGCCGCGCACCTTGGCATACCCATCGAGGAGTGCATGGCCTGCGGCGACATGACCAACGACTTGCCGATGGTCGAGATGGCGGGCCTGGGAATTGCCATGGCTCACTCGCCCGATGCCGTGAAAGACGCCGCATTCCACGTCACCGGCGAGGGCGACGAGGGCGTCGCCGAAGCGATTGAGAAGTTTGTGCTGGACGCCTAGGACCGCCCGAGATGGGGACGCAACGTGCGCGATTACTATGAGATCCTGATGGTCCACGAGCGGGCGATCCCCGAGGTGATCGATCGCGTCTATCGGGTTCTCGCCAGGAAGTACCATCCGGATGTCCACCCGCCGGAGAAGCGCGCCCAGGCGGAGCGCAAGATGACGGAGCTGAACATCGCCTACGATGCCCTCAGCAACTCGGACCTGCGCGCCGAGTACGACAGTCAGCGCATCGTGGGCGCGGTTAGGCCGAGGGCGGCCGAATCCGATGATCCGGCAAGCCCGACAGAGTGGACGCTCAAGTGCTTCAACCACCCGACGCGCACGTCGGCGGCGTTCTGCTGGGAATGCGGGCGGCCGATCTGCGAGATGTGTAAGGGGAACCCGCAGGCGACGGGAACAGGTGAGGCGAACTGGAGAGTTGGACACACGATTTGCAGCACGTGCGTGCGCAGATCAGCCGACCTTGACGCGCGAGTTGCCGCCGGGCGCCGCTCCGATCCTACCGGACCGTGGCATCGTCGGCCGATGGGACACCCTGGCACGATTCTCTACTACGTGTTCCTCGCGCTGTTCTTGGCGGCGCTGGTGGCGACAGTGTTTCACGCGACGCTCGTCCTGCCCGAGGCAACGGTGGCTCGGTCGGGGATGTTTGCCGCGGTGGTTGCGGCTCTCTACGTGGTGCTCATTGCGCTGCGGCTCGTCTGGCGGGCGACCTGTCCGAACTGCGGAGAGAGGTGCGGCCGTGTTGATTTTCGTCGAATCGCCCCATGGCGCGACTTCTTCAGCCCTCACCCCGTGTGCATCGCATGCGGGCGTCACTTCCAGAAACAGGAGATGGCTGGCCCCCTTGACTAGCACGTGCGTAGTTTCTCTGCTGTTGGCGCTGACCACTCCCAGCCCTGGTTGGGCGGTCTCGCCCGAGGACTTGGCTGAGCTAGTCGCGCTCGAGGATCGGCCGATCACGAATCTGTCATCGCCGGAGATCTCATGGTCAGCCAACGGCGCGCACCTGATGGTCTCTGGTCTGGCCGCCGATCGGCGTCCGACCGTTATCATGGCCCCCATCGATGGGCGCCCGCCGTTCGCCGTTCCCGGTCTTGCCGCGAGTCAGATAGCCTTCGGCCCGGGCGGCCTGCAGCTTGCGGGCTGGCTAACCGATCCCACGATTCCCGGGCACTACCGCCTCGCGTCTTTTGACATCATCACCGGCGCCGGAACGTCGCTGGCCGGCGTCCCGCCCTTCCCGAGCGCTTCGCCCGTAACGTGGTTGCCCGATCCGCAACGCATCATCGCGCTCCGGCCGCAGGGCGACTACACCGCCCTCGTCATCTTCGACCCGGCCACCGGGAGCCTCGCGCCACTCGTCGTCACTGTCGCCGGCACGGGCACGATGCTGCGTCAGGCATCGCGGCCAAGCTCTGTTGTGGTCGGCACGACGAGTATCGATGGCACGGTGAACCACTTCCTCGTCGATATCAACACGGGGATCGCGATGACATGCCCCGAGGATGAGCCCAGCCTCGCCGACGCCGGCACGGGCAGCGCGGGAGTATCCCCGGACGGCTCGCTCGTGGCGCTATGCCGACCCGAGGGCATCTGGGTCGGGACACCCGAGAAGCCGGAAGCCCGCCAGCTCCTGCCACGCGACCATTTGGGTGAGCACGACTTCATGTCAGCCACGCAACCCGTCTGGTCACCTACCGGCGAGCACCTGGCGTACACGGTTTCTCAGCCCGGCGCCACGCTGACGCAGGTCCGGCTCATCAGCCTTGGGCTGGAGGAGATCGTGTGTGAGATCGCTTACCCGCTCGGCGCCGCGCCGCCACAACTCGGGGCGAAGGCCTGGGTATGCATTGAGCTTGAGAGGGATGCGGCGGGCAACGTCGTCGAGCCGAAGTGGGCAACACTGAAGGCAGAACTCGGCGTGATCTCTTCGCCGCTGCCCGAGGCCAATGGCACGCTCGTCCGCGCGCGAAGCGTGGGTCTGGGGACGGGAGTTCTCCGTCGACTAACGGGCGTCACGGATCCTCCCGCGAACGCGCCCAACGAGAGCCAGCTCACCATCGGCGTGGCCGGCGGCATCAAGCAACAGGTGCTACGATCCTTCACGCTGCCGGCGCGTCAGGGCCTGATTGCCTGGTCCGAGGGCGCATCGCTGGGCCAGGTCATGCGCGTTAAAGTGACGCGGCGCGCCCTGATCCTCATAGGCGCGCCGGTTCCGGACTGATCGTCGTCCTAACCTCGCCGTCAGGCCATAAGCCTCCCCTTCGGCCTCCCCACGAACCAGTAGATGATCGCTCCGATGAAGCCGGAGCCGACAAGCCACGTCAGCGTGATGACGAGAATCCAGATGAGCTTCTCGTTCTCGCCATCGAACTCGCGGCGAAGACAGTCTATCAGCGCGATGATCCAGAGGACCGACAGTGTGATCCCGACAGCGATCACGGTCAGCCAAATCATGCCCATCGCTCCGAGCACTGCAACCCCAGCCGCATCGCCTGACATTGCACCACCCCCTGCTGGTTAGCTCACCAGTCGCCCACGCGGCCGACCGAAGATCCAGTAGATGGTCGAGCCGATGCAGTGCGAGAAGATAATCACCAGGATCCACACGATCTTCTCAACGTCATCAGAGAAGCGCCGACGGGCGCAATCGATGATCGCGATAATCCAGAAGATCGTTAGCAGTATCCCAAAGCCCGATACGATGAGCCCAACAAGCCCCTCGAGAATTCCCACGGGCGTCACCTCCGTTGTGGCGCTGCGTCAACAGTTGTTCCCACCACAGTCTGCAACGATCCTGCCAGGAGGCTGGTTGCACCATTCGGCGCGTCAGCCCGTCAGTCGGCCTTTCTCTTTGCCGATGAACAGGTAGACCAGCGCGCCGATCCAGCCGGCCAGTACGATGATGAGGACCCAGATCAGCTTCTCGTTCTCGCCATCGAACTCGCGTTTCACGCAATCGATGAGCGCTCCGATCCAGATGAAGAAGCCGATGATGCCGACGCAGCCAAATAGCCCTATCAGGATGATCTCTGGTCCGCCCGATCCGGTATGCATGCGCGCCACCTCCAGTTACAGCCTCTCCCCGCAAGCTTCCTGCCGTCTACTCTCCCAGCAGCGCCTTGCACTGCTCCATCGAGAGCGCCGCGGCCTTGGCGGGGTCGTTCTTCAGCACCACGCGGTAGTAGGTGAAGGCCTCGAACTCCACGCTCATGTGGCCATCGTAGCCGATGTCGTCGAGCGCCTCGAAGAAGCCCGGCCAGTCGACCGTCCCCTCGCCTAGCAGCGGGAAGGTGAACGTCTCGCCCGGCAGCCCGCCCGGCACGCCGACACAGTCCTTGAGGTGAACGTGGAAGATCCGGTCGCCCCACTGCCGCACCGCCCACGGCACGTCATTGCCGTACAGCTCGTAGTGCGACGGGTCCATGTTGAGGCCGAGGCACTCGGAATCGTAGCGGTTCATCAGCGGGAGCGTGGTGTAGTAGTCGCGCACGCTCATGCCAAAGACGGATTCGACCGCGAGCTTCACGTTGTGCTCCTCGGCGACGGGGACGATCTCGTCGTACGCGTCGAAGACATACCCCCACGCCTCACCCTCGGTCATGCCATTCCAGAGGTTCGGGCCGCTCGGATCCCACGGCGCCGGCCCGCTGAAGACGTTCAGGATACCGATCCCATTGCGCGCGGCAGCGGCAATGCACTCCTTCGTATGGGCGATCCGATCGGCGCGGGCCGCCTCGTCGCGGGTCACGTAGTCGAGCTGCACGACCACCTCCGACACCGCGAGCCCGGCATCCTCAGCCGCCTGAATCGCGCCCCGGATCTCCTCATCGGTATGCGAGCGCGGATCGAACTGCGCCATGGTGTACTCAACAGCGCCGTAGCCCAGGTCGGCGAGGCACTTGCAGATGTCTTTCGGCTCCCAGCCGCCGAAATCAAGGCTGGCCATATATGCGAGTTTCGATAGGTCGGGCATGGCAATTCTCTCCTGTTGGCCCCGGTCACCAAAGACTGATCACGCCCATGCAGACCAACGTCATGATCGTCGATGCGATGCACACGCCGAGCGTGACGCATACCACCGACCGCCAGAAGCCGAAGTTGAATACTGACGCGATCACCGAGCCGGTCCAAGCGCCGGTGATCGGCAGCGGCAGCGCCACGAACATCGTCAGCGCGAAGACGCCATACTTCTTCACCAGGTCCTCGCGCTTCCTCGCGCGACGGAGCACCCACTCGAAGACGCGGCCGACGACCGGCTTGTCCTTGAAGTACTCGTACATCGGCTCAAACCACAGGATGATCGGCATCACCGCCAGCACGTTGCAGGGGATTGCTACCGCCAGGATCTGCCAGATCGGTAGGCCCAGGATACACCCCGCCGGGATGCCGCCGCGCACCTCGCTGATCGGCGCGGCGGACAGTATCGCGACAATTGCCAGCGGCGGGACACCCCACCCCGCCAGCACTTCTCTCAGCTCTTCGCTCATGGACTTCCTCTGTCAGATATGGGCGCTCGCGAGCACGGCTTCCGTTCACCCCACCCAACGCCACCTCCTTCCCCACGGATCCGCGGCAGGATGCCATTGGCCACGAGGCGAAAGGACGTGCTGCGAAACATAGCTCGATGGGGGTGCGGGATGTTCTCACTGGCGATGCGGTCAATGGTCGTGCTGTCGTTCCTGTTTGGGCTGGCCTTCGCGGTGGCGATGGCCGCCATGCACTACATCGGCGCGCCGTGGTTCTTCGCCGTCGGCATCGCTCTGGCGATGCTAGGGCTGCAGTGCGCCATCGGGCCGACCATCATCCAGTGGATCCACAAGATCGAGTGGTGCGATCCCGCGTCGGTCGATCCGGCTCTCGGCATCTTCCTCGCCGAGATCTGTCGCGAGAAGAACCTCAAGCCGCCCCGATTCGGCATCATCCACGACGGCAACCCAAACGCCTTCACCTTCGGCCACTACCCGGGCAACGCCCGCGTGGTCGTCACCACGGGCCTGCTTGAGATCTGCGACGAGCAGGAAGCGCACGCCGTCGTCGCCCATGAAATCGGCCACATCATCCATTGGGACTTCGTGGTGATGACGCTCGCCGCGGCCGTGCCGATGATACTGTATTTCATCTACCGGTTCACCCTCTACTCGGGCCGCGGGCGCAGCCGCAACCAGGGCGCCGCGCTGGTGGGCATCGGCGCGCTCATCGCCTACCTCATCAGCCGCTACGTCGTGATCTTCCTCAGCCGCGTCCGCGAGTATTACGCCGATCACTTCGCCGCGGACTATACCCGCAACCCCAACGGTCTCGCCAGCGCGCTGGTGAAGATCGCCTATGGGCTGGCCAGCCAGTCCAAGGAGCAGATCGACGAGAAGGGCAAGAAGAAGCCCATCTTCGCGGCCGCCGGTGGGATGGGCACCAAGGCGCTGGGCGTGTTCGATGGCGACTTCGGCGCGTCGATGGCCCTTGCCGCGGCGGGCTCTTACACCGCCGAGGGCGGCTACTCCGCCGACTCCACGGTCAAAGCCATGCGGTGGGATCTGTGGAACCCGTGGGCCTTCATATGCGAACTCTCATCCACCCACCCGCTGCCGGCCAAGCGAATTAAGGCACTTGAGAATATCGCCTGGGACCTCGGCCAGCAACCCGTCTACGATCTCCCCGAACCCGATGAGCGGCCGGAGAGCTATTGGGATGAGTTCGCTGTCGATCTCGCCATCAGTTACATGCCCGGCATCGGCCTGCTGCTCGGACTGGGCGTTGGCGCGGGCTTGGGCTTGGCGATGGGCTTCTCGGCGGTGATGATTGGCACGGCCATTGTAGGCTTGGGGCTTGGGATGCTGATCCGCGTGAGATTCTCTCACCCGAGCCGCGATTTCCCAGAGGCGGAAGTGGCCGATCTCGTGTCCGAGATCAAGGTCAGCAAGATCCGCAGCATCCCTTGCACGATGCGCGGCAAGATCATCGGCAAAGGCATCCCGGGACTGTACTGGTCTGAAGACCTGGTAGTGCAGGACGATACCGGTTTCATCAGGCTTGACTACCGCCAGCCGCTACGATTCCTCGAGTTTCTGTTTGGCGCGTTCAAGGCGGACCAGTTCGTCGGCCAGGATGTGGAGGTGACGGGCTGGTACCGCCGCTGGCCCGCGCCGTTCGTCGAGCTGTGGAAGATGCAGGACCCGAGCGGCAGCGTCCAGACATGCTACAACTACTCGCTCGCGCTCATTGGCAGCGTCGTCGTGACACTGATCGGAATCGGAGTGACGCTGGTCGGGTTGCTGATCCAGTTCTAGCCGCGGGGCAAGGGAACCATTCATGAAGATCGTGCAGTTCCACCTGCCGGGCATCGGACAGCGCGTGGGCATCGTCGAGGGCGCGGATGTCATCGACATCACGACGCCTTCGGCGCCAACGACGCTGGGCCTCGTGGTGCAGGCGGGCGAGCAGGGGAAGCCGCTGGCGGAGATCGCCGGCAACACCCCTCGGGGAGCCGCCCTTTCCTACGCGGAACTGAGCGTCGCTCCCGCGCCGGATGTGGCGCACTTGCTCATGCCGATCGATCCGCCTGAGATCTGGGGCGCGGGCATCACCTACGAGCGCACGGCGACGCGCTACGACGAGGGCGCTCGCGAGGAGACCATCTACACGCGCGTCTACGAGAGCGACCGGCCGGAGATCTTCTTCAAGTCGACCGCGCCGCGCGCCGTTGGACCGAACGCCCCGATCGCTGTCCGCGCCGATTCCGAGCAGACATCCACCGAACCCGAGATGGCCATCCTGCTGGGCGTCGGCGGCGAGATCATTGCGGTGACGTGCTGCAACGACGTTACCGCGCGCGACATCGAACTTGAGAACCCGCTTTACCTTCCCCAAGCGAAGACCTACTCGGGCAGTTGCGCGTTCGGACCCACGCTGGTGACTCTGGATGAGATTCCCGACCCGCACGGGCTTGAGATAACGTGTACGATCGAGCGCGGGAGCGAATCGTGGAGCGGCGCCGCGTCGACAGGCCGGATGAAACGCCGAGTCGGAGAGCTGGTGAGTTGGCTGATGCGCGACAACCCCATTCCCGCAGGCACGGTGTTCACCACCGGAACAGGCATTGTCCCGCCGGTTGAGTGGTGCCTGCTGGAGGGCGATGTGGTGAGGATCGAGATCGGCGAGATCGGCGAGCTGTCAAACCCAGTCCACAAACTTGCGTGACGGAGCCAATGACGCTAGGCGAGAAGTCGAACATTCTCTACCTGAACCACGTCTCGCAGATGAGTGGCGCCGAGGCCAGCCTGCTCAGCATGCTGACGCATCTCAACACGAGCCAGTTTCGGCCCATTGTCGGCCTGCCCGATGCCGGGCCGTTTGGCGAGAAGCTGCGGATGGTCGACGTCCAATCCGAGGTCATCCCTCATCCCCGCCTGCAGCGTTCAGCCAATCCGCTCAACCTGCTGGGGCAGTACTTCGCCATGCGCCGCGGCGCGGGAGAGATCGGGGCGTTCGTCGACGACCACGACATCGACCTCGTGCACGCGAACAGCCTCTCGTCCGCGATCTGCGCGGCCAAGGCCATCGGTTCGAGCATCCCGCTCGTCTACCACGCGCGGGATCTCCGGCTGCATGGACGAGCGACGCGATGGCTCGTTGAGCGAGTCGACGCGATCATCGCCATCTCACAGGCCGTTGCGCAGAGAGTGGCCGACGTCGCTCCTAACGCCGCGACGAAGACCTCCGTCATACCAAATGGCGTCGACGCCGCGGGCTGGACGGCTAAGCCATCGCGCGAGCGCATCATCGAGGAGCTGGGCCTGCCCGAGAACGCTCGGCTAATCGGGGGCGTCGGACAGCTCGTCCCATGGAAGAACTGGCCGAGATTCCTGTCGGTCGGGGCCGACGTGGCCGCCCGGGTTCCGGAGGCGCGCCTCATCATCATCGGCGATGACCTCTTCAACAGCCACCCAGGCTATCGCCGCAAGCTCGAGCAACTCGCCGGTGATCTCGCGATCGGCGGGTTGACCCACTTCCTCGGGCATCGCAGCGATGTGGCGGACGTCGTGTCCGCTCTGGACGTCTTCGTCCACTGCGCCGACGAGGAGCCGTTGGGACGCGCGATCATGGAGGCCATGGCCCTGGAGCGCCCGGTCGTCGCGGTTAATGCAGCAGGTCCCGGCGAGCTGATCGTCGATGGGGAGACGGGAATGCTCGTGCCGCCGAGAAACACGTATGCCATCGCCGACGCCGTCGTGGCCGTGCTGCAAGACGCCGCCTTTGGCCGGCGCCTGGGGCAAGCCGCCCGCGCGCGGATTGAGGACTCGTTCCGGCCGGAGCAGACCGCTCGGCTCACCGAGCAACTCTACCAGGAAGTGCTCTGGCGACGACTCAATGCGGAAGGAGCGCGATAATGCGAATCGGCATAGACGGGCTCCTGCTCCACGGCCAGTACAGCGGCGTGGAGGGATCCATCCGCCAACTTCTGCGCGAGCTGTCCGTTGACGGGGGCGAGCACAACTACACCATATACGTTGCCGATGACTTCGGCGACGATTCCCTCGAGCGGCCAGGGCTCGAGCTGAGCCGGATGGAGTTCACCGGCGAGCAGAAGATTCAACGCGTGCTTTGGACTCAGACGCGGTTCGCCAGGCGCGCGCGCAACGACGGCATGCAGCTCCTCCACGGGCCGGGGTACATCCTCCCCGGCGGATGGCGCGGCCCGTCCGTTGTCACCGTGTATGACATCATCGCGCTGTCTCACCCCGAGCTATGCACGCTGTCGAACACGTTCTACTACCGCACGTTCCTGCCGCGGACCATCGCGCGGGCGTCGGCTGTCGTCGTGCCCGCCGAGGCCGTGAAGACCGAGATTGTCGATCGCGTCGGAGTGCCGCCGGAGAAGATACGCGTCGCGCCTCTGGGCGTCGGCGGCGAGTTCACTCCCAACCTCCCGCGAGGGCGCGTCGACGAGGTCGCCGAGCGCCATGGGATCGAGGGTCCTTACTTGCTCTGCGTGGGCAACATCGAACCGAAGAAGAACCTCGCGGCAACCATCCGGGCCTTCGGCATCGCCCGCAAGCAGGCGGACCTGCCGCACAAGCTCGTGCTGGCCGGCGGGAAGTCGTGGAAGAGCGCCGATGTTGATGCTGAGATCTCGCGGCTTGAGCCCGAGGCGATCCACCGAACAGGCTACACGCCCGCCGATGACCTGCCCGCGCTCTATGCCGGGGCCGACACGCTCCTGTTCTGGTCGCTCGTTGAGGGTTTCGGGCTGCCGGCCCTGGAGGCGATGGCAAGCGGCACCCCGGTCATCTGCTCAGACCGCGGAGCGCTGCCGGAGGTGGTCGGCGACGCCGCGCGGATCGTACCCATCGGGCCGCCGGAGGAGTTCGCCGAGGCGCTGGTCGAGGTGCTGGGCAACAAGAAGGTGCGTAGACAGCTCTCCCGCCGGGGCCTCGCCCGGGCGAAGGAATGCACCTGGCGCAAACACGTCGACGCGGTGCTGCGGGTCTACGCGGAAGTAGGTGAGCGAGGTGTCTGAGCCGACGACCAACCCCCGTATCGTCTACGTCCTCAACCAATTCCCCTCGGTATCGGAGACGTTCATCCTCGAGGAGATGACAGAGCTGGCGGCGCTTGGTTTTGAGATCTACCCATGCGCCCTGACCGGGCCGGAGCCGCGCGATCCCATCCACGCCAAAGCCGAGCCTTTCATGTCGCGCCTCACCTACCGAGCCGCGCCGGGCTCGGCCGTGTCCGCCTGGGATTGGCTCGCGACATGCGCCACCTCACCGAAGGGCGGCGCCAGCGCCACGCTGGTAGCTCTGCTCCACTCCTTGCGCGCGCCCTCTCACGCCAAGGAACTCATCGCAAGCCTCGCTGCGGCGTGCCGGTTCGCGCAGGCACTGCAGGGACAGCAGATCGATCACGTCCATGCCCAGTTTGGCTCAATGCCCGCGACCGTGGGGATGCTCCTCGCCGAGATCACCGGACTGACATTCAGCATCTCGCTGCACGCGCGCGACATTTTCACCGACGAGTCGATCATCCTTCCGACGAAGCTGATGGAGGCCGAATTCGCGACCGTCTGCACCCAAGCCGGTATGAACAAGCTGCTCGCCACGCAGCCCGCCGCTGTCCATAGCCGCATCCACCTTGTCCGCCACGGAATAGATCTCGGAGCCTTCACCACCGGGACACGCCGACCGACACGCGAGCCGATCATCGCGATCATCGGGCGCCTCGTCGAGAAGAAGGGCCACCAGGTGCTCTTGCGGGCGGCTGAAGTATTGCGGCGGAGTCGAGGCCGGTTCACGATTGCCATTGCGGGAGATGGGCCGCTCCAGCCCGAACTCGAGGCGGTTCGTGACAGTCTCGGGCTCGCACACGCGGTGACCTTCTGCGGCTCGCTCGCGCGCGAGGAGATCAAGGAGCTGCTGCAGGCCGCGCGCTGCCTGGTAGTCCCATCGATCGTGGCATCCGACGGCGATCGGGACGGGCTGCCGAACGTGATCCTCGAGGCCGCTGCGGTCGGGACGCCGATCGTCGGCTCCCATGTCGCCGGTATCCCCGAGTTCATCGAGCACCGCGACACGGGGCTGATCGTCGAGCCGAACAACCCGCGCGAACTCGGCGAGGCGATCAAGGCCATTCTGGATGATCCGGCAGGGGCATCGGCGATGGGAGAGCGCGCTCGAGCGAAGGTCATCAAGGAGTACGACGCATCTCGGAACGTGCTCGCCCTTGAAGCGTTCTTCAGAGAGACCATCGCCCGGACTGCGCGCGGAGACGTGCCACCGGAGACGCCAGAACGCGAAGGATTGACCACCTCCGAATGAGCGACGAGTCAGTCGACACCACCGACGAGCAACAGCCGGAGCCGGAGAAAGACTCATCCGACGGGCGGCGCATGACGCTGGCCGCGCTCGTCGTGACCGGTTTCCTGCTTCTCTCCAAGTTCGCGGGGCTGGCCAAGGAAATGCTCCTCACCCGCTACTTCGGCGCGTCGGCGGCGACGGATGCCTTCAAGGTCATCTACAACAGTTTCATCTTCCTGGTCTACACGAAGATCGAGAAGCTCGAGCGGCCGTGTTACCTGCCGCTGTTCGTGAAGCGCAAGGACGAGGATGGCGAGGAGGCGGCGTGGGAGTTCGGCTCCGTCGTCATGGTCATCCACTTCCTCGTCCTCGTCGTGATCGCCGCGTTGGCTGTCTTCTTCGCGCCCAGCATCATCCGCACGCTCTGGCCGCACATGCAAGACGAGGGCTCCCGGCTCGCCGTCCTGCTCATGCGGATAATGGCCCCGGCGCTCGTCGCATTCAGCCTCTCCGTAATGCCCGAACTCACGCTGCACTCATATAAGGAATTCACTATCCCCGCCGTCGCGGAGGCGGCATTCCGGTTTCTGGTCCTCATCTCTCTCGTCGTGCTCGTCGGCCTGGTCTGGAAGCCCGGCGACGCCAACGGCATTCTCGCAGCCGGCCTGGGCGTGGTGATCGGCGGCGTCGCGCGGCTGGTCGTTCAGCTACCGAGTTTCAAGAAGCGTTGGCGCGTGCCGTCTCTCGGCAAGACATTCCGACAAGTCGGCGCCGAGGCGATCGCTCTGCCAATGCAGCTGATCCGCTATCCGCACCAGCCCGTGCTCTGGATCGGCGGGCTAACGCTGTGCGTTGCGCTGACGATCTGCATCGCGAAATGGGATTGGTTGCTCGCAGGGCAGTGGTTGCTTTACGGCGTCGGAATCGCCGCCGTGACGGGCGCCCTCTACGGACTGTCGAGGCTCGTGCGCAAGGGCGGGGAAGAGGCGGAGATCAGCGCCGATCGCAATCCGGACATGCCGCGGCTGTGGGGCCTGATCCCGCCCATCATCGTCGGACTGACATTCTCGACGCTGCGCACCTACATCGACAGTTACTGCGGCACCGCGATCGAAGAGGGCGCCTATAGCTGCCTCGACTACGCCCGACGCCTGCCCGATACCATGGCGCAGATCCTGCCCATGGCCGTCAGCTTCGTCGTCTACCCGTTCCTCTCCGAGTGGGCGCACCGCGGCGAGAAGGACAAGCTTGGCGACGCGCTGGTCCAGACCACGCGCATCATCGCGTTCATTTTCATCCCGGCCACGGTCTGGATGATCGTCCTGCGCTGGGGCGTCCTCTGGCTGGTCTATGGCGGCGGCGAGTTCACTCCAGAGAAGCAGAACCTCTCCATCTTGGCGCTGCTGGCGTACACGCCGGGGATGGCGTTCTTCAGCATCGAGGGCATTCTCAACAAGTGGTATTTCGCGCTGAACGATACCAAGACGCCCAACTACGTCGGCTCGGCGTGCGCGATATTGCACGTATTCATCGCCGTCATGGGCGTGTTCCAGCTCAACCTCGGCGTCCTGGCGGTTGCCCTGGCGCTGACGATCTCCAAGAGCCTGAAAGTCATCATCCTCTACGCCCTGCTTCGGGGCCGCATCGGCAAGGTCAAGTGGGGTCCGGTAGGGACGTTCGCCGTCAAGCTCGCCGTCGCGTGCGGCGTGATGGCCGCGGCGACCTACTTCGCGGCCGATCTCGTCGAGCAGCGGATCGAGTTGGCGGGCCGGGGTACGGCATTCGTCTATCTCACGGCCACATCCCTCGTCGCGGTTCCGGTCTTCCTCATAGGCGCCTTCGTCCTGCGCATCGAGGAGACTCGGATGGTCCTCAGCCACGTGACCAAGCGCATTCGGCGGCGCTCAGCGTAAAGGCGAGTAACCCGGAGATCTCCCATGCCGTCACCGATTCGGGTGGCTCAAGTCGTCGAGGCGGTCGAGGGTGGGTGCAAGAAGCACGTGCTCGACCTCCTCTGTGGTCTCGACTGCACGCGGTTCGAGCAGACCCTCATCTACAGCCCGCACCGTGACCCCGAGTTTGACCAGACCGTCCGCGCGGCAACGCAGAACCGCGTTGAGACGATCCAGTGCGACTTCCGCCGGACAGCTCTCCCCCATTCGGCCCTCGCTGTATACCGTTTCCTGGGCAAGCTGTTCACGACGCGCCGGTTTGACGTCCTGAACTTCCATTCAGCCAAAGCCGGCTTCCTGGGGCGGATGGCGGCTCGCAACCTCCATAAGGGCGCGCGCATCTACACGCCCCACTGCTTCCCGTTCGAGATGTCCGACCGACCCTTCCGACAGGCGCCGTACATCTGGCTTGAGCGCTGGGCGGGCAAGCACACCGATCGCCTGGTCGCAGTCGCGCCGTCCGAGGCGAAGCTTTCCGCCGACTGGCACGTACTCCCCCAGGATCGGGTCGTGACCATCGAGAATGGCATCGACCCCACGCCATTCCTCGCGGAATCCGATACTGCGGCGAAGAGGGCTGAACTACGGATCGAACCAGCCCAACCGGTCGTTCTAAGTGTTGGGGCGCTCAGACCTCAGAAGGGCTACGAGTTTCTCGTCCGGGCCGCACCGGCGGTGCTCCGGCATCACCCAGACGCGCGCTTCCTGATTGCAGGCGAGGGTCCGCTGCGCGGGGAACTGGAGCGGCTCGCGGGCAGGTTAGGCGCTGCGGAGAGCGTTCAGTTGCTGGGCGCGCGAGACGACGTGCCCGAGCTGCTGAAGATCGCCGACTGCTACGCCATGCCATCGCGCTGGGAGGGCGGACCGTACGCGCTCCTCGAGGCGATGGCGGCGGGCGCGCCAGCTGTCGGCCACGACATCCCAGGCATCAGCGACTGGGTCTGCGAGGGAGAGACGGGACGCCTGGCATCACTGGGCGACACAGAGGGTCTCGCTACGGCGATCTCACTGACGCTCTCTCGCCCCGCCGAGTCGCGGAAGATGGCCGACCGGGCTCGTGAGATCGTGCTCGAACGCAACACGCGCGACGTCTGGCTGGGCAAAATGGCTGAGCTTTACGGAGAATCCGCGCGGGAACGAATGTGATGTCTCGCACGGTTCTAGGGCTGGTGCTGCAACCTTCGTGCGGGTAGACTGTTTCATACTACAGGCCTAAGTAGGAAACCGGGGGCGTCCAACTAGGCATGACTGCTAACGCAGAAACGACGGCAATCCGGACAGAGAGTGGAGCGGCGACGACTGTCGGCGCCGTGCTGGTCTATGTCGGATTGGCCGCGATTGCTGTCTCAACTATCTGGACCACGAATCCGCTAGCGCCGCACGGCAGCAAGGAGAAGTTCACGCTGCTGCTGCTGGGCGTGGCGCTGCTCGCGGCGGCGGCGATTGGCCGAAGTCGATTCGCGGCGACCACTCCCGCGAAGCTGCTCTGCGCGCTGGGTGTCGCCACGTGCATGAGGCTCGCGGTCGACCCGACCTTCGAGAGCATAGGGTCGCTCGCGGACACGCTGCCGATGTGGATTCTGGATGCGTATCCGGGCCTCGGCACGCTCGGTTGGATTGTGCTTGGGATTGGCGGGTCCGTCTGGTGCGTCGGCGGAGGCAAGTCCGGGACGGACAACCTCTTCCGTAAGGCGGGCCTGATCTCCGCCATCGCGCTGATCGTGGTGGCGTTTAGTGTCCGCGCCGCGCTGACGGCGGCCGGTTACGAGGTCCCCGCCTACAGCTCCGGGTTGACCATCTATCGGATCATCGCGGTCGCCGTGCCGCTGTTGGTGATCATGACGGTCTCTGGCGAGCGGAAATTCGCCCACTGGCCCTCGCTGATCGTGGGCCTGGCTCTCATCGGCCACGTGGCGCGTATGTTCATGGGTGGGGGTGGCGAGGCATGAAGAAGGCTCCCACCTGGTTGCTCATCGGCGTGCTGATCCTCATCATTCTCGCGCAGACACAGTGCGCGCTGACCAAGAACGATGCCAAGGCCCTCCGCGACGGACCGTTCCTTCCCGGAGCCGAAGGCCTCGCGGCGCTGCTGTTTGGCTTGTGGGGCATCTGGGCGCTCGCGACGGGGCAGTTGCGCAAGATCCAACTTCCCCCGCTGGCCGCGTGGGCGTTCATCGCGGTGGCCATCATCGCCGTCGGACGCGCTGATTCCAAGGAGGCGCTGAAGTCAGGCGTCGTGGATGTCGCGCAGTTCACGCTCTACTTCCTCTGCCTCTACACGTTGCTGCTGAACGTGCTCAAGGGCGAGGACGTCATCAGGAAGGCAATCACCTTCATTGGCGTCTGCACGGCCCTTATGGTGCTGGTGGGGCTGGTCCAATACGCCGTGGTCGCCGATCCGGCCCAAGCCTCGGAGACGTTCCCGGATGTCCACTCGACCTTCGGGCTGGGCGAATACGTTGCAGGGAAGATCACCATCGGGCCGCTGGCGCTGGGAGGCCCGAGCAGCCGCAGCATCTACTGCAACTACCTGCTGATGGTGCTGCCGATCCTGTTCGCGCTCGGCACGGGGCTTGAATCGCCCAAGTGGCTGAAGCCGGCGCTGCTCGCGACGGTGGGGGTCGGCGCGTTGACGATGCTGTCAGGACTGCACTTCTGGGCGCTCGTGGCGATCGTGTTGGCGCTCAGCCTGCGACGCGGGACGAAAACGACTGTAACACTGGCGGCTGTGGTGTTGGTATTCACTGTGGCGAGCCCGTTCGCGTTCAAGCGGAACTGGCAGGCCAACGTCGTCGAGGTGCTGGACTTCTACGAGGAAGGCGTGTTTGACGAGGCGGCTGCCGTCGACGAGGGCTACGAGGGCGGCGAGGACGACATGCCCACCACCACCGAGGTGAAGAAGCGGTGGATCGAGTGGCAGCCCGCGCTGAACATGCTCGGCGAGAGCCCGGCGCTTGGGGTCGGAACCGGCGGCTACCAGCTTCACATCGGTCCGATGTATGGTATGCTACCAAACTTCAAGAAGATCGAGCCCGATACGAACTGCGGCTGGCTAGTCATCGCCGCATCGATGGGGCTCTGCGGGTTCATCGCTCTAGTGGCGCTCTACTATTCGCGCTACAAGGCGGCGACCGAAGCCGCCGAAGCGGCGGCAAGCCCGTTCCTGCGGGCGCTCGCGCTGGGCCTGTCCGGTGGTATCTTGGGCCTGATCATCGCGAACGTCTTCAGCGGCGTTCTAGTAAGAGGACTAGGCATCACGGTCATTCTGATTCTGGCCTTGGCGACGGCCATCGAGCGGATGCCAAAGGCCGACGAACACGCGGACGAAGACACGACAACCGAGACGGAAGCGGAAGAGGCTTCCGAGACCCCCACGGAGGGCGAGTGACATGACACGCTGGACAAAGTTGGCAGGAACGTTGCTACTGATCTGTTTGCTGATGGCGCTGGCGACCGGAGCCTTCGCCGCGCGACACCGAATCGTGTTGGAGTGCGAGAAGTACAACGAGATCAAGGCATCGACTAAGGTCGTCAGTGGCGACACGAACGCTTCGGGCGGCAAGTACGTCGAGTACCCGCTGAGGCGACCGCACGCCACGAGCGAGAATTCGGCAGTCAAGGGTGATGGCGGGTTCGTCACGTTCAAAGTCAAGATTCCCGAGCAGGGCAACTACACCATCTGGGTGCGCACGAACTGGTACGACGGCTGCGCGAACTCGTTCTTCCTGGTCGTCGACACCAAGGCCCCGGTGACCATCGGGGGAGACGGTACCTACAAGGTGTGGAAGTGGCGCAAGGCCAGCCAGCCCTTCGCCCTCACCGCGGGGACGCACGCGATCAAGATCCAGAACCGCGAGGACGGCGCCAAGGCCGACCAGTTCCTCGTGACAAACGACTCGCGCTTCATGCCGACGCGCGTGATGACCGCAACGCCCGAGTTCCAGGTACCCCCGCCGGAGTAAAAGGGTAGAACCTCCCGGGCGCCGGTCTCGTAAGTATCATCAGAGCCGACGCCAAACGGGAGCCCAATCGAATACTCCCGCTGAGACTCTTGGGGCGAAACCACTTTGGTTTCGCCCCGGAGTGTAACATTATCCGGTTGTCAGCCGTCTAACTCCAGTGATGCAGCGCTCCGACACCGTGCGGGGCGCTGCACATCCATCCCTACATCAAGGGTGAGCGGATGCGCGCGCAATTCTGGGTCGCATTGGCCTGCCTGCTTCTTGCAGGCAGCTTGTCGCACTGTCAGGACATCCCGTCGCTGACGGGCGAGGTCACGTTCATTGAGGACCCCATGGAGGGCGATTGCGCCATCGAGGGCGACCTCGCGGTCTCGGCGGGCGACCACGTGCAGTTCGTGCTGGACTATCAGGACGATGGCACGTGCTATCTGCTCGACATCACCGCGCCCGACGCCCGCTTCTACAAGCTCTCCCCCAACGGCTCTCGAGCGATCGGCCCTCCCGGCAAGCTCCTGCTGGCAACGCCAGGCGAGGCTCAAGTCTTCACGGTCTCTCGCAAGAACCACCGGCTCCGACTCATCTACGAAGGACAGGTCGCGTGCGGCGGCTGGGACGGGTCGCTCACCGGCGGGAAGGCCGGACATATCGCGGCGGACGGGCGCGTTGCCGAGGCGCGGGTCCAGCCGTTCGGACCGATCAAAGAGAACGATGACTTTGTCCGCGAGCAGGACGCGCAGAGCATGTGGTCACCGGTCTCGGGCTCGTGGCAGACCGAGAGCCTCCGCGACGACGACCAGGCCGATGAGATGGAAGCCGATAAATCCGCCAACGCATTCAGCTACCGCGGCGTCTCCGCTGACGTTCCCGCCCTGGCCCTCGCATCCCAGGACATGTGGTTCTGGACCGACTATCGCATCTCCGCCTCCGCCCGCCAGATGGGCGACGGCGCGATGGGGCTGGTTCTGCTGGCCCAGGACGAGCAGAACTACATCCTCATGCGATGGGCTTCTAGTTGGGACACCGGTGACCGCGGCGCGCGGATCGAACTGGCCGAGGTCATAGGCGGCGATACAACCATCCTCGCGGAGAAGCCCGGCGGCTTCCTGCCGGACCAGTGGTACGCTCTCAGCGCCGCGATCTGCGACGGACACATTATCTGCACGGTCGACGGCACTCCCGTCCTGGAAGGCTACACCGACCGCTTCGGACAGGGAAGCGCGGGGCTCTACGCCGAAGGTGATGACGGCGCGTATTTCGATGACGTGGTGATCGCCGATTTCGAACTCCTCAACGATGACCTCGATAGCCTCGAGCGCTGGCAGACGGCCTCGGGCAACTGGTCCAACTCAGACGGACAGGCGCAGTCCGCCGGTGCCGGCGTGCTATGGTCGGGGCGATATGAGTGGACCCGATATGGCGTCGAGGCGATCGCCAGCTCGAAGGGCGGAGCGGTCGGCATCCAACTCGCCCGCCAGGCCGATGGCGCGGGTGTCCTCTTCCGCGTGACCCCGGCGTCGGGGAAGGCTGAGATCGTCAAGACCAGCGCCGACGGCGAAGAAATCCTCGCGGAGGCCAGCACGAAGATCGCCAAGGGCAAGCCGCTCGCACTTGCGGCGACCGTTCTCGACCGAGGCTTCGTGACCGGGTACGTGAATGACGAGCCCGTCATCGAGGCGCTTTACGCGGGATTGGCCAGCGGCGCGGTCGGGCTATACGCTGGTGGCCCCAAGGAAGCGCGGTTCGATGCTGTTCGGGTCGCCTTCATCGAGCGCCGACAGGGGCCCCAGATCACCAAGGAGTTCTCGGAATCCGCCGAGCACCCGGAGATGGGACCATGGGCTGGCCGCCGCCAGCCGTGGATCGAACCGGCCGAGGCAGGCCGGGGCGCGACCTGGTGGACCAAAGGCGACTACTATGGCGACATGTCGCTCGCGTTCAAGGTCAGATTCATTGGCCTGCGAGACGGCTCCGTCACGCTGACGCTCGAGGGCGATCCCGAGGTCCCCGACAAGGGCCTGAAGCTCGCCTTTTCCGCGACGAAGGGCTCCAAGATATTGACCGTCACGCTCACTCGGGACGGAGAGCACCTCGATCAGGTGCAAGTCGAGCTAGCAAAGAGTAGCTGCAAGGTTGAGGTCTCGCGGAAGGGCTCGAACCTTCTGCTGATCGTGGATGGACAGCCGCTGATGGCTCGCGGGCTCTAGTCGGATTGGCGTTCGATCCCAGGCGCAGGGGTTCCTAACGATGAGAATCGCAAGATTTTGCACGACACTGCTTCTCAGTCTGATCATTGCCACGGGCGCGTGGGCTCAGAAACCCAAACAGAAGGACGCCCGCGAGCGGCTGGCCAAGCTGGATGAGGCCTCGCCGGCGCACAGCGGCCCCGGCAGACCGAGCCGCATCGCGGTCACGGCGGACGGGCTCTCGCTCGACGTCGGCAGCGTCGTCATCGACTCTGACAACGTCTACGACTACACGTTCACCTCGGCGCCGACGGACTGGATCCCGGGCGCCGGCACGTGGAAGCAGACGAACCGCTGGACATGCTCGCCCCAGTGGACATGGTACGGCGGGCTGGATGAGGACGGCGCGTCCATCTCCTGGAACAAGCACCAGTTCAACGGTGACGTCACGGTTGAGATCTACGCCGGTATGAAGATGGGCGTCGGCGCCGAGCGCCGCTACAAGAACCCGAACGACATGAACATCACCATCCACGCCGATGGCGCGAATCTCGACTCGGGTTACAGCTTCATCATGGGCGGCGAACTCAACGCCTTCACGCGGATCATGAAGGGCGACCAAGTCCTCGCCGAGACCCGCAACGAGGACGCCCTCTTCCCCATCTTCGAGGACGCCTACCCCAATGACGCCTACGACTTCCACCGCAAGTGGTGGGGGCTGCGGGCGCGGCTGAGCGGAGACAAGCTGCAGTTCTTCAAGGACGAGGAGTTGATCCTGGAAGCGGTCGACCCGGAACCACTGCAGACCGGCCGCGTCGCGATCTGGACAATGCACAACGGGATCATCGTTTCGCGCGCGAAGATCTACTATGAGGACGAGAAGACCCCCGCGGACGCGATCCCTGGCCTCGAAGGCCGGCAGACCCCCGTAACGGACAGCGTCGAGTCGCGCGTCATCACCGTTAGCTCAGAATCCCACCCGGCGATCTACGATGACTTCGAGATCGACGCCGGCCGATGGCAGTCCTACGGCGGACCCAATGGCGGAGTGGGCGGCGCGAAGCTGACATTGGTCGCCCCCGGCGCCGACGGCTCCGGGTACGCGCTCGCCATGATCAATGAGCGCGCGGGCGGGCACTTCGGCTCCAAGCTGAAGGCTGGGCGCCTCGACGCGCGCAAGTATGGGCAGCTCTCGTTCGACTATAACGTCCAGCCCGACGCGAAGCTGAACCTGTACTGCGTGGTCAACTCCGGCACCTACGAGGTGGTCTTCACCGCGCCCGGCGAGGTGGGTCCGAAGGCGCAGATTCTCGCCGAGTTCCCCAGCGTGGAGGCCGACGGTAAGTGGCACCACGCCGACCTCGACCTCGTGGGTTACCTCGAGCGCGTCTACGGTCCGGAGGAAGAGCTTTGGATCGAGGACGTCTATTTCGCCAACACGCACTACGAGGGCTACATCCACGCGGGCTTCGGCGGCAACCGCGCCGGCACCACGCTCGCGGTCGACAACTTCTACCTCGGCGGATCCGGTCCGAGCGAACTCGCCCTGACGTGGGCGGGTGAGGGCGTGGCGTCGTGCGCGTGGACCGTTGATGACCAGCCGTACACGGAGCCCACCGAGAACGAGACCACTGAGACCGAACTCACGCGAAGCCTGGCGGATTCGGGCACCTACTACGCTCACGTCCGGCCCAAGCTGGCAGACGGCACGTTCGGCGCGGCGGTTCACCGCAAGCTCCTGGTCGATGTGGACGCGCCACGCATCGTCAGCCAGAGCCCCAAGAACGGCGAGTCGAGCGGCGCTGCCCTCATCACCGCGAGGCTCACGGACCCGGGCGGCTCGGGCATCGACGTGCGGTCGCTCAAACTCAACGTGCAGGGCCAGGAATTCGCGTACAACGGCACCGTGATGCAGTACAACCCCGAGGAGGGGTTGCTCAGCTTCGACCCGGCGCGGGCAGGCATAACGCTCGCCAACGGCGACCAGGTTGCGGTTGAACTGGCGGCCGTCACCGACCGACTCGGCCACTCCCTCGCGGAACCGGTCAAGTGGACATACAAGCATACCTTCGGCAAGGACAGCACCCCGCCGACCACGCCTTACGTGGTCAGCTCGGATGACTACCTTTGCCGCGATGACTTCGAGACCGATCTCGGTGACTGGAGCACGTTCGGCGGACCTGACGGCGCGGTGGTGTGCCGCGACCCGTCAACCGTCGCGGGTGGGCTCTACTCCCTGAGGCTATTCAACAACCGTCAAGGCGGGCGCTTCGGCGCGTACGTGCGCAAAGAGCGCTTCGACGTCGGCAAATACCGCCTGATGTCATTCGACTACAAGTGCACGGGCCGCCTGCGCGCTGACTTCGGCCTGTATGTCAATGGCCGGTGGCGGTCGGTGCGCTTCACCGATAGCGACAGCACTCGCTCGCTCATCGGCGAGATCCCGGACGTCCAGACCGACGGCGAGTGGCACCACGCGGAGGTCGATCTCTTCGAGATGCTCCGCAAGGCGGATCCCACCATCAGCAGCTACGACGTGCGCTACCTCATCCTCGCGGACTGGGGCTACATGGGGAATGCCGCCGGGCGGACGTACTACATCGATAACTTCAAGGTCATCCCCGTCACGAACGCGCGCGATGGCGTCCAGCTCTCGTGGGCGAGTTACGACGCGAGCGGAATTGCCGGCGCGAGCTACGTGCTCGATCAATCGGAAGGCACCGATCCCGGCAAGACCAAGATGATCGACGGAACGTCGCTGAAACTCGACCCCGAGGTTGAGGGCGATTGCTGGTTCCATGTTCGCGCGATCGACAACGCGGGCAACTGGAGCGAGCCAGGGCACCTGCGTCTGATCCTGGACAAGGGCGTCCCCACCGTCGAGCTTGCGGGGCCGCTGCCGGACTCGCGAGCCGCTGCGTCGAAAATCGTGTTCGACGTGCAGGACGAGGGCATGGCGGGCATCGATCCGGCATCGCTCAAGCTCACTGTCGACGACCAAGCGTACGACATGTCCAGCGCCTACCTTAGCTATGATGCCGAGGATGGCAAGCTCATCTGGGACGGAACCGCATCCAGCAAGCGCCCGGTCTCCTTCGAGGACGGCCAGACGGTCAAGGTCGCGCTACTCGGCGCGGCGGACTTCGTCGGCAATGAGGCTGCGCTGCCGCCGGCCTATCAGTGGACGATGGACTACTCTCAGGACAACGAATCGCCTGAGATCTACGAGATCAAGTCGACCAGTCACCTCACGCTCGCGGACAATACCTTCGAGAGCGGCGACATGGGTCTGTGGCGGGCGACGGAGGACCTCAACGCGGTGTTGAGCGTTGACGAGAGTGATGGCGCCACGGGCGCCAAGTGCCTCACGATGAAGCTCGGAGCCGACGGTGGCACCATGGGCGCGGTGGCGTATGACGAGGAATACAGCGCCGATCGCTACCCGTACATCAGCTTCGACTACAAGCTCGACCCGGGCGTGAAGGTGGACCTCGTGGTGCAGATGGATGGCGAGTACCACGGCATTCGGTTCACGGATGACGCGGGGAACGTCGTCGGGGGGGTCAGCGGCGCGCTGGCCGACGGGCAGTGGCACCACGCGACCTTGCAGCTCGCGACCATGCTCCGCAAGGAGAAGAAGAACGGGCCGCTGGACGTGCAGCAGGTTATCCTCATCGACCGAGGGAATGCCGACACGCAGGTCGGCGCGATCGCCAAAATCGACAACTTCATGATCGCGCGCGTCGGGAAATCCTCGCCGAGCTTCCGCTGGAAGGCCGCCGATGCGACCGGCATCACCGACTACAGCTACGTGCTGGACCAGACGCCGGTCACCGTTCCCGACGATGCCGGCGAGGGTCTGGCCACGACGAAGACATTCCGCGGGACCCAGGCCGGACAGTACTACTTCCACATCCGCGCCAAGGATGGAGCAGGCCACTGGGGAGATTCGATCCACTACGGCATCCTGCACATCTCGGCGCCGAAGAGTGGATAGCGAAGCAACCAGTCCCCGTGGGTCAGGCGTCTCGCATGACGCCGTCGAGGGACGCAAGAAGAAGACCATCACGGCCGCGCTGATTATCACCATCGGCGCGGCCGCCGTGTTGCGTTTGGCGGGGATCAAGTGGGGCTTGCCGGGCGAGACGCACCTCTTCAGTTACCATCCCGACGAGTACTTCAGCCTCAGCGCGGCGCTGAGCTTGTTCATTGACCAGGATCCAAACCCGCAGCAGTTCTTCAACTACCCCTCGCTTTATCTCTACCTCGTGGCGGCCATCTGCATGCCGCTACACGGCTGGATGCCTCTCGACGACCTGTCGCAACTGCCCGGCATCCTTCGCGCGTTCACCCTCGACGCCAGGCTGATGACCGTCATCCTGGCACTCGCGACGGTTCTCGTCACCTACGGCGTCGGGAAACGGCTGGCGGGACGCAGGGCGGGAATCCTGGCCGCGTTCTTCGTCGCGGTGGCGCCGGGACACGTGCTCTACTCCCACTTCGCGGCGGTGGATGTTGCGCTGACGTTCTTCGTCACCCTCGCGCTCTATGCGTCGATGGTGCTGATGACGGACGAGCGCCTCAAGATCGCCGCGTTGGCGGGAGTCGCCGTCGGAGCCGCGGCCGCAACCAAGTACAATGGCGCGCTCGCGATGCTCATGCCGCTCATCGTCCTGGGCAAGGGGCTAACCACCGACCGTGACAAGCGCAAGGCCCATGCGCTACGCGTCGGCGCAGTCGTGCTGCTCGCGGTTGTGGCGTTTGCCGCGCTGTCACCGTACGTGTTTTTCGATTGGGAGCACGCCAGCCGCGACATTGCCTTCGAGCGTGACCACATGAAGCAGGGCGAGTATCCCGCGAACGCAGCCGATCCATGCGGCTGGTGGTTCCAGCTGCGCGCGCTGGCGTATTCGGTCGGCGGATCCGTTCCGCTGGTCGCAGTCCTGGCGCTCTTCGCCTATGGCATGCGCGGCCGTCTGGGCCCGGCTATGCCGCTCATCGTCTTCGCAGCGCTTTGGTATCTGATGATCGGCGCGACAGGCGTCCGCTACGCGCGCTACGGCCTCCCGCTCATTCCCCTGCTCGCCATCGGCGCCTCGGCCGGACTCGTCAACCTCGCGCGCGGCAAGCGCAGTATGCTGCCGCGCATCGCCCTCGTGGTTGTCGTGCTGCCGGCCCTGCTCACATCGACATTCCTGTCCGCGTCGCTGGCCTTCGAAGCCGAGCCGCGCGACGCCGCGCTGGCGGAGCTCCAGGCGACCGTCCCCGCTGGCGAGACGATCGGCGTGGGCCGAACGGTGTGGTTTGACATGCCGCCGCTGGACTACAACAACGGAGCCGACACCCTCGGCAATCTCGCGCATTGGGCATCGTTCCGGCGGTCGGCCTGGGACCTCGAGACGATCGCCTTCATGGACGCCGCCGACCTCGCCGCCAAGCGACCCAAGTGGTTCGTCGAGAGCGACTTCCAGTTCGCCGACTGGCTCCGCGCCGAAGATGAGAAGGCCGTCGCCTTTCGTGAGGCGCTCGAAGAAAACTACTCGCTCGCAAGCACGCACGAGCGCAAGATGGGGTGGCACGTCCTCGGGCCGTGTGGCCCGCTTCCGCACGACTGGAGCTATCCGTTCACAACGATTCGCGTCTGGCGCGCAAACTCACCGGAGGACTGATGTCGCCGGGAACGAACCTAGCGCCCGTTCAGAGCACGCGACGTACCCACTATGGGGGATGACTATGCCCAAGCTAGCAATCAATGGCGGCGACAAGATCCGGACGGAAGGCTGGCCCGGCTGGCCGGTGACTGACGAGACAGACAAGCAAGCGCTGATTGAGGTGCTCGAAGGCAATATCTGGGGCATCGGCGGCGAAGTCGGCACGAAGATGCTCGAGGAGTTCTCGGCGTTTCACGATGCCCAGTACGGCGTCGCGGTAACGAGCGGCACCACCGCGCTCGAGACGTCTCTCCGCGCCGCGCGCATCGGGCCGGGCGATGAGGTCATCTGCCCGCCTTACACCTTCATCGCGACCGCGAACTCGGTCATCATGGTCGGCGCGATTCCGATCTTCGCCGATATCGATGCGGACACGTACAACCTCGACCCCGCCACGGCCGAGGCGGCGATCACCGAGCGCACCAAGGCGATTATCGCCGTGCATATCGGCGGTTCGCCCGCGAACATGGACGCATTCAAGGCCCTCGCTGAGAAGCACGACCTCGTACTCATCGAGGACTGCGCCCAAGCCCATGGGGCCGAGTGGAAGGGCACTAAGGTCGGCGCAATCGGCGACCTGGGCTGCTTCTCGTTTCAGTCGAGCAAGAACGTCACTGCCGGCGAGGGCGGAATAATCCTCACCAATAACGAGGAACTCTTCAACCGCGCCTGGTCGATACACAACGTCGGGCGCGAGCCCGACGGGGGCTGGTATGACCACCGCATCCTCGGCGCAAACCTGCGTCTGACGCAGTTCCAGGCGGCGCTGATCCGCTGCGGCATGAAGCGTCTTCCCGAGCTGATGGACAGGCGCGACGCGTGCGGCTACCACCTGCAGTCGCGGCTCGACGACATCCCCGGCGTCGGCTACGCGACCATGCACGAGGGCGCGACGCGCAACGCCTGGCACCTCTTCCTTGGCAAGTTCAAGGAGGAGGAATTCGGCGGGATCACCCGCGCCCAGTTCATCGCCGCCATGAGCGCCGAGGGCATCGGCATTTCGGTTGGGTACAATCCCCTATATCGCGAACCCATGTTCCAGATGGGCGCGCGACCGGACGAGTGCCCCTTCGCATGCAAGTTCTACGGCGGCTCGGTCGATTACGCCAAGGTAAGTTGCCCGGTGACTGAGCATGTCTGCGATTCCGAAGGCTGGTGGCTGGGGCAGAATACACTGCTGGCCACGCCGGCTGACATGGACGACATCGCCGACGCGATTGAGAAGATCCGCGAGAACCAAGACGAACTGAAGGAATAGAACCGGGATGCACCGATCCACCACGCGCGCGCATGGGCGGGGCCGGCTTTGGCTGGTCCCGCTGCTTGTCTCCCTTGCCATCTGTCCGGCGGGGGCGCAGCGCTTCGCTGACATCACCCAGGCGGGTCCATTCGCGTGGCTTCACGGCATCGTGTTCAAGATGGCCGTAGGCCCGCTTACCGGAGGCGACTGGGCCGACGTTGCCCCGGTTGACTGGGACGGTGACGGGCGAGTCGACATGTTCACCGGCTCGGGTTACGGCGACCTGCTCTTCTTCCGTCAGGGCGATGGCGGCGTCTTTGAGGCGCCGACCGGGCTGGGTAGCTCTGAGACCGATCCGTTTGCCTTCAGCCCCATCCCGTCGTCGGCGTGCCCGGAGGCTTGCGATTGGGACGGCGACGGCGATTCTGACCTGCTGCTGGCCGCCGGTGACAAGGTCTTCCTCTACGAGACCCGCGCGACGGACTCGGGCGCGAGCTTCGCGCCGGGCGTTGAGGTCCTCGCCGAGGGCGCGACCAAACTCCTGCCCGGGCCCGACTGTGGCATCGCCGCGGTGAGCCTCTCTCCGGGCGAGTTGCCGCATCTGTTCGTCTCCGCGCCCGACGGTCGGGTGCTGTTCGCCAGGCGCAAGAGTGACGCCATCCTCGCGCCGCCGGCCGAACTCGTGCCGGCCCAATCGATGCCGCGCGTCCGGTGCGATCTCGCTGATTTCAACGCCGACCAAGTCCCCGACCTCATCATCGGCACGGGCGACGGGCGCGCGTTCATGCGCTTTGGCGAGGCCGGGGATCCACTGACTTTCGGCGAGGAGATGCCGATCGGATCCGCCGACGGCACCGTGCCCGCGCCTCAGGGCGTCCCCCTCCGGGACCTCGCGCCCCGGTGCTTTGACTACGACATCGATGGCGACGCGGACATCCTCTTCGGGTGCCGATCCGGATACGTGCTGCTGCTGGAGCGGACGCAGAGCAACCAACTCTCAACCCGCGACTATCTCCAGCAAACAGACGCCCCGATCGATGCCGGCCGGTGCGCGGCCGCCGACCTCGGCGACTGGGACGGCGACGGCCGCGAAGACCTGCTCGTCGGCCGCGAGGATGGCTTGCTGCAGGTCCATCTCGACGAGGGCCGTGGCCGCGAGGGCATCTACGGCGTGGGCAGATTGGTCGGTGCTCGCGACAAGCTGTGGGCCGCCGAGGGCGGATATGCAAGACCGGCGTTCGTGCCCAACACGGGCGAGGCGCTCGCCAGCATCGCCGTCGGCTCGGGCGCCGGCAAAGTGCAGCTTCTCACGCGCACCGAAACGGGGATCCTCAGGGCCGAACAGATCTCATCCGGCGGGCGGCCGATGTCGCTGCCGGGGCTGATGACGGTCTGCGCGACCGACTACGACCGCGACGGCGACACCGACTTCTTCCTCGGCGCGCGCGAGGTCCCCGGCGAGGCGTACATCGACCGCCAACCCATCATCTACCTCGAGAACCGAGCGGGCAGGAATCGCGCGCCGAGGATCAACAAGGCGGCGCAGATCGAGCTTTACACGAGCGGACCGAAGTCGGATTCCCCGCTTGAGGAGGCGGGCCCCCTCCGGCCCAACGCGATCTCGGTCATCGACTGGCTCGACGATGAATCCCCCGAGTTCGTAGTAACAGGCGCGCAAGGCGTCGATCTCTTCACCACCCCGGCGCGACGCAACGTCTACCCGACGCTCTTCCTCGCGCCCGGCGAGAGCTCGCACCTGTTGCCGCCCGTGTACTTCGCGCGCTCGACACGGTTTTTCACCAATCCAGGCATCCTTGTCGGCACCGAAGCGTATGGAATCCTGACCTGGTACTCCCGCGTCGCCTGGGAAGAGTTGGAGGCGGGGTACTAGCGCCCGCTTACCCGAATCACCCGTCGGAGGCTGTCATGGCTCAACACAAGATTGCTGTCATCCCCGGTGATGGCATCGGGATCGAGGTCGTCGCTGAGGGCATTAAGGTCCTCGGCGCGCTCGCCGATACGATTCCGGCGCTCGCATTCGAGTTCGAGGAGTTCCCGTGGAGCTGCCAGTACTACCTTGAGCACGGTGTCATGATGGCTGAGGACGCCATCGATACGCTTGGCAACTTCGATGCAATCTACCTCGGCGGAGTGGGCTGGCCGGACGCCGTGCCCGAGGAGTTGGCAATTCGCGGCGCGGTGTTAGCCATCCGCTTCGCGTTCGATCAATACGCCAACGTTCGCCCGACCAAGCCCCTACCGGGCGCGCCGTTCGTCCTCAAGGACAAGGACCCGGCCGACATCGACTTCACCGTCATTCGCGAGGCGACCGAAGGCCTCTACATCGGCCAGGGCGGTCGCTACGCGCGGGGTTCGCTGGGCTTTGAGAAATGGGCGGGCTTGCGCGCGCACTTCGTCGACTCCGACGAGCTGGCGATACAGGTCGGCATCTACAGCGAGAAGGGCTGCCGCCGCGTCATGGAATACGCCTTCGATCTTGCCCGTCAGCGTGACGGCAAGCGCTTGGTCACGAGTTGTCAGAAGGTCAACGCGATGGGGCATGGGATGAAGCTTTGGTCGGACATTTTCGAGGAGGTCGCGGAGGAGTACCCCGACGTCGCGAGCGAGTGGATGCACGTTGACGCTCTGTCCATGCGCTTCGTCACTCAGCCCGAGCACTTCGATGTCGTCGTCGCGCCGAACATGTTTGGCGACATCATCACCGACCTCTCAGCGGCGCTGATCGGCGGGTTGGGAATGGCGGCGGGAGCCAACATCGCGCCAGGCGGAATCAGCATGTTCGAGCCTCCCCACGGCACGGCGCCGGACATCGCCGGACAGGGCATCGCCAATCCCATTGCCGCGCTGCTGACGGCGGCAATGATGCTGGACGAATTGGGCGAGCCCGAGGCTGCGGCGACGCTGAACGGAGCGATTGCTGACGTCGTCAGGGAGGGCCAGACCCTCACTCCCGACCTCGGCGGATCCGCCGGAACGCAGGATGTGGGCGATGCCGTGGCGAAGAAAACCACTGAGTCGAAGGGTTGGCCGACGCGGGAGGCGACGTGCTGATGGGTATCCTCGATAAGGTGAAGGAGCTATTCGCCAGCGACAGCGGCGGGAAGCGTCCCCGCTATCGGACGCAGACGGAGGACGGACAACAGATCCTCATCGAGTCCCAAGAAGCGGTCATCGGCAACAGCGAGGCCACTGCCTTCTTCACCGATCTCTGCGGCGGCTCGTTGAAGGAAGTCATGATGAGCGCGGGCGCAACCAACGTGCCGATGCCCGAGGTGGCTGGTCCCGACGCCATCCCCAAACCGGTCGCCGCGCGAGTCGGCGCCAACCGCGGCAGCAAGGCGCAGATGGACGCATTCCGCAAGTACGGTGTCAGGGTCTCAGGCCCCAGCGACCTCCCCATTTACGCGAAGCCGGGCACCTACCCTCACGTCGACCTTCAGCGCGGCAACGTTCGCGAAGCGCCCGACGATGGCGGCCCTTTGGTCATCAGCAGCAAAGACGACGTGCAGGTCAAGAAGAACCACGCGACGGTCGTCTTCGCCATCTTCGACAACCGCCGGCACGGCCGGCAGAAGCAGGTCACGGTTCATTTCCACGGGCGCGGCGTCGTCCGGGCCAAAGGCTTCATGCGCGACATCGGAGCGATGGGCCGGCCTGTCCATTACGACGGCGAGGAAGTGGAGAAGCTGCTCCGCAAGAAGACCCGCGTTTGGTCGAAGAAGATCTACTGGTGCACCGCGTCCGAGCGCTACTAGCCCGGTCGGTTCCCCCACGCAGGTCGTCTGTGTCCCCAGAGCGAATCCCGTTGCTTACTCACGCGATCTATCGACGCGTGAAGACGTGCCAGGGCTTGTGGACCGACACGCGCGGCCCGACGACTGGAGAACTTGATGGAGGCGGACCTCAAGAGAATTTACCGGCTCGCGCAACGGCGCGAGAAGGACAACCGGAACTTCCTCCGCTGGCTCAAGTACCGCCACTCCTGGACAAAGCGCCAAGTCATGGCGCTGCAACAGGAGCTTTCCGAGCGTGTCTGGGCCGAGATCGATTGCAGAGACTGCGGCAACTGCTGTGCGGGGATGCAACTCCAACTCACCGGGCACGACTGCGCCCAGGTTGCGAAGGCACTCGGCATGACGACCGATGAGTTCAACAAGCAGTATACCGAGAAGCACGGCGACGGCTACTGGTATCTGCGCGAGCAGCCGTGCTCGTTTCAGAAGAACCTCATGTGTACCATCTACGAAGACCGCCCAAGCCGCTGCAGCGGCTTCCCGTATCTTGATATGCCGATCCTCGATGACATGGCGGGGACGCTCGACAAAGTGCTCTACTGCCCGATCGTCTTTAACGTGGTTGAGGAGATGAAAGCCCATCCCGATCTCAGACGCCAGAAGCGCCGGAAGAGATACAGACGCCGCAGTGATGAGTAGAATGCGTCCCGACGGCACTCAGCGGGCGGGCCATTGAAGACGGAAGCGTAAATTCACGGAGGCACTACATGTCGGAGACGAAGATTCTCTTGAGCGAGAGCGAGATGCCGCAAGCGTGGTACAACATCAATCCGGACCTGCCGGCGCCGTTGCCGCCTCCGCTCAATCCGGGCACAGGTCAGCCTCTGGGGCCGGAGGACCTCGCGCCGCTGTTGCCGATGGAGCTGATCAAGCAGGAGATGTCAATGGATCGGTGGATTGACATCCCCGACGAGATCCAGGACATTCTCAAGCTCTGGCGCCCGTCGCCGCTCTGCCGCGCCCACAGACTGGAGAAAGCCCTCGGGACCCCGGCGCGCATCTACTACAAGAACGAGAGTGTCAGCCCGCCCGGAAGCCACAAGCCCAACACCTCCGTCCCCCAGGCCTACTACAACAAGCAAGAGGGCGTCACGCGCATCGTGACCGAAACCGGCGCGGGCCAGTGGGGCAGCGCGCTCAGCTTTGCGTGCCAACTCTTCGGCATCGAGTGCAAGGTCTACATGGTCAGGGTCAGCTATGAGCAGAAGCCGTACCGGCGCCTGCTGATGGAGACTTGGGGCGCGAGCGTCGTCTCCTCCCCGAGCACCGAAACCAACGCCGGCCGCACCGTCCTTGAGCAGGATCCCGATACCCCCGGCAGCCTGGGCATTGCCATATCCGAGTCCGTCGAGGAAGCCACCACGCGCGATGACACCAAATACTCCCTCGGCAGCGTGCTCAACCACGTGCTCATGCACCAGTCAGTCATCGGTCTCGAGACGAAGAAGCAGCTTGAGATCGCCGGTGAGAAGAAGCCGGACGTGCTCGTCGGTTGCGTCGGCGGCGGATCGAACTTCGCGGGGCTGACCTTCCCGTTCATCAAAGACAAGCTCCAGGGCGCCGACATCGAGATCATCGCCTGCGAGCCGACGGCCTGCCCGACGCTCACCCGTGGCAAGTACCACTACGACTTCGGCGACACCGCCCAGCTCACGCCGCTGGTCAAGATGCACACGCTCGGCCATACGTTCGTCCCGGCGCCAATCCACGCCGGCGGCCTGCGCTACCACGGCGACTCCCCGCAGCTTTCGTTGCTCGTAGAAGAGGGTCTCATCGCGCCACGCGCGTTCCAGCAGATCCCGTGCTTCGAGGCGGCAGTCCAGTTCGCCCGTAGTGAGGGCTTCCTCCCCGCGCCCGAGACTTCGCACGCCCTTCGCGGCGCGATCGACGAAGCGCTCAAGTGCAAGGAGACGGGGGAGGAGAAGTGCATCGTGGTTGCTTACAGCGGCCACGGCCACTTCGACCTGGCGGCCTATGAGAAGTACTTCGCGGACGACTTGGCGCCGTTCGAATACTCGCAGGAGAAGCTCGACGAGGCGCTGACTCACCTCCCGTCCGTCGACTTCCCGCCCGCCGAGTAGCGACTCGAGCAATAGACGACCAAACGGCCGGGCCTCTTGCGAGGTCCGGCCGTCTGGTCGTTCGAGGATGGAGTTCCGGCTCACGCTCTTAGCGCGTCCCACACCGGCGGCGTGACCGCGCCGTCGGGAGGAAGCCCAACGGACTTCTGAAACCGCCTCAGGCATTGGTCAGTCACCTTGCCGAAGGGGCCTTTCATGGCCGACGGGTAGTAGCCCTTGGCCGACAGTAGCTCCTGCAGTTCGTCGACCTTTGCCCCGGTAGACCCGAAGTATAGCCGGGCGTAAGTTGTGTCGCGTTCGTCCGGGTTGTCGTGCCACTTGCCGAAGAAGCGGAAATCCATGACCGCGTAATGGAAGAGCTTCTGTTCCGCAGCCGTCCTATAGATGAGGCTGTAGAACGTCTTCCACGGCGTCCCTGTCCAGCCGCCCCACAGAACCTGACAGCCGGATGAGTTCATGCCGACATACGTGCCCTTGCCACCCGCGTGGATATTAATGCCGGTGTCCCACGGGTAGTCTACTTTGTCCGTGGGCTCGAGCCTGCTGTTGCGGTTGAGATCCCTGATAACGCAGACCGGCTTCTGATAGGCCTGTCGCATTGCTTTCTTGCCGCGGTGATTGCCCCGAACGTACGCATACTGCCCTGGCTGGACCGTGGGGCACCCGCTGTTCGATCCTGCGTAGCTACTGTGCTCGATCCAGTACTTCCCGGGCTTGGCCGAAGCCCTGAAACACTCAAGGTACTTCGAGCCAGTTGACTTCGTCCCGAACACGACCACGACGTCTTCGTATCGGTTTGTGTAGACTGTAGGGTCCCCTTGCGCCGAGAGACTCCCGTCGTCGTTGATCTTGCAGCCCCTAAGGCAGACTATCTGAGCCGACCCTTTCTTGGTGCCGTCGTTGCACATCCCCTGACTTTTGAGGAACTTCGCCAGCTTAGTGGACAGACCCGATTTCGCGATGGCCACAGTCATCCCCCTCTACTTTTTTTGTACGAATAAAGTGTAATATTGCGTTTCTAATCGGTTTCACCTTCTGACATACTCTATTCTTCTAGTGCGGACCCGTTCCACGTCGCCCGCACCGTCGCGAGAACGGGCGGGCCTTCCCGTCTGTTGGATCGCGTCCGGCCGTTGTGTTCCTGCGTGTAGGTGTCCGTCGGGCGCGCGCTGAATCTCTCTCCATGCTCTCACTCATCTGCCTCCTCACCACGTCCGGCGTCACCCAGCCGCCCGCCCCCACCAACCTCGTCTGCGAGTGGCGCGCGTCTCCTGCTACCGTGGACGATCCTTGCCCCGAGTTTGCGTGGGAAGCGGACGGCCAGGCCCGCTACGAGATCGAAGTCACCTCGACCAACCACGAGTGGAAGCCCGACTGGGTCGACTCGCGGGTCCCCGTCGCTGAGTTCGGTGCCGAGTGGAGGTGACGGCTACTTGATGGGTGCCGGGCGTGCGACGCATGTGATGACTATGTTGGTCGCGTTGCCGCCCCACCGGTATATGGACGTGCCTGGGGCGGACCAAGCTCCCTGTTCCGCGAGGCCGATGTCGGCGGGGAGAACGCTATCGACGTCGATCGGTGCGGCTTGGCCGTCTGTGAGTCCGTCGTGACAGATCAGGAAGGGCATCCCTTCGACCTCGACAAACCCAATGGCCACAACCGATGCGCAACTCCCGGCCCGGCGAGCCGCCTCACCCAAGCCCCGGACAGCGGCCGCGTCGTAGCAATAAGTGAGGATCACCGGTCGGCCGGCCTGGAGTTCTCGCGTGCAGTCATCGAACGTCCCACGCTCGGCCGCGTCGTCGGAGTGGAGAACGGTCTCCGTCGCCTCGACTCGGTACCCTCGGGTCGCCAGCCACTCGGCCAAGCCCTCGCGGATGCGCCATGTGGTGGGCCGCCCCGGCTTGTCGCACTCGCAGAACTCCAGGAAGATGGCCGCCGTGCCGATCAGCAGACGATCCGACTCCCCGTCCTTGCGCAGACCGACGCACTCCAGCCAACACGCCGCCGCCGTGGCGTGGGAATTGCGGTAGAGAGCCAGCGGTCGCCCCATCGAGGGGATTGTCGTGGGCGACTCCGACTGCGCGGAAACGAGGAGCATGCTCAACGCGACCGCGATCATCACCAGCCAGCCGGCTTGAGAGCGCGTCATCCTGGCCTCCCGTTGCGGGGACGTAGACCCTAGAGCCGGTGCTTCTCCACCAGCCATTCCGCCTCGGTTCCCTGTAGAGGTCGCAAGAACCCGGCGTTCTCTTCAGCGAACGCCGGGTCGTCGGGGGGAAGAGGCTCGGCGAGGAACTCGGACACCCGGTCCCACGGGCGTTCTGCCAGGCGCTTGCGGGACGGATAGTCAGTGCCGAACTGGTGGCCCCGCGCCCCGACCAACGCCGTGCCTATCGGTAGCTCGTCACGACGCGCCTCGGCTGGGTCGGTCACGACAGGTTGCAGCAACGTCACGCGACGCGAGTACTCCCAGGGGCTCGTCCGGCCTGCTGCGTAGATGTACCAGTCCGTGCGGTAGGCCGTTGGGAGATAGCACCCATCCACGGTCTCGTGGAAATCGGACCAGTAGGCGACGACCCGCCGGCCCTTGAAGGGGTCGTCCTGGGATATCTCGAGGCGTTCCTCTTTTAGGACAACAAAGGCCCCCCTCTTGGAGCGATCCAGGTCCGCGTTTCGCCGATGCTGTTCCCGTCCTTGGTCCCGCGCTCGACGAGGTAGCACTCGCCGAGGTAGTCCACCATGTAGGCGGCGGTGAGTCCGAACCTCTCGTCCGCCATCGTCTCCGACCACGGTTGCCAAGTGAGCGCCAGACCAAGCCAAGCCCCAAAGGGGGTGTGGAGCACTCCCGGGTGTGGGCTGTCCGACGTACTGATGGTGCCCGTGGGCGGGGCGCCACGCTGTCGAGCGTGCCCGTAGATGACGCCGCCCTGACAGACCTCCTGGCGGTACACATCGTAGACATCGCGCCGGTTGCGCGTCAGGTCGGGATCGAATCCCCAGTCCCACGGATCGCCCGGCCAGACCAGCGGCTGGACCTCGTAGCGCCAGTCGTCGACCCCAAGTCGGAAGCGGACCACGTAAGCGCCGCGATCGTAGGAGCCCGGAGGCCACGGGGGTCGCGTGGCATCGCCCTGGAGAGGAGGGCGCATGATCTCGGCGAACCCGTCCGTGAAGAAGCACTCGTCAAGCGCCTCGCCCGCGGCGAACGTCACCTGCGTCTCATGGTGCCGTAGGCCGGTAATCAACGTGCGAAGGATGTCCTCCTCCTCCGGGGAGGCGTCCTGAGCGTGGGCATGATGGAGGGCGATTAGCCCAAGCAGTGCGGCAGCACAGCCACAGGTACGCGCGGTTCGCAAGTGGCACCTCCAGAGGTCTGCTGATGGGCCGGGTCGCCCGCGTCCCGCCGAGCGGACGCGTCCTGCGAGGACGCGGACGACCCACGGCGATGCCCGAGTCATCATTCCGCGTCGTCATGGCATCCGTCATTCGCCGCGCCGTGGGGTATCTCGACCCCGCAGTTTTGGTAAGTCGTAGGGCACGGATTCATTGGCGGGTTGGGCATCCGCCTCTCCCAGAAGCACGGCTCGCCGTTCTGAGACAGCTCACATCCTGTGCGGTCGCCCGCGATGCAACGATACTCCAGATTGCCTTGGTATGCATAGCAGATCATGGAGCCCTGCTGACATGCCTGATCCTGCGCGCACTTGTAGGTAGGCTCGCTGCAGGTGTCGAGGTCGTCGCCTCCGCGGATCTGTGCCATCTCCGGGACCGTCAGGAACGACGCCGCGTCCGCCGCCAGACCAGTTCCCACGAACACCATCAGTGTGAGGATCCCAACGCAGACTGTCTTTCGCATCTTGACCCATCCCCCTTCATTCTGTCGGTTGTCCAACTGAAAGCACGCGGGTGCCCACCGCGGCCTGCCATACGCTTAGCCGCCCAGGCCCGCGCCGACATGTCCGTAGACCGGCACGCGGACCGTCCCGCGAGTGGGCAGGTCGGTGGTCACCACGAGTTCGGTCTCCACAATCCCTATCTCGGCGCTACGCAGAGCGACGGCGACGCGCCATGTCGGGCCCCATTGCTCCGGCTCGCCGACCGTCACATCGGGGTGGTCGCACTCGACGCTTCGCACGCCGAACGGGGCGCGTTCCCCCGCACTCAACACCACTTGGATGGTGCGCTCGACGCTCAACGGCACAAAACCGAAGAACGCGGTTGGTGGCTGGACGTTGACGGGGCCTCGCAATCGCGCGGAAAGGGGCACGGCGATGTGCGGTCGCTCCGGATGCGTCGTCTCTACAAGCAACCGTGTCGTGAGGTTGCCCGGCGAAGTCTGGTCGGTCGTCGACACGGTGAGAACCCAGCATCGACGCCCTCTGGCGTCGATCGTGGGCTCACCCAGTTGCACGGCGAGCCGCTCTCCCTCGATGGACGCCCCCGTGAGGTCCATGTCGGGCGGGCCCATGACCCGGAGGTGGCTCGTGGATGGCGGGTCGAGCGTGCCGGTGATGATAAGTCTGTCTGGATCGACCTCCAGATCGTGGGGGGCAGCGCCATGCATGGTGATGTATGTGACCGGACACCAGGGGTCGTTGGAGAGCAACGCCGCGCTGATCGTCAGTGGGCCGCCCTGGTCGACGGCGAGGCGCGCCGTCACCTCGCCTGAGCCCCCCGGTGGTATGACTTCCGGAGCGACGGTGACGTCCAACCCGCGACAGTTCGACGCCCGCTCACGCAGCACGAGGTCCGCAGCCCCCGTGTTGCGGACACCAAACGTGTGACTAACAGTCTGGCCTACGCCCGTTAGACCGAATTCATGGTGGAAGTCCGCGAGATGGAGGACGGGTTCACCCTCGGCCGGGTCTGTCGGGCGGACCACGAGACAGTTGCCCATGAACCGCTCGGCGACGTCCGCCCGGTCGGCGACGGCAACGGACCGCCCCTCCCATACTTGAGCCCACTCGGGCGACAGATGGGCGAGCACCAGAAAGTGCTCCGGCCCATCGAGGTGCGCGATCTTGGGCCCGCGGAATGCTGCCAATTCGTCGAGTGTAGCCGCAACGCCGACCAAGTCGAGCCCGAGGGATGCTCCCGCTTCCTGGATCTGCAGCATCGAGGCCTGATCACCGGGGAAACGCTGCCGGAGATCTTCGGACACATCCGCGGGCACGTCGCGACCAAGGAGATGAGCGAGGTTGAGGAGGCTATCGAGACCGCAGTTCTGCGCGTGTGTGCCAGAGCAGAACGCGAGCACCAGCGACAGCACGACTGCCGTCCGTTTAGGCTTGAGGCCGAGACCAGCGATCGTAGTCCGCATTGGCTACACCTCGCTTCCGCCACTTTCCATAACTCTTCCATTTGCACATTAGCATATGCTATATTGGTTGTCAACAGGTATATGAACAACCATACTAGGATTGATTGACGCATTAGCGAAGGGGAGGCGAACGGCCGTGAGCTGGGTACTGTCGCGGGGGGATGAAACGGAATAGCTTCGTGCGTCTGCCCACCCCAAGAATCGCGAAGGGCAGCGGCTTCGTAGGCCGCTGCCCTTCATCG
>CAZKUN010000050.1:2215-43815 GCA_964555935.1 uncultured Armatimonadia bacterium | reverse complement strand
CGTCAAAGCGCCCGTCCTGGGGCAGGCGGCGCTCGGCGATATTCAGGTTCGAGATGATCTTCAGCCGGGAGACCAGCGCGGGGTGGAGGTCAAGGTCCAACCGCATCCGGTCATACATGATGCCATCCACGCGGAAACGCACGTGGATGCACTCCTTCTGGGCCTCAACATGGACGTCGCTGGCGCGCTCGGCGGCCGCCAGCCGGACGATGGTGTCGACCGCATGGACGGCCGGCGCCGCTTGGGCAGTGATCCCCGCGCCGCTCTGAGCCGCCACGCGCCGGTCGGCCGTCGATTGGTCCGCGCCGCCGCCGGGCGTCCCTTGGGTGCCTCTCCGCTTGATGTGGGCCTCGTCGACGTCGTCTGTGAGCGACAGCGCGCCCAGACCCGCGGCCACGTCACGAGACAGTTGCCCCGATGCCACCTCGCGCGTCTCTTGCCCGTCGCCTGAGTCGTCGGCCCGTCTCGATCGGCCAGACGCCATGGTGCGATCCCCCTTGCGTGTGGTCCTCACCCGGACCTCAGTGCGTGTACTCCCTACTATACCCCGGCGCGGCCTCGGCCACGCGCACATAATTGCCCTGGCGCCGGGCGCAGGGCGGTATCAATGCACCGGCGAACTCTCACGCGATGTCCCGTACCATATACCAAACATCTCAATCTCCCCGGGGTGCCTTCGATGATCAAGCTGGGACTCGTTGGCGGCGTCGATATATTCCACGGCGTCGCGTTCAGCACGTTGCTCAATGAGAAGGACGAAGACGCATGGAAGGCGGCCGAACTCTGGGATCCCGGCCTCCCGCCGCTTGAGAACGCCGCCATCACCGCCATCTGGGATCCGGACCACGAGGTGGCGACGCGGCGGGCGAAGCTGATCTCGGGCGTCGAGTCGACCCCGGAGCGCATGGAAGACATCATCGGCACTGTCGACGCCGTCATCGTCGCCGATGACCTCACCCAGCAGCACCAGAAGCGCGTGCCGACCTTCCTCGAGGCCGGCATCCCAACGTTCTGCGACAAGCCTCTCAGCCGGGACCCGGCGGAGGCCAAGGCGATCGTAGATCTCGCCCGACAGACGGGCACGCGGTTCATGTCGAGTTCGGCGCTGCGATTCTCGCGCGAACTCGAGGAGGCCCAGGGCAAGCTCGCGGAGATCGGTGATATCGTCACCGCCAGCGCCGCCGGGCCGAGCGAGTTGATCTTCTACGGCGTGCACCCGTGCGAGTTGGCTTGCACCGTGCTCGGGCCCGGCGCCGAGAGCGTCATCAATGTCGGCAACGATGCCGGCATCAACATCGTCCGCGTGCGGTGGGCAGACGGCCGTCAACTCGTGCTGCACGTCGGCGAGGGGATCGGCTACGTCTTCGAGGCGGTGTTCTACGGCGCCGCCGGGCACTGCTGCATCGAGGTCAATGACGCCGGATACTTCTACCAGAACATGCTCAGGGCGTTTGTGAACCTCGTCGAGACCGGCGAGGAAGCCGTGCCGCCCGAGGACACCTTGGAGATCATCCGAATCCTGGCCGCGGCGGAGAAATCGCTTGAGCAGGGGTCGGTCGAACTGCCTGTCAACCCGGCGTAGGGCGAGGCCCGTTGCACAGGATCACGAAACGCCCATTGACCGACGCCGAGCGCGAGACGGCCCGGCTCACGTGGCTGGAGTGCAGCAACGCCTCGTCTCCGCTCAGCGATCTGGGATGCTACTTCGCCTACACAGGCGTGTGGTGCGTCGTGGCGTTCGGCGGCGGCTTCGTCCTCGGCGCGATCGTGGGAATCATCGCGGGGCCGCCGTGGCATGCCCTCCGGTATGGCCTGTGGGGCGGCGCCATCCTCGCGGCCGTTGCAGCCATCGTCACCATCCGTGGCCACGTCATGATGGCCGCCAAATCGTGGCGCGAGGATTGGCAGCATGCCACCGATACCCACGACTTCGGCGACGTCGATGTGATTGAGTGCGAGACCGACGCGGTCGCGCTGTGCGCCCACGGGAATCTCGTCGCCGGACCCGTCTACATTCTGTCGGTCGGCGATGGTTGGTTGCTCGTGCTGCGGGGCGCCTATGTCGACGACTTCCACGATGAGCAGGGCTTCCCGCACGAGCGCTTTGAGATCGAGGTCAACTTGCGCGGGTTGGTGTCGAACTACCGCCCGGCGGGCGACGCGCTCTCGCCGATGCTGATCGACTACGATCGGTGCGACGAGACTGAGAGGGCCGCGCTGGATGGGGTGCCCGATCAGACCGTGCTGCGCGGGGAGATCCACACCTGCCTGGCCGATCTGGCGCGAAAGCAATGAAGAGGGTCCATCTTGTACGCGGAGGCCGACCACGATGCGCTGGCTCATTCCGACGATCATCGCTCTGAGTGGAGGGCTGGCCATGGGCCAAGACCCCATCATCCATCAAGGCTCAAACACCGACCCCAACCCCGGCCCCACCGGCGAGAAGCCTTACGAGATGGCTGGCCGCGAGGAGCCGCGCGCTCCGCTTTTCGACTTCACCGATGTGACGGGCTGGCTGGTAGAGGGGCACAACGCCGAGGGCTGGCTGTACCGTAGCGAGGAGCAGAAGCTCTTCGCCGATAGCTGCGCGAAGCTGATCTACGTCACGCGGGGAGACAATCCGTTCCTCATCGCGCGCCCCGAAGAGCCCATCGAAATCCCCGGCGAGTGGGACGCGCTCAACTTCTGGAACTACGGCAACAACTGGGGCTGGGCGCCCGATCCGAAAACGCCGCAACTGGGCGTGTCGGCGATCATCAGGGATGCGTCGGGCTGGGAGTCTGAGCTAGGACTCGGGGGGATCAATTACGAGTACTGGTACGTGATGAACGCGCGGCTGCATGAGGACCAACTCGCACGGATTCAGTGGCCGGCCAAGTTCGTTGGGCTCAAGTTCCGCAATGTCACCAACTCCGAGGAGCAAGCGATCTACCTCGGTCCGTGCAGCTTCTTCAAGGAAGAATGGAAGCCGCTGACCTTCGAGCCGTGGCCGGACAAGCTCCCTTTCCCGACGCGTGACGAGACGATCCTGCCCATCAACAAGGCCAAACACGCGACCAGTGCTAGCCGGGAAGGCGACGCATACGCCTTCGTCTACCGAGGCGCTGACTGCAGGCTCGAATACCGCGTGACGCCGAGCACGGGTACGCTCAGCGACATCGAGGTGCTCTACCAGGGACGCGCGGTGAAGCCGTGCGCCGGCGGCGAGGTCCGGCTAGCGACCGGCGATGAGGTCACGCGGACGCTGAAGGCCCAGGCGCTGGAGGGCGACACGCTCACGCTGGTGTGGACCCACGCGGCGGGCGATCTGACGACTGATATCACCTACCGGATATACCTGAATCAGAAGTCGCTCGTGGTGGAGATGGCAGCCGACCAACCTGTGGTTGAGCGCGTCGCCCTCGGCCGCGCGGAACCCGTCGCGGCTCCCAAGCTCGTGCGGATTCCATTCCTCACCTACGGATGGGGCAACCTCGATCCCCACTGTCTCTACGCCGATGGGCTGTTCTTCTTCACCCAGTTCGACTGGTATTACTCGGACGCGTCAGCGTTGCGCGGCACGAATGCGATCGGGCCGGATTGGGCCGCCTACAACGAGGGCTGTCAATACATCCCCAAGACGAATGGCGAGCGCAATCTCCTTCGCGAACGGCTCTTCATCAACGTCTCGCCGGACTTCCAGGAAGTGCTGCCAACGATCCCCAACCCGGCGTCGCCGATGAAGGACGAGATGGGCGACCGGCTCTGGCGCGTCAAGCACGGCGCCGACCACGCGGCCGAGATCGCCGAGGCCACGCGCTACCGCAAGTACGGCGCGGAGAAGGTCGCCATCCGCTACCACGAGGATACGTGGCGCGACACGGGTGAGAGCTACACGTTCCGGGTCGACGCCGCGCCGAAGCGGGGCGGAGACGAAGCGCTCAAGAACCTCGTCAGCACGGTTCAGGACCTCGGCTGGCGCGTCGGGCTGTATACCAACTACACGGACTACGCGCCGGTCAACAGCTACTGGGATGAGGACTGGGTAGCGCGCCACCCCAACGGCGACTGGATGCGCGCGTGGATGCGCTGCTACGCGCCCAAACCCATGCGCGCGGTTGAGATGCAGGCGAAGCTCGCGCCGCAAATCCAGGCCAAGTTCGGCGAAAACCACTCCTACTGCGATGTCCACACCGCCGTCACGCCCTTCGATCGCGTTGACTACGATCACCGCGTGCCGGGCGCTGGGACGTTCCGCCGGACCTTCGAGTGCTTCGGCAGGCTCCTGGCCAACGAGAAGATCGCTCACAACGGGCCGGTCTACTCCGAAGGGCTGATGCACTTCTGGTACGCGGGGCTCACTGACGGTAACTACGGTCAGCTCACCTGGCCCGCCCCGCCGAAAGCTCCGCTGCTCGTCGACTTCGACCTCCTGAAGATGCACCCGCTGGAGATGGACGCGGGCATGGGCGCGCCGGGGATGTTCTTCCGAGGCGCGCCGCCCGATCTGGATCAGTTCATCGCCACCACGCTCGCGTATGGCCACATTGGCTACATGGAGTGGGGCGACTTCGCGGGCGCGCTGAAGATCTACTACATGACCCAGCCGATCCAGCAGCATTACGCCATGGTGCCGGTGAAGAGTATCGAGTACGAGCACGAGGGGCGCATGGTCGACACCTCCGAGGCCATCAAGTCCGGAGCGTACCTCAAGGGCCAGGTTCTCATCACCTACGAGAATGGCACAATGGTGGTGGTGAACGGGTCGCCCGACAAGATACCTTTCGAAATGTCTGAACGCGGCGTCTGGCGGGCGGTGCCGCAGTGGGGTCACTTCGCCAACGCACCTGACGGCACGTACAGCATGTCCATCCTAATCACGGCTACCGGGCAGCCTGGTTACTACGGTCCGCGCCGGCGCGTGGACATCTCGTCCAGCCCCACCCAGCACTACATGTCCAGCCGCGATGGCTGGGCGTGGGGCGAGCAACTCGCCGCCGATGGCGCCGCCGCGCTGAAAGAAGAGAACAGCGCGTGGTGGGTGATCCCGGCTGACAAGGTCACCGACTTCGCCTTCGATCCGAAGCTGATCGGCGAGAGTCCCGAGTGGCGGGTGACTGGGTACGCGGAGGATGGATCCGTCACGGATCCGCCGACGGTCCGCTGGAGTCGAGGCTTGCTGCACGTCATCCCAGGCGACGAGGGCGCGCTCAAGTACAAGATCGCCCCTCGGGACGCGGCCCCGCCGCCCGTTCTATCGTCGGTAAGGCTCGCGCCGCTTGGCGGCAGTCTCGGGGTCTCGTTGCCGGGCGGCTACTCCCTCAGAGCTACATGCACCTGGGAGGTGGGTGGCGAATCGCGCGAGGCCAAAGTGGTCGCTGCCGATGGCAGATTCACCGTCGATGTGCCCGAAGACGCGGCCGACGGCGCCCACATCTGGCTCAGCATGCCCGTTGCGCCGGCCGAAACGCTACACCTCGACTTCATCGCCGTCGAGCCCGTTGGGCTGGCGCTGAACGCGGCGCTCCCCGCAAGGCTTGGCGAGGACGAGACATTGCCCGCGACGGCAACGCTTACGAGCAACCTCGCCGACAAGTCCACGATCGACCTTGCCTTCACGCTGTCGGCCGGGACGTGCGATCCCGCGACCTCGAGCGTGACGCTTGCCTCGGCCGCTTTCAGCAACGTGAACGTCGCGGTCTCGCTGCCTCGCGAGCCCGGTCGCTACGAGTTGACGGCGACGGCCACGGTCAGCGGGCGCGAGGTCTCCGCCACCCGCGTAGTGAAGGCGGAGTGGGAGCTGCCGGTCGTGCTGGACCTGATGGATCCGAGCGTCGGCGTCGCGAGGGGCTTCCGCGCGCGCGGCGAGGATGAGACGATCGGGCTTCCCGAGATATACTTCGGCGAATACGAATTGACCCGCGCCAGGTCGGGTGGCGAGGAACGGGCTTGCATCTTCACCCATCCGCCATATGCGGCGGGACGGGTGGGCTACGTGTTCGGCAAGTATGAGGTCGAGCTGCCCGCCGAGCACGAGGCCGTCTTGGAGTTCGCGATGGGAATGCGCGACGGGCTTGATGCCACCGATGGCGTTACCTTCAAGGTTGCGGTTGTTGATTCGGATGGTGCCGAGACCGAGCTGTTCAGCCGGCACCACGCGGCGCTCAAATGGGACGACGTTGAGGTCGATCTCGGCGAATTCGCGGGCCAAGTGGTGCAGCTCAAGCTCATGGCCGACTGCGGACCTGCCAACGACACCACCGCCGACCACGCGCTGTGGGGCAATCCCAGGCTCGTCCTCCGCGACGAAGCGGCCCGGAGGCTGCTCGTGACCGAGGCGGAGTGACGCGCGTGGCGGGCGTCCAACTCACCATGAGGTGACGAAGATGAAATGGAGCACGTTCGCGGCAGTTCTGTTGGTCCTATCGCTGGCCGCCGTCGCATCGGCTCAGGGCCTGGCGACGTTCGGTGGCATGACCTGCAGTCAGTTGACCCCTGACCAGTTGGGCGAGGTTGAGGACGCCTACGGCGAGGAGTGCGGCGTCTACATCGCCGCCGTCGATGCCGAATCGCTTGCCGGGCAGACGGGCATCAAGGCCGGCGACATTCTGATCTCCGTGCGGTTGCCCGATGAGACGGATTACTACCCCATCGAGGCGGATGTCGCCCTCCTGGCTGAGTTCGCGGATCGGACCGAGGCGAACGACACGCACCGCCTGAAGATTCTGCGGAAGGTTGACGGCGAGTACTCGGAGATCACGTGCCAACTCGGAACGCCGATCGGGGAAGAGGCGCCCGCCCAGCCCCAAACCGATCCCGCCGCTGATGGCGACGATGGCGATGTGGAGATCGCTGCCGGTGGCGGCAACTACAGCTTCGTCTCGGATGATCCGACTCAGGTCATTGCCCAAGCGCAAGACGGGTCGCCGCTCACTCAGGGCGATGTCGACATCCTCGGCGGGCTGATGGCATGGTCCTTCGGGACGCAGCTCTGCGAGAGCCAGAAGGGCGTCGTGCGAGACAGCATGGTCATGTTCTGGCAGGCCGCTGGTCCACAGGAAGTGCAGCAGTTCAACGAGGGCATCAGGACGCTGCCGAACATGATCCCGCAACTCCAACCTAACCAACGCGAGCAGATGCGGATGGGCGTCGGGCAGATATTCGCGCAACTCGCCCAGGGATTGGAGGCAACCATGCCTGGGCACCCCCTCGCGCAAGTCATCGCGGAGGTCGCGATGGGCGCGATGGGCGCGACGACGGCCCTCGCCGGTGAGGGCACGCCGTACCCGCTCACGCAGCAGGATGTGGACGCGTTGCTGGAGTATCTCTGCTTCCAACAGCAGCAGATGACCGGCCAGATCGCGGTGGTCACGCCGGAGGACCACGTCCAGTTCACAGCCGAGTGCGTTCGCCAGTACAACGAGGGCACCGACGAGCAGAAGGTGCAGTTTGCCAACTTCGACGCGCTTTGGGGACAGATGCGCGCCGCGTGGGCGGCGGCCGAGATGCAGCAGGAGCAGGGGTTGCTTGATCAGCAGGTCCAGGCATGGCAGAACCAGTACGCGGACCAGGGCATCTACGATGTCGGAGCGGGCGGCGACTGGAGCAATGCCCAGCCGGCGGGTGGATGGAGTGGCGGCGCTGGCGGTGGCGGCGACGCGAGCATGAACCAGTTCAACTTCGACATGATGCAGAATATGATGGACATGAACCACGCAACCAGCATGAACATCATCAACAACATCGGCGGCGGCGGACCGACGACGGATGTCTTCGATTCGAGCGGCAACTGGCTGTACGATTACTGAGCGCGCGGCAATAGGGGTGACAGGCGGAATGACAGCAAGAGAGCGAATACTGACGGCGCTCGCGGGAGATACGCCCGACCGAGTGCCGATCTGGGCCTGGGGAGTGCATCCGTGGCTGGGCGAGGTGCATGAATCGCTCCAGCCCGTGGTGGACGCCTACCTGGATGGCGGCGACTTGGTGCACTGGTGGAGCCCCGGCGCCGGAACGTTCCTGACGGCGTCCGACGAGGTCAGCGCGACCTCGGAGACGGGGCCGTCTGCGCTGCCCGACTACGACGCCCACACGAGTACGTACTCGACACCCGGCGGCGAGCTGAGCGAAGTCCAGTACGTCAGTCGCCACGGCAGGCCGGGGTACCGAAAGGAGTACCTCCTCGAGAGCGAAGAGGACATCGAGAAGCTCCTCTCGATTCCCTACGTGCCCCCGCAACCGGATTGCTCGGGCTTCGCCGCTCTTGACGAGGAAATGGGCGAGCGCGGCACGTTGATGATCTCCATGCCCGCCGACCCAATGTACTTCGTGAATAACCTCATCGGCTCGGAGCGGTTCGCAATCTGGTCGATTGAGGAGCGCGACCTGATCGACGGCTTGATCCGCGAGTTTGGGCGGCGGATTCACGAGTGGGTCGAGTGGGTCATCTCCCAAGACGTTGGGTCCGTGTTCGGCTACGTCGGGCCTGAGCTGTGCATCCCTCCGCTCCAGTCGCCCAGCGATTTTGACGAGTGGGTGGTGGATCTCGACCGCGGGATCAACGACCTCATCCGCGACGCGGGAGGTCACGTCGTCGTGCATTGCCACGGTCGGATGGGCTCCGTGCTCGAGGGCTTCGTGCGAATGAACGCGAGCGCGCTCCATCCGATTGAGCCGCCGCCGATGGGTGACGTGACAATGGTCGAGGCCAAAGAGCGCGTGGGCGATGACCTGTGCATCATCGGCAACATCCAGGAACACGACATCTGGACGCTGCCGACCCCGCAATTCCGCAAGCTCGTCGAGCAGACAATGCGCGAGGGCATGGAGGGCGGCGGGTTCATATTGTCGCCGACCGCGACACCCTTCGGATGGCCCACTATGTCTGAACTCGCGCGCGATAATTGGCTGGCGATGCTGGAGGTGGGGCTGGAGACGGGGCAGTACTAGACGGCAGCAGCACCGAAGTCTCTCTCAACCGACCGAGGAGCAGGTAGGCGTGCAGAGATTCCTCATCGTCAAGATCACCGCGATCGGTGATGTGGTCATTGCCACGCCCGTCGCTCGCGAGTTGCGGCGCGTGTTCCCTGACAGTCACATCGCCTGGCTCGTAGATACGCGTGCCGCCGCCGGCGTGCGCGGCAACCCGAACGTGGACGAGATCATCACCTTCGACGCCAAGAGCGTCCGGGCATATTGGCGCGCGGTCGCCCGGTTGCGTCGTGGGGCGTTTGATGTCGCCATCGATGTCCAGGGGCTAGCCAAAACGGCGCTGCTCCTCCGCGCCACACGAATCCCTGAGCGAATCGGGCCCGACGACCGCGGGCGGGTGACCCGCTCGTGCTACACGAAGCTGGTCTCGCAGGAGCCGCACGAATGGTATGACTACAACTCCCAGGTCTACCTCGCGGCCCTCGCCGACTACGGCGTCACCACCGACGATTACCAGACAGAGCTGCACCTGTCGGATGAGGACCTCGCGGAAGCCGACGCCCTGTGGGCCGAGGCTGGGCTCGGGGGCGGCCAACCCGTCCTCGGACTGATCCCCTTCACCAGCCTCCGCAGCAAGGAGTGGGCGCCGGAGAAGTATGCCGAGGTCGCGACTCGCCTCGCCGCCGAAGCCGGTTTCAGGCCGGCTGTCTTCGGCAGCGCCTCCGAGCGCGCGCGTGCGGATGAGCTGGCGGGCATGATCGACGCGGATCCTGTCGTGTTGGCGGGCGAGACCAGCCTGGGTGGCGCCGGCGCGTGCATCGCTCGATGTGACCTCGTCATCGGCGGCGGCACGGGCTTGACGCACTACGCCTTCGCGCTCCGCCGGCCACAGGTCACCATCCACGGTCCCGGTCGGCTTCTAACAACTCCCGTCGGGGAGCGCGCCACGCGTGTCGCGGCTCCGTGTGACCTTCGGCCGTGCAGCATCACAGAGCCGTGCCTGAAGACCCAGAATGGCCGGCCGTGCATGGATGCCGTGGCACCGACCGAGGTCGTCGACGCGGCGCTGGAGTTGATGAACCGCTATCCGCCCGGCGCGTAATTTGGCCCGCCGCTTGCACTGCGATGCGCTCCCCCCTTGACCGTTGCCCCAAGACGTGGCACTCTCTACCGCGCGACAATCACGACCCAATGATCTTGAAGAGGCAAAACATGACTTCGGACGCGGCCCAGTACTGCATTAAGATCGCAGAGGAATTGAAACTCACCGTCAAGCAGGTCGTCGCCACTACGGGACTGCTCGACGATGGCGGGACGGTGCCGTTCATCAGCCGTTACCGCAAGGAAGCCACCGGTAACCTCGACGAGGTCGCCGTCACCAACGTCCGCGACCGACGGGCTCAGTTGGAGGAACTCGACAGGCGCCGCGAGGCGATCCTCAAATCGCTCGAGGAGCAAGGCAAGCTCACCGAGGAGTTGTGCGGGCAGGTCGAGGCCGCTGAATCGCTGACCGTATTGGAGGATATCTACCTCCCATATCGACCCAAGCGCAGGACCCGCGCGACGATGGCCAAAGAGAAGGGCCTCGAGCCCCTGGCCGAGGCGCTCTTTGCCCAACCCGATGAGCTGGCCGTTGAGGCCACCGCCACCGAGTACGTCGACGAGGAGAAGGGCGTCGAGACCACCGACGACGCATTGGCCGGCGCGCGCGATATCATCGCCGAGTGGGTAAGCGAGGACCAGGAAGCCCGGGCGAAGATTCGGCAGCTCTTCGTCCAGAAAGCCACGCTGCGCTCGCGCGTGGTCCCCGACAAGCAAGAGGCCGCAGCGAAGTTCCGCGACTACTTCGAGTGGGAAGAGCCGCTGAAGGACGCTCCCTCGCATCGGATTCTGGCCATCCGCCGGGGCGAGAAGGAAGAGATGCTCACCTTCCGGATGACCGCGCCCGAGGATCACGCGATCCGATTGCTCGACGCACAGTTCGTCACCGCCGACAACCCCGCTGCCGAGCAGGTAGGCGAGGCGGTCGAGGACGGTTACAAGCGACTGCTCGGGCTGTCCATCGAGACTGAGACGCGGATGAACGCGAAGGAGCGCGCGGATGACGAGGCGATCCGCGTGTTCGCCGACAACCTGCGCCAACTGCTTCTCGCGGCGCCCTTGGGCGAGAAGGCCATGCTGGCCCTCGACCCGGGCTTCAGGACAGGCTGCAAGCTCGTCTGCCTCGACCCTCAGGGCAAGCTCATCCACACCGACACCATCTACCCCCACACCGGCGGGCAGCGCGCCAAGCAGGCCGGACAGACTGTCATGGCTCTCTGCGCGCGCTTCGGAATTGAGGCCATCGCAATCGGCAACGGAACCGGTAGCCGCGAGACCGAGAGTTTCGTGCGGGCATTGGGTCTCCCAGCATCGATCTCCGTGGTGGTTGTCAATGAGAGCGGCGCGTCCGTCTACTCCGCCAGCGAGGTCGCCCGCGAGGAGTTCCCCGACCACGACCTGACCGTGCGAGGGTCAGTCTCCATCGGTCGTCGGCTCTCTGACCCGCTCGCCGAACTCGTCAAGATCGATCCGAAATCCATCGGCGTTGGCCAATACCAGCACGACGTCGACCAGGCGAAGCTCAGGCAGGGCCTTGACGATGTGGTCATGAGCTGCGTCAACGCCGTCGGCGTCGAGGTCAACACCGCGAGCAAGCAGCTCCTGACCTATGTCTCCGGCCTCGGGCCGAAACTCGCCGAGAGCATCGTTGCCCATCGCGACGAGAACGGCGCATTCCGTTCGCGCAAGGAACTCCTCAAGGTCGCCCGTCTCGGGCCCAAGGCCTTCGAACAGGCTGCCGGCTTCTTGCGTATCCGTGACGCGGAGAACCCCCTCGACGCGAGCGCGGTTCACCCGGAAAGCTACGAGATTGTCGACCGCATGGCCGACGACTGCGGATGTTCGGTTAGCGACCTCATGCGCGCCGAAGAGCAGCGGGCAAAGATCAACCCGGAGCGGTACGTCACCGATACTGTCGGCCTGCCGACGCTCACCGACATCATGACTGAGCTGGCGAAGCCGGGGCGCGATCCGCGTGAGAGGTTTGAGCCGTTCAGCTTTGCTGAGGGCGTCGAGAAGATCGCTGATGTCAAGCCGGGCATGAAGCTGCCGGGCATCGTCACCAACATCACCAAGTTCGGCGCGTTCGTCGATATCGGCGTCCACCAGGACGGTCTGGTGCACGTGTCGCAGATGGCCGATCGGTTCGTCAAGGACCCCGCTGAGGTGGTCAAGGTCGCGGAGAAGATCACCGTCACCGTGCTGGAGGTCGACCTCGAGCGCGGCCGCATCGGGCTATCGTTGAAGAACCAAGAGGCCAAACCGAAGACAGAGCGAGGGTCCGCGCCACGGACGAGGGGCCAGAAGCCGGGCAAGCGTCCGCCCCAACACAGCCGCGCGCAGCAGAAGCCTCCCCCGCCCCAGAAAACCGCGATGCAGGAGGCGCTGGAGAAGGCCATGCGCGGAAGCTAACGGGCGAGCGCTTCCAGTGCTCCCCGCCGCGCCGCGTTAACCGCGACGGGATCGTCCGCGTTCAGCAGCGTCGTGAAACCATACACCTCGTACGTTCGCGGGCCGATCCGCAGCGGGGCGTCGGCGGGGCCGACGATGGCATCGAACGCCTCGCGCCCGCGCGTCTCGATGAGTTGGTTGTAGAGAACCGCGTCGCGGTACCCGTCGCGATATCCGCAGTACACGGGCGAGATCGTGACCTCCGCCGTCTCCTCATCGATCCAGATGATCCTCTCGGTCTTGTTCCAGTGGTAGAACGCCCACTGGCCGTACCCCGCAAAACCATGATGCAGCGTCATGATGGGGTATTCGTAGCCGGAATAGTAAGGCGCGCGGAACGGCCTCGACCGGCCGCCGTAGCACCACACCTCATCCGTGTCGTCGAGCTGAATCAGCGGAGCGCCCTCGGCTGATTCGCGCCGGGCTTTCAGCATGAGCGTGTACGTGTGGTCGGTTGGAACGCCCGCGGTGGGGCTCAGGTAGAGATGCTTGTGCAGCTTGCCTCCCGTAATGACGACACCGCGGTCCTTATTGCCCCACGGGCTGCCGCCTTCTTTGCCCAGGGGCTCGCCGTCCTCCAGCAACTCGAAGCCCTCAATCAGCCCGGGCTCGACGGGTACCGGTTGTCCCTCGCCAAACACCGCCATCCCCCACGTATCCACCGCGCCACCGTTTGAGTACCCGCCCCAGTTAGCGGGGAGTTCGTAAGTCTCGTCGACGAGCGAGAAGCGCTTGTCACGCAGGGCCAGGAACTCGTCTTTCAGACTGAACGCGAGCTGCCATTGGTCGCACGCGGGGTCCATTGTCTCGATGTGACTCGCCGTCCGAGCGATCATGCCGGTAATGGTGGTGAACGGTCGCCAACCCGCCTGGCGCGCGAGCTTGGCCGTCTCCAGATGAGCCGGGATGTGCTCCGGCGAGATCTCATCGCTGATCTTGCAGAAGAAGCCGGTGAGATTGTGGCTCTCCAGGTACAGTCGCATCTGAGTGAACCACCAGACCAGCACTCTCTCGGCCTCCGGAGTGCCGGCCTCGACCCGATCCGCGCCGATGGCGGGACCGAACAGCCGCCACGACAGCGAGGCGTTACCGGGGTGCATCATGTGCGTGTCAACTCGCGTCACGCCGTGGTCTTTGAACGCCTCCAGCCAGGGGTCGAAGTGCGTGAAGTCCAGGTCCGGCAAGTCGTTGAGGTCGATCCGCTCGGGGTTCGCCTTCGCGACCTCCGCTAACCATTCTCCCGTCTCCGCCAGCTTCACGCCGGGCATAAAGCCCGCCCAGTGCGTGTTCCAATCGAGCACGTCCCCACCCATCTCGGCGAACGCGGTCAGGATACCGTTGAGACGCGGCAGCTTGGCCTCGTCGACGGTGTATCCACCTGTCCAGGTCGTGAACCCTCCGCAGTACCCGCGCAAGTGGAATGGCCGCGCTTGCGTCAGGTCCACCTCCCACGCGCGCAGTCGGATAGGGATGTTGGTGGCAACATCGCCAATCATCAGCGTGGCGTCGTAGGTGGCGCCCTTGGCGCCGCCAACACGCAGCCATAGCGTCTCCCTCCCGCCGTCGGTGAACTGTACCGGCTCCTCCGGGAGCAGCAGCAGTTCGCGACGGTCCTCGCCGAGCGTCTGCCAATACGCGGCCACGCCCTTGGGCGCCCGGAACTCGACGGGCGCCGCGAAATCCTCGAGCGCGTTGATCGTCACCCCGATGTACCGATGCTCGCCCGCCGGCACGTCGATCTCGATCGATTCCGGCAGTCGTTGTTTCCCGTCGCCCTCGCCAACCGACAGCCAGAATCCCTTCTCTCGCTCGTCATCCGTGACAGCGAACAACGCCGCTTCGTCCTTCCATCCAGCCAGGTCAGTCAGCCGCGCCGTCTTGATCTCCGGTGGTGGATCGGCAAGCAGCGCAGGCCAGTCGGGCGCCTCCTCGTCACCCTCCACGGCGCGCAGCAGGACGGACGCGTGAAGCACCTTGCCCGCCTGCACGTCCTCGTGGAGCCACTCGAACGTAGGAAACTCCTTGCTGCCCCGCCAGAAGTAGAACTTGTCGACGCCGGGCACCAGCGCCGCGATACCATCACCCGTCTCGCTGTCCCACATCGCGGAGTACGGAGGATCGGCCGGCACGTAGTAGTTGCTCGCCTCGGGCGACCCCTCAACCGCGTCGGGCGTCGCGTTGACCCAATAGAGGTGCTGATCATCCTGCGGCTTGTGCCCGGGCAGGAAGAAGTTGCGGACAAACAGCCTCCTCGGCGACTGCGTCCCGTTCCGCCACTCATACAGCACGCTGAGCGCCGGTGAATCTCGGTGCAGAATGAGTCGCTTCGCAACCGCCAACCCCGATGGATGCGAGGCCTCCAGGCGCAGTTCGCCTGAATCGGGACCTGGGTGCATGATGGCCGGTCGGTATCGCATGGCTGTGAAGAACGCGCGGTCATCGAGCGCTCCACCGATCTCGTTCGCGCCATTCCAGACGGCGATGAGATCACGTTCGGACGGTATCAGCACCCACGACCGTATCCGCGCGCCGGCGGAAGCATCGACCTCAATGCGCGCGTGGGCGTTCTGAAGCGTGTAGATGTCGCCATCGTTGGATACGGTGACATCTGCGAGGCAGATTGACGGGAGCAATAGCGTGAGCAAGGTCATGCGTGGTGATTCACCGCGGCATGGGGGCTGGTCCTGCAAGGGGACGCGCAAGTTAGGGCGAAAGTCAGTGGCAGGCACGAACACGCGCGATGCGCGGAGGGGTATCCATGCGACTGTTGCTCGGCTTGGTTCTGGCGGCGGCCTCGACGGCCCACGCGGAGACGCGTCTCTACGTGGCTACCGATGGTGACGACGCGGGTGCGGGAACGGAAGCATCTCCCTTCGGCACGCTCCACCGCGCGCGGGATGCCGCCCGTGCGGTCGACGACGAGGTGCGCATCAGCGTCGGGGAGGGAACGCACTACCTGTCCGAGCCACTCGTGCTTGGCCCGGAGGACTCCAACACCGTCTGGGAAGCACGTGAGGGCGAGAACGTCGTGCTCAGCGGCGGCCGGCCGGTCGAGGGCTGGGAGAGGGATGGCGACGTCTGGGCCGCGGATGTTGACGCAAGTGACTGGGTCTTCCGCCAGCTCTTCGTCGATGGCCGCCGCGCCATTCGGGCTCGTTACCCAAACTTCGATGAGTCCGACGTGGTAACGAAGGGGTGGTTGCGCGCTCGCCAACCCGAGGGCTACGGCATCATCCTTGCGGGTATCGCAAAGCAGGGGGATTTCCTCGAGTACGAGCTCGACGTCCCGGCCGACGGCGCGTACGACCTCTGGGCCTCCTACGCGACGATCTCCGACGGAGCGCGGCGTGGCGTCCGCATGCTGATCGACGGTGAGGAGATCACGCTCCCGGACATGCCCGCCAGCGGCAGTTGGCGAAAGACCGTCTGGTGCGAAACGCCCGCTGTCGAGCTGACCGAGGGAGAGCATCGGCTGCGGATCGAGGGCGCGCTGCCGACTGAGTTGCGCGTCCACTTCGACGCGTTTGTCTTCACGGATGACGCCCTCGCCGAGCCCGATGGACATGAGTTCCCCCGCGCGGCAGCGGGCCAGAATCAGGTCGCGATCCAGGCCGAGGATGAAGTCCTTCGGCTCGATGGCGCGACCGAGATAGAGGTCGGGCTCAGGACCTTCGCGTGCGACGGCATCGCCGGGAGGGAGTCGAGGACCCAGATCGAGGTCGATTGGGGGGAGATCCGCGACTCGTGGAAGACCGCGCCGTCGGCCGAGGTTAACATCTTCGCTACTTGGGGCTGGTTCAACGAGCGCGCCCGCATCGTCGGCGTCGATGAACAGGAGTCGACGCTTGAGATCGAGGGCCGCGAGCTGCAATACCCGATCCGCGCCGGCAATCGCTACCACGTGGAGAACGTCCGCGAGGAACTCGACGCTCCGGGCGAGTGGTACCTCGACGCGGCGGCCGGTCGCTTGTACTACATGCCGATAGACCGCCCACCCACCGAGTCGACAGTCGTCGCGCCGGCGATGGATCGCATCGTGCACATCCTCGCTGATATCGAAGGCGACGAGCGCGTGGAGGGCATCGCGTTCCGCGGCTTCACCTTTTCTCATAGCGATTGGACGCTCGACCACGCATCGGTCCGAACGGCTGAAGACGCGGCCGTCTGGCTGGAAAACGCGTGGAACTGCGCGGTCGAGGACTGCACCTTCACGCTCATCGGCGGGACGGGCGTGCGCCTGCACTTGGATTCGCGGAGCAATCGCATCGCCGGCAACACCGTCACCGACGCGGGCGGCAACGGCGTTCTGCTCACGAGCGCGGTGACGGACCGCGCGATCCCAAGGGATCGCCGCGAGGCCGCGCAGAATGTCGCCCCGGTCGAGAACGTCATCGAGCGCAACCACGTCCACCACTGCGGCAAGATCACTAAGTACGTGGCAGGCATTCACATCGATAGCCGCCCCGCCTCGATGGCCCAGTCGGTGGGAAACATCGTCAGCCACAACAGCATCCACGACATGCCGCGCAATGGTATCTTTGCCTTCAACCACCAGGGGGGCAACACGTTCGAGGCGAATCGCATAGAGCGCATCATGCTCGAATCCGACGATGGCGGCGGGATCCACATCTGCCAGGACACCACGGACTGCGCGCCGACCGTGATCCGCGGCAACGTCATCAGCGACGTGCATGGCATCCGAGCGCACCCGGACGGAACGGTCGCCAGACACCTGGGCCTGGGCATCTACCTCGACTGCGTGACGAGCCACTGCTTGGTCGAGAGGAATGTGGTCTGGAACACGTCGAACGGGAACGTGTTTCTGCACGGCGGCTCGCACAACACCGTTACGAACAACATTCTGGCGGGCGACGCGGTGAGGCTGTTCTGGATCTCGAACTACACCGAGGGCGTGGCAGGCAATCGGTTCGTGAACAACATTGTCTACAGCCCCGAACCACTCGGCGAGAGCTTCGGCTTGACCCGGTTCACGCCCGAGACGCTGATTGAGTGCGACGGCAACGCGTACTGGAACGGTGGCGACGCGCCGAAGTTCAGCCCCTATGGCGGCTTGGGCGAGTGGCGAGATGCCGGCTATGACACCGCGTCATTGGTCGAGGAGCCGCCGTTTCGAGACGCCGATGCGGGGGACTTCAGTCTAGGCGCCTGGCCGCTGGCGACGGACCTGGGCTTTGAGATCTTCGACGCAGGCGACGCTGGAATGTAGAAGCTCCTGTCACGCTACGTGGCGCCGATGGTGGCGTCATGGGGTAGAGACCCGGTCGATGCCGACTGAGATTCCAAAGCGACGGCGGAAACCAAACGTGGATCACGGACAGCAAATCATCTCCGCGCTACGCACGATTGTCACGGCAGCGGACGAGTTCATGGCCTGCCCGAATCTCGATGCCCTCTACCGGCGCGCGGTGGAGATCGCCCGTGATCGGCTCGGGCTTGAACGCTGCTCGATGTTCCTGCGGCGCGGCGACCAGCTCCACGGGACTTACAGCACCAATCGGCACGGCGGAACGGTGGATGAGCGTGGCTACACGTTCGACATGGACGAAGCCTGGGAGCAGAAGCTGAGCACTCGCGACGTCGGCGACGGCCGCTGGGTAGTGCAGAGCGCCGACCATCTCGAATGGAACGGCGAGGAGATGGTCCGCATCGGCGAGGGGTGGATCGCCGTGACGCCTATCTGGGCCGCCGGGCAGCCGCTCGGAGTCCTGCTCAACGACACCGCCCTCACCGGCGAGCCCGTCAATAGCATCCTGCAAGACATCGTAGCCACGTACTGCACGTTGCTCGGGAGCTTCATCGAGCGGCAGCAGGCGCATGCGGACGTCAGCCGAGCGGAGATGCTCCACCGGCAGGCCATTGGCGTTGCCGGCGGCGTGGTGTACCTGCTCAATCAGACGCACCATGAGTACGATTACGTGGGCCCCAACATCGAGGAAGTGCTGGGTATCCCGCACGACGAGATGACCGTCGAGCGTTTCCAGTCGATGGTCTTGGAGTCGGCCGTGATGGACCCTGACGCTCCCCAGGACCCGTTGGAGTACGTGACGGCCTGCTTCCGTGGCCAGATCCCAAACATCCGCCTGGACATGCGCGTCCGGACGCCGCACAGAGGCGACCGGTGGCTGAGCGTGCGGGCGACCAACGTGCTCGACCCCGAGACGGGCGAACTCGCGGCCTCTCTTGGGATCCTGCAAGACGTCACTGAACAGAAGCGCGCGGAAGATGAGCTGCGCGATCTGCTCCGGCTGAACGAGGCGACGCTCCAGACCATGCCCTCCGGGCTGTTCGTGTTGGATTGCGACCTCAACATATTGAAGTTCAGTCCGATGCGCGCAGCGGGATCGGACGTGGACTCCGACCCGATCCAGATCATCGGCCAGAACTTCGCGGACGTGTGTTCGGAGTCGATAGTTGACCAACAGGGCTTCCTGGAGAGAGTTCGGCGGATCGCCGCAAACGGCGGCTGGGCCGATGTGCCCGGTCTGGTTGTCCAGCGCGAGGGCGGGCCGGTCGGCCTCGTCGGTTCGGAAGCGTATGTGGACGTCCGGATTCGGGCTTTCGACCTGGCCGGTGAAGGCGGTCGCCCTGAGCGTCGCGTCCTCCTCGTCGCGGATGATGTGACCGAACGCGTTCTCTTCGCCGATCGCGTGACCCAGACATCCAAACTGGAATCGCTGGGCGTGCTGGCCGGAGGCATCGCGCACGACTTCAACAATATCCTCACCGCAATCATCGCCTGCTCCGACCACGTGCTCGAGCGCGGCGAGACCGACGAACGGTCGCGGCGCGAGGTCGAGGAGATCCGCCAGGCCGCCGACCACGGCGCGGCGTTGACCAGGCAGCTATTGGCCTTCAGTCGCAAGCAGAAACTCGAGCCTCGAATCCAAAGCATCAACGAGATCATCGAGCACGCCTGCGCGATGCTTGAGCTGATCCTGGGCGAGGACGTGGTTGTTGAACTGGATCTCACGGAGGATCTCGGCAATGTCGAGGTTGACCGCGGACAGATCGAGCAGGTTCTCGTAAACCTCGCGGCCAACGCGCGCGACGCGATGCCCGATGGTGGCGTTCTGAGAATCGGCACGGCGAGCGTCGACATGGATGCCGATTGCTGCGGCTCCGGGCTGGCCGATCGCCCGCACGTGCTGGTGACAGTGAGCGATCCGGGCGTGGGGATGGATGAAGCCACGCTCCGCAAGGCCTTCGACCCGTTCTTCACCACGAAGCCCGTCGGCGAGGGGACGGGGCTGGGGCTGGCGAGCGTCCTCGGCATCATCGAGCAGCACGGCGGCCACGTGAGGGCGTCGAGCGCGCCGGGCAAAGGGACTACCTTCTCCGTCTGCCTGCCCAAGGTCGACGGAGGCGAACAGACAGTCACCGTGGGAGCCGGATCCAAGCCGGCCCAGGGCTCGGAGACGGTCCTGTTCGTTGAGGATCAGGCTCTCGTGCGGCTCAGCACAAAGCGCACGCTGGAAGACTACGGCTATCACGTCCTCTGCGCGGCAGAGCCGGCCGAGGCACTCGTGCTCTTCGAGCAGCACGCCGACGAGATTGCCCTTCTCATATCTGATGTGGTGATGCCCGGCCAGAATGGGCCTGAGTTGTATCGGACGCTCCTCGATAGGCGCCCAGATCTCAAGGTCTTGTACGTCTCGGGCTACACGGATCACCCCTCGGTGGGCGATGCCGGGGTAACCGTCGATGCCCAGTTGCTGGAAAAGCCGTTTGCCCCGACGACGTTGGCGCGGCGCGTCAGAGACGTCCTCGATGCTGAGTAGACAGTCTGTTTTGAACGAACTGGGCGGCGCGCGCGTAGTGGCTACGAATGCTCGCCGGATGCGCGGGTGAACCGCGGACTCCTGGAAGTGGGGTGTGAGGGTGGCGACTGTTTTTGCGGCGATCGCTGTCGCAGCATCTGTGATAGGACTGGTCTACGCATCCGTGGCCCCACAATGCGGTCCGCGGGCGGCCAAGTGGAAGGCTTTGGCTTCGCCGGAGCTGCGGCTCCCGTGGATGATATCCCTTGGTCTGACCGGCGTCATATTCGTGATCGCGGCCGTTCTCGGCCGATCGTCCGGGAGCGGGATGGCCCTCGCCTGGGGCGTCCTCATTGGCGGCGCCGTGGCTATCATCGCGTTCTTCGAATCCGCGGGCAGTTTCGAAGAACAGGATTGGTGCGTGCGCGTCGCGGGGTTGCTATCGGCGGGGTGCCTCGCACCGGCGGTCGTCCTCCTCGTTCTGCGCGGCCACGCGCATGAAGCGCTCAGCGGGTGTGGATTGGCGGCGGCTGTTTGGGCCGTCGCGTCCAGCGTAATCCTCCGACCGGCGTTCGCTGCCGCTCCGAGCGAGTTGCGCATCGCGCGAAGTTGCTACCGAGGCATGGAAGTCTTCGCGCTCGCGACCATCGCGGTCATCGCCGGCGCCAGGCTGGGGATCGATCACTTCCCGTCTCCGGTGGCGGGCGCCGAGGAAGAAGCCTACTGGGTCGTGCCGGTACTGCTCCTGGCCGCCGAGGCGCTGATGATGGTCCTGGCTACGGGAGGGCGCGACAGCGGCTTGCCGCGCTGGACCGCAGTGATGCGAGGAGGCGTGGCGGGGGTGGCCGCGGTGCTTGTCACCGCGCTGCTGAAGGACCGGATCCTCCCCGACCTCGCGTGGGACGTGACGCTGTACGGACTCCTGCTGGTAGTCGCCATCGTCATGGCCGCGCTGACGAGAGACGAGCGCGAGGACGAAGGCTTCCAGCCGGTGGCTCTGTCGTTTGGGGCCGCGCTGCTGATCCTCGCCGTCGTCGCCGTGGCTTTCCGGAGCCTGCATGGATATGGCGAAGCCCTCGCCCTGATCGCCGGGCTTCCAGTCATCGCCGCGGCCTACCTGAGCCGGGAACGCGCGAGCGAACCGGTGTCCGAGTCGATAGCCCTGGGCGGAGTGACCGTCATGTTGCTGCTCACCCTCAATCGAGTCTTCATCGAACGCGCGGGCAAGGGCCTCGCGCTCGATTTCCAGCAGCACTACGACTACCTCTCGGTCGTGCTCGGGCTCGGAGCCTGTTTTGGGCTGATGGCGTTCAGCACGGGGGGCGGGGCCAGAGCGACGCCCGCAACAGCCGTGCGAACCATATTCCTCATGATCGTGATTGTGGTCGTGCCGCCGGCGCTGGCTGCCGTGTGGGGGGTGAAGGCCCTCAACGCCTTCCTCATCGGCTTGGTCTTCGCTCAGGTCACGTGGATGCTACTCGTAGCGTGGACGTCGGGCCGTTCTCGCGAGATGGTGCTGGCCGGCGCGCCGATGGTCCCTCTCGTCGCCGCGACGCTGGTGGCGATTCGTCTTGCCCCGAGCGTTCTGACGCTCGAACTGACGCGCGCTGTCAAGGTACTGATCGCGGCAGGGCTGATGGCTGTAGTGTTGATCTGGATTGGGGTTGACGCCTGGCGCCGGTCGCGGGCGAAGGGAGGGCCTGACCAATGAGGGCCTCTACTGGTCGCTCGAAGATGCTGGCTGCGATGCTCACGATTTCTGGCCTGGTTGTGATGCACTTGCTCTGGTCCGAGACCCCCCACGGGCAAGTTTCGGGCACGCTCGTCACCGCCGAGCGCGGGGACATGCTGGCGGGCGTCCCGGTCACTCTCGTCCCTGTAGACCGCAAGGAGCGCGCCCGCCACGCCAAAACAAGCGACGACGGCTCGTTCAGCTTCAACAACGTGCCCGTCGGCAAGTACTCGTTGGTCACCGAGACCCACGCCCACGAACAGCCCAAGGGCAAGATCAAGGTCGAGGAGGGCGAGGTTGCCACGGCGGTCTTCGAACTCGAGCCGACCGAGCCATTCCTGCGCGTCTTCCAACCCCAACAGGTCTTCGGCACGGACGAACAGCCGATGCTGCGCGTGCATGGCTTCGTGACGGCTGAAGAACTCTCGATCTCGCTGCACCGGGTCGACACCGATGTCGCGATAAGCCGTTGGTCAGGCTGGCTGCCGAACGGGCTGTCGACCCACGGGCGCAAGCTCGAAGACGTCGAGCTGACAGCCGTCAAGGAGTTGGAGCAGGTCAAGTCCTGGGAGCTGAGCGTCGCGGCGCGCGATCTCGAAGGAGTCTTCCGCGAGCAGGTCTCGCTCGGCGCTCTTGAGCCCGGCATGTACCTGGTATCGGTGTCGGCGGACGACCTCCGGCGGCTCAACGTCGTTACAGTGACCGACCTCGGTCTCGTGGTCAAAGCCTCGCGCGATGAGGCCATCATATTCGCCGCCGACATCCGCACGGGCGAGGCTCTTCCCGGCGTCTCGGCATTGGTCCGCCACGATGGCGACACGGTCACCAAGGGGACGACTGGGCCCGACGGCCTGCTCGCCTTGGACATCGAGGTTGAGAAGGCCGACACCTACGAGGTCATCGGGCGTCACAACGGCTCCCTCGCGGTCGCGGAGTGGTACCCCTACTGGCATCGCGAGCAGGGCCCCATGCGGGTCTACACGTACACCGACAGGCCTGTCTACCGGCCTGGACACGCCGTCCACTTCAAATCGCTCCTGCGCGAGATCGATGGATCGGACTACAGCGTACCCGAGCCTCGCAGCATTCGCGTGCGCGTGGTGGATGAGCGCGAGAACGTCGTGCATTCGGAGAAGTACGAGACCAACGCTTACGGCTCTCTGAATGGGAGCTTTGAGCTATCTGACAGCGCCCTTCCGGGCCCTTACACGCTCACCCTGACGGTCGGCGCGGCGACCTACGAGTACGTCTTCAACGTGGCTGAGTACCGCAAACCTGAGTTCGAGGCCACCGTAACCCCCGCCCGCGAGCGCTATACTCGTGGCGAGGAGATCGAGGCCGTCGTCGAGGCGAAGTACTACTTCGGCGCCCCCGTCGCCGATGCGGCCGTCGAGTACTACGTGACCCGCGCTGGGCACTGGTACCACCCGCACTATGACGAGTGGGACGCCGATCTCTACGAGGCCTACGACACCGACGAGGGCGAAGTGCTGGCGCGCGGCGATGGACGCACCGACGAGCACGGCCGGCTCGCTATCGCCGTGCCGACGCGCGACGAGGACGCGGAAGACGCCGAGGCCCTTGACTACGATGAGCGCTTCGTGATCCACGTTGAGATCGTCGACGATAGCCGACGAAGCGTGTCGCAGACAGGCTCAACCCTCGTAACTCAGGGCGACATGCGACTTGAGGTCTCCTTCGATGATTGGTCTGTCCCGCCGGGCGATCCGGTGACGGCGACCATCCGGGCGATCGATTACGATGGCAACCCCCAACCGGACATTCGCGGCCGGATCGAGTTCGGTGTCGCTCAGTGGACGGACGGCGAAGAGCAGATCATCGAAGAGGACGTGGCCGTCTGGACGACCGACGATAACGGCGTCGCCACAGTGAGCGTCACGCCGACGCGCGGCGGCGACTACCGCCTGGTCGCGATGGCGAAGGACGACAGCAAGAACGTCATCCGCCGCTCCACTTCCCTCTGGGTGATGTCCTCGGGCGGAGACTCATACTCGTACCCATACCAGGACCTCAGCGTCCGCGCCGACCGGGATCTATACCACGAGGGTGACACGGCCGAGGTAATCGTCCGCACGCGCCACGCGCCGATATCCGCGCTCCTGACCATCGAAAGCGGCGGCATTCTCGAGCATCGCGTCGTCCGGCTCGAGGACAAGGCCACGGTCATTTCCATCGATATCGCGCCCGAGCACATGCCCTCGGTCAACGCGGCCGTGAGCTTCGTCCACGAGAAGAAGCTCCTCAGCGGATCCGCGGCGCTGAACGTCTCGCGTGAGAGCAAGGCCCTCCAGGTCGAGATCGTGCCTGACCAGGCGGCCTACGAGCCAGGCCAGGCGGCACAATACCGCGTCCGCGCGCTCTCACCGTCGGGCGAGCCCGTTCAGGCCGAGGTCTCGCTTGGCTTGGTTGACGAGGCCATCTACGCGATCGCTCGCGAGCGGGCCACGAACATCCTTCAGTACTTCTATCCCAAGCGCGCCATCCAGGTAGACACGGCGTTCTCGTTCCCGGAGGTCTACCTCGCGGGCGACGACAAGGGCCCTGGGTCCATCCGCACGCGCAAGGACTTCCGCGACACGGCCTATTGGCACCCGTCCACCGTTACGGACGCGAACGGCGAGGCCTCATTCAGCATCACCATTCCCGACAACTTGACCACATGGCGCGCCACGTGCCGCGCGGTGACGCTCGACACGCATGTCGGCCAAGCCGTCGAGAAGCGCGTTGTCAACAAGCCGTTCATGGTGCGGCTCGTCGCGCCCAGGTTTCTCGTGCAGGGCGATTCGGTGCAATTGGCCGCGGTTGTGCATAACGAGACCTCCGGCCCGGTGACGGCGCAGGTCGAGATGAGTGGCGAGGGCCTCGGGTTCGAGTCCAGCGCGGCCGCATCCGTGGCCGTGCCCGCCGGTGGATCCGAGCGCGTCGAGTGGTCCGCATCGGTCGCGGCAGTCGACTCCGCTCGCATCCACGTGAAGGCCCAGGCGGGCCAGCTTGGCGACGCCATGGAGCTGACGCTGCCATGCTTCCCTCTCGGGCGCGAACGCTCGGTTCAGTCGTCGTGGGCTGTCGAGGGAAGCGCCGCGATCGGGTACGTGCCGTCGGCGAACGACATTCCTGGGACGCAGCGCATGACGGTGCGCCTGTCACCCTCGGTCGGCGGAGCGATGCTCGGGGCCTTGCCGTATCTTGCCAAGTACCCCTACGGGTGCGTCGAGCAGACGATGAGTTCGTTCCTACCGGACATCGCCGTGATGCGCGTGCTCGAGCAGCTTGGCGCGGAGAATCCGGAACTCCAGGAAGAGCTGCCGAAGATGGTCGACTCCGGCTTGCTCCGACTGTATGACATGCAGAACTACGACGGCGGGTGGGGCTGGTGGCGCCACGACAGTCCGGACGTGTGGATGACTGCCTACGCGACCTACGGCTTGCTGGAGGCCCGCGACGCGGGGTTCGATGTCAACGATCGCGCGCTGCGCAGAGGCCTCAGCTCTCTCGCCGAGCAGGTAGAGCAGCAGAAGAAGCTCGCGATGGACACGCGCGCTTACGCCGCCGCCGTGCTGGCGAGGGGCGGAAGGAAGGACGCGTCGCTGTTGGTGATAGCGCCGCTGATGGCCGACGACGGACGGGAGCAGGGCTTCCTCAGCGATTGGGGCCGAGCGATGCTGGCCCGGGCGGTCCTGTACACTCGAGGCCCAACCGAGGCGCGCGAGATTCTCAGCGACGCCTGGACCGAGTACGATGCGGAAGGGGAGTTCCGAGTCAACCGCGGTCGCTGGCGCTCGCAGGTGGAAGTCGCGTCGGCCGTGCTGTCCGCGGCATGTGAACTCACGCCCGACGATGAGCGCTTGGCGCCCCTTGTCCAGTGGATCATCAAGCAGCGCCAGGCGAACCACTGGACATCAACGCGCGACACCGCCTTCGCCGTCTACGCGCTCAGCGAGTACGCTCTCATCTCGGACGAACTCGCTCCGGACATGGACGTGACCGTGCGCTTCGGCGACGACGAAATCGCTGTCGTCCACTTCGGGCCGGAGGACATCTTCCGCCCGGAGCAGGTGATTACCATTCCCGTCGGAGCCGAAGCCGGGGAGTGTTGGGTGGAGCGAAGCGGCACGGGCAACCTGTACGTAACGTCAACCCGCGAGCGCTATGTCAGTTCCGACATGACGCGAAACGGCAGATCCGCGCCCGGACTGATGGTGGAGCGCAGTTACCGCAAGGTCGAGCGCGGCGGTGATGACGACGAAGCCGTGGCGCCGTCGCCGCATGAACTCACCTTCGAGAGCGGCGATATCATCGAAGTCACGTTGACCGTGCGGGCCGATCGCGAGTTCGACCACCTCCTCGTCGAAGACATGTTGCCGGCGGGGTGTGAGGTGCTGACGCGAGGCCGCGTTGAGACATGGGAGTGGGATAACTGGTGGGTCGAGGAGATTGCGCGGGACGAGCGCATGGCCTTCGCCATCACGCGTCTTGTGCCTGGTGCCCGCCGCCTGCGCTACAGACTCGCGGCACAGATCCCCGGCGAGTTCACAGCGCTCCCGCCGAAGGTCTTCGACATGTACAACCCGGAGATCCGATCCGAGGGCAAGGCGAACGTCGTCCGAGTAACCGACTAGCACCCGCCGAGACGTCACGAGGCTGAACATGAGGCTCTTCAAAATCACAATCGGGGCTCTGCTGATCGGCGCGGTCGCATGCGCGCTGGGGATGCCGCCGGACGACCGGGAGATGGGCAGCTACTCCACGTCGCTCCACACGCGCACCCGCGCCCAGCGAGACAACGCCGCCCGCGCGGCAAAGGCCCTCGACGGCGTCCGCATCGAGCCGGGAAGAGAGATCTCATTCAACAAGACCGTCGGTCAGTGGACGCCCGATCAGGGGTACGAACTAGCGCCGGTGAGTTACGACGGCGAACTCGTGCTCGACTGGGGCGGCGGCGTGTGCCAGGCCTCGAGCGCGCTCTACAACGCAGCGTTGGTCGCGGGGCTGGAGGTGGTCGAGCGGCATCGGCACACGTGGGCGCCCACGTACGTGCCCCCCGGTCGCGATGCCGCTGTGGCGCAGTTCAACATCGACCTCCGAATCCGCAACCCATACGCCTGGCCCGTCCGCATCGAGACGATCATCGGCGACGAAAGCCTTGGATTCCGCGTGCTCGGGGCCGACGCCGGTCCGATGGCGACGATCGAGTGCGAGCCGACAGCCACCGTCGAGCCCGTCGAGGTTGTGCGGGTCGACACCAACCTCGATGCGGGGGAGCGCCGCCAACTCACGCGGGGCCGGCCCGGAGCGAGGGTCGCCGTCTATCGCACCTTCATGCGCGGCGAACGCAAGGGCACTCGCGAACTCATCTCCCGAGACTCATACCCCGCCATGAACCGCGTCGTGCGCGCCGGCCCGCGCAGTCCCGCCGTCCCGTAGCGCAAGCATCACGACTGGATCCCGCCCTACGAGCGAATGTAGGTCGGCCATTCGGTGATCTCGATGGCCTCGTCAGTGGCGACTTCGACCGGCGCGCCCATGACATCGAAGGCCTCGGTGGCGCCCTCGACGGCGAGGGTCCGGCGGGTGCCGGATCGCGTCCAGGCAACGGCGAGCGGTCCCGAGGGCGTCTGGAAGTGATGGATCCAGGCGTCGACGTTTGGGCGCTCGGTGCGCAGATACTCGGCGCCGTCAAGGAGCCAGGTCATGACGGCGTAGGCGGGGACGTTTGGCAGTGGCTGGCCATCACCCTCGAGGAAGCCTTCCCAGTCTTTCACCACCGGCGAGCCGTCGATGAAGAAGTTGTAGAAGTAGAACTGCTCGACGCCCGCGGCGAACTGCGAAACGTGCTGGCGGACGATGAGCGAGGCCATTCTGTCGGCGGGCACGTAGCCCGAGCCGCCCGGACGGTAGGAGAGTGCCGTGCCGGGCGATGAGAACCCACCCTCACTGTTGACGAGTGGCAACTCCCGTCCGGCGGCCCTCATGCGCTCGCGCAGGCGCTCCGTCCACGTTTCGATTGGGTCGCCGCGCTCATCGATGGCGTAGGAGATGTATTCGTGGAAGCTGAAGACATCCATCAGATCCAAAGCGCCCATGCCGATGATGCTGTCAGCGAACTCAAGTTGGGACGAGCCCTCGTTCACCGCTCCCGCGATACACGCGCCCCATACGACCGCGTCGGGATCCTCGCGCTTGACGATCGGGTAAGTGTGCCCGAGCATCTCAACATACGCTTCCGGCCGCGTCTGGCCTTCGCGAGGGTAGAGCCAGGACTCGAGGTTCGGCTCGTTCCAGATCTCCCAGATGTGGATGTCGCTCTTGTGGCGGCGGACCGTCTCGGTAACGTAGTTCTCCCACTCACCCCAATCGCGCGGTACCCACGCGCCCTTGCCCGTGTAGAAGGCCTTGCTGGCAAAATCCTCCGGCGCGGTGGAGGCCCAATCGGGCAGACGGTCGAGGGAGCCGATGAGGCTCAGTCCCGCGGCGCGAGCCGTCCGAATCGCCTTGTCGCGCCACGCCCACTGCCCCTGCTGGGGCTCGACGACGCGCCACTTGGTGTGGTTGGGCGGATGGAGCCTGAGCCAGCGGACACCGACCGCGCGGGCGAGGCCGATGCCCGTCTCGGTGACGGGGAAGTGGGCCCCGAAGGGGGATTGGGCTGCATCAGAGGCGCGCTCCGGTGGAGGCAATATCGCGAAGGCGGATTCGTTTGAGAGGTCTTGCTCATTGTGGGTCCACGAAACGGTGACGTGGTAGTAGCCTGAGCCCAGGCGACCCAGCGCGGCGTCGCGTTCGAGACGGTTGGGCGATCCACGCCAGCGCCCGGAGCGCACCTCATTGCCCCAGAAGTCGCGCACGACCCAGTTGAACCACATGCCTTGAGATCCCGGTCCGCTGAGCAAGCGAAGACGCGGGGTCTCGCCGACGTGATAGAGCGACATGGGGTGGCGGTCGACGATCGCGGCGGCTTTGGGGATCTCGACTTCGGCGTCATCGGTCTGGCGAAGGCCGACGCGACCGAGAAAGAGCGTCGTCGGGCCAGCAAGGGTGAACCGGGCGAAGGCGTGGGGCTCGGGTTGGAACGGGGCAGTGGATTCGCCCTCGACCGTCTGCCACTCGGAACCAACATCCACGGTGCGCCAGATGCTGGCGCAGTTGGCGAGGACGGAGACGGCGGGCTCGGCCCGAACCTCGCAGGAGAAGCGGAGGGGTTGCCCTGAGGCGACGGGCACGGCGTCGGTGGATAGGGCGACGTGGACGCCGGCGGGGACGACCAACGTCCCAACGCGACCGTCGGAGGACTCCTCAACGGACAGGCGGGGCTCTTCCGTGTAGTCGACTCCGTGGTTGACAAGCCAGTTGGCCGTGCCAAGATCGAAGTCCCCATTGTGAAGCAAGTTGCCGGGCCGGACCTCATCGGCAAACTCCAGCAGTTCGTCCGGGGAAAGCCGGCGGACTGAGACATCGTCGACCCATGTCACGCCCGAGTCGGTGAGACGGATCATCAGGAGCCCGGCGGGATCGTCGACGCTAGACGTCCAGACGTAGCTGATCTCCTGCCACTCGTCGCCCAGGTTGACGTGCTGCTCGACGTAGACCGTGTAGGGCGCGGGTGCAAAGCGGAGCTGGAGCGCGGCCTGGCCGCCAGTGCCCCGAAACCAGCCTGACACGCGATAGATCGCGCCGTTCTCAAGCGCCACAGGATCGCGCAGGACGGTCTGGATGGCCCCATCGCCGAAGCGGGTGAGGGTTATCTTCTGACAGGAATCACCACCGTGAGGCTCAACGTCATCGCGGGAATACTCGACATCGAGATTGGCCCAGGATGAGTTGTCGCCCCAGCCCTCGCCGATGCCATCGACGAACGGCTCTTCGAAGCCGCCGTTAGGGGCGTATTCCTGGGCGGAAGTGATGGATGCGATGGGGAGCAGGGCAACGATGGCGTAGTTCATTAGAGCAGTCCCAGGCGGACGGCATTCGACGGGCCCCCGGCCCGTCGCTGCGCGGATATGAACGACACGGGCCAGGACAGTCGCGTCACTGGCGTCGCCACGAGAGTTCGATGGCGGCGATGTCCCACGAGTTGCCGCCGCCGTCCCACTGCATGGCTTCGCCGCCGCCGTAGTAGAAGACGCTCCACGCGGCGCTCTGATCATCCGACAACGAATCGGCGACGAAGTGGCCCTCGGGCGTTCCGAGGAGGCCGCCGTTGTTGCACGAGAGCTGGCCCGGATCATCACAGATCCACTCAAGCGGGATGCTGGCCTGGCCTCCCGCCCAATCGAGACCGTCGGCGGACGAGGCGATGATGAGCCGCCCGGGCGGACCGTTGATCGCGACGACCCCGACGTACGAGTCCATCGCATCGGACCACTTCATGTCCCAGGTATAGTTGCCGAGGTTCTGGAGCGCGCCCGACTCGGTGACGCGGGTGAAGGCGAGCGGGTCGGCGTAAGGATCGCCGAGCGCGAGACACGGCTGGCCGACCGTGGTGTCAGTGAAGAAGTGGACGAGATCGAGGTCGCCGTTGCCATCGTGATCGCGCAAGACGACGCTCGACTGGCCTGAACCATAGGTGTCCTTGCGCGGCTTGAGCGGCGGAATTGCGATGCCGAGTTTCTCCCACGTCACTCCCACGTCGCGAGAGATTGCGCAGAAGACATCGTTGGAGTCCTGATCATCATCGCCGCCGTGGCCCGTATAGTACATGAGGTAGTGCGGGCGCTCGCCGGCGGCGCGGGGCGGGACGCGGACGACGGAGGGGTCGGCCGCGTGGAGAGCGTCCTCGCCTGCGTCGGGATCGGTGGCGGAGTACCGACCGTGGGCATAGCCGAAGAGCTTCGGCGAATCGCCGGCGGCGCGCGTGGGTGCGAGAACAGGATGGTGAGGAATGCCATCGGGCCCGCGCATGTCAGTGCCCTCGATGTATGACCAATCGTAAGGCGTAATCCCGGTCGCGCCGAAGATCGCATCGCCCGCCCACGAGCCGCCGATCCACATGCGACAGGCGCCATTCTCCTCGACCATGGCGGTGGGGTAGGACTCGTAATGGCCGGGCTCGCCGAAGACAGGGCCGATGAACAGCGCCCAAACGTCCCAGTCGCGAAATGGGACGCGGGCGGCGCGGCCGATGACCGTGTCACCCGACATTGCGGTGACGCGAATCGTGCCCGTGGGAAGCGCATCCGGGCGCCAGGCGAAGAACGGCCCCGGCTCGCCGCGGAAGCGGGCGTGAGCGGCTGGAGGCTCGTCGAGATCGGCTTCAACGGAGACGGAATCGATCTGCGTGAAGGCATCCCCCTGGAGCTGCTCGACGAGGAGCGTCACGCTGCCATCGGCGCGGCCGGAGAAGAGAGAACCGTCGGCGACGAAGAGCGCGCCTTCGTCAGCGACGCAGATGGAGGCGAGAGCCATAAGAGGGAGCGCGAGGTTCATGAGAGTAGTGTTCGGTCGAAGATGGGCGGAGACCTTGGGGAGGTAAACAGGGACTCCCGAGCGCTGGGGAGAAGAAGCGGCGAGGCGCTGCCTGTGCCGCGAAGCTAGGGATGTATGGGAGGACGCCACTTTGTCCGATGAACTGAAACTCGCGGATCTCGTGTCGGCGGAGACGCGCGACCGGCTGTTGTCTTGCTTCGAGGCGATAACCGGCGTGCCTCTGGCGATGACCGACCTGGACGGCGTGCCTCTGACGGAGCTGGCGAGCCCAATGGCGTACTGCGGATCGCTCGTGCGGCCTCAGGGAGCGCAGACGCTATGCCTGCGCAGGGAGAAGTGGGATATCCCCGAGCGGGAGCTTGAGAAGGCCCTGCATGATGAACATGTCGAGGGTGAGGCGTACTGTCACCGGTGCGGGGTGTTCCGGGATCGAAGCGTGCCCGTGGTGGTCGAGGGCCAGACGCTCGGTTACGTGGTCTTTCCGCGAACGCTGACGAAGGAGCCGAGCGTCGACGCGTTTCGGAAACTCGCGGAGCAGAAGGGGATGCCCCCAGAGACCGGCGAGATGGTCGCGCGGTCGGCCAGGGTGATGACCGAGGAGCGCCTGGAGGCGATGGCCCAGTTCGTCGAGGTGCTGGCGGGCCTCGTGACCAGCGCTGCGTATGACACGCTCCGGGCGGATCAGGTGCTCGCGCTAGAGGAGCTTCGCGACTCCCTCGTGGCCATGATCGTCCACGATCTGCGGACGCCGCTGACCAGCATGATCGGGAGCCTCCAGACTCTGGTGGACACGGATTACGATGACGAGATGGCCGAGATGCTCGTGCCGATGGCGCTGTCGTCCTCCGAGCAGTTGCTGGAGATGGTCAACACGTTGCTGGACATCAACAAGATGGAGAGCGGCGAGCTGGACCTGGAACTAGGCGAAGTGGACCTCGGCCAGACTGCGGAGACGGCGATCGAGCTGGTGCAAGGTCTCGCGACGGAGTATGAGCACGTGGTCACGGCGGAGGTTGCGGACGAACTGTCGCCGATGACAGCCGATGGCGAGTTGCTGCGGCGGGTCATGGTGAACCTCCTGGGCAACGCGCTGAAGTTCACGCAGGCGGGCGGAGAGGTCAAGCTCTCCGTGGCGCCAACGGACGAGGGCGTGCTGATCAGCGTCACGGACAACGGCCCCGGAATCCCGCCCGAGGATCAGGCGCGGATCTTTGAGAAGTTCGGGCAGGCTCAGACCCGAGAAGAGGGCCGCAAGCACTCGACGGGACTTGGGCTCACCTTCTGCAAGATGGTGGCGGAGGCGCATGGCGGCCGGATCTGGGTCGAGAGCGAGGTTGGCAAGGGGAGCACGTTCTCCGTGCTGGTGCCGAGCTGACGACAGCGAAACGAAAGCGGGAAGACGCGAAGACGGCGAAGAACATCGACGACAGTACCAGCAAATGGGGGCGGTGATGATGCGCGCGGCGGCAGTTGTGGCGCTCGTGATGATCGGTGCAGTGACCTCGGCGCAGTATCCCTCTGAGTGCGTGTGGACAGACGGCGAGACCGTTCAGTTAGACGAGTTCGATGCCATGGCGTGGCGGCCCGATGGCGCGTTCACGCTAGGCGTCGTGTTCACGCTGACCAGCGAACCGCGAGAGAAGAAGCCGCTTGCCAGCCGGTGGGAGACGACCGACGGCGGGCGGTCGTGGGAGATCGGGATCACGGACCAAGGGCGACCGTACCTCTCGATCAGCGAGAGCGGCAAGTACGACGCGGGCGCGAAGGAACTGTTCGGCACGCGGACGCTGAAGGCAGACGTGCCGTACACGGTCGTCGGAGCGTTCGAACCGAACGCGCGGATGGCGCTGCGCGTCAACGGTTGGCGCGCCGGCGAGCTTACATCCGGCGTGCCCGGCCCCCTACACGCGAGCAAGGCACCGGCCATCTTGGGGGCGAGACCGCCGGGTGCCATGAAGATCGACGCGGAGTTCAGTCGGGCGGAGATATGGCACCGCGCGCTCAGCGAGAAGGAGATCAAGCGCTGGACAAGCGACCGCAGCCTGACGCAGTGGCCGGGGGAGGAACACGTGACTTTCACGGAGGCGGTCGCGAGGCACGGCGGCCCGATGGCGAAGGTCCGGCAGATCACGCGCGGGCCAAAGCACCACTGGTTCAGCTACTACGACAAGATGCAGGTCGACGCGAGCGGACGCTATGCGCTGAGCATGGAGGTGGACTTCGAGGGGCGCAGCCCGACGGCCGAGGATGTGATCGGCATTGGCATGGTGGACCTGGCTGATGGCGACCGATGGATTGAGCTGGGCGAGACGCGCGCGTGGTGCTGGCAGCAGGGGTGCATGCTGCAATGGCGGCCTGGACACCCGGATGAGGCGCTCTGGAACGACCGCGAGGACGGGCGGATCGTAACGCGAGTTCTGAGCGTGAAGAGTCGACGAGTGAGGACGCTGCCGCACGCGATCTACCACGTCCACCCGGAGGGGAAGCTCGCCCTCGGCGTGGACTTCGCGCGGGTCAATCACATGCGCCCGGGGTATGGATATGGCGGCGTGGATGACGTGAATCGAGACGTGCTCGCGCCCGATGATTCGGGACTGTACCTCCTGGACCTCGACACGGGGGAGCGGACGGAACTGTTCTCGATTGCCGACATCGCGAAGATCCCCTACGCGAATCCGAAACCGGGCGACAAGCACTACTTCAACCACATCCAATGGAGTCCCAACGGCGAGCGCTTCCTGTTCCTGCACCGATGGAGGCCAGGCGAGGGCAGGGGTTTTCAGACGCGGATGCTGACGGCAGCGGCGGATGGGACGGACATCAGGCTCGTGACGGACAAGCCGGGAGTGAGTCACTTCACGTGGCGTGACCCCGAGCATATTCTGATACACCGGGGAGCGTACCGGCTCTACAGGGACGATGGAAGCGGCGACGAAGAGACGATCTGGGAAGCGCCGAATGGACACCAGAGCTATCTGCCGGGGAACGAGTGGCTGATGACCGACACGTACCCGACGGGGAAAGCGCGGGAGCAGATACTATACCTGCTGCACATCCCGACGCAGCGCGTGAGGGTGCTCGGGAGGTTCGCTCAGCCGAAGGAGTATGCCGGCGAGTGGCGGTGCGATCTACATCCGAGGGTCGGGCATGACGGAAGCTATGCCATCATCGATTCCACCCATGGCGGCGAAGGGCGGCAGTTGTACCTGGTGGAGACAGCGCGAGCGCGATGAATCGCGCCTCTACGGGACAGAGACGCTGAGCGCGCGGCGGACGAGGTAATGGGGCTTCTGAGGTTCGGCCCAGCCCCATGACTCGGTGTAGGCGTAGTAGAGATGACCGGAGATCCGGTTCTCAGAGACAGAATCGATGACAAAGGACGGATGCCACGATAGCTCCTCGCCTGGACGCGGAAGCGGGATACCAGGGAGCAGCTGGACCGGCTCGTCCCAGTGGATGCCATCGCCCGAGACGGCCACCCAGATGCCGGATTCAGTGGCCTGCCACGGGGCGAGATCGGCGTAGTAGACGCGGCAGAAGGTCATGATGTAGCGGTGGGCCTCCTCGACGTAGACCACGTGTGGGATGAAGCCATCGCCGGTGACGGGCGGCTCGGACATGAGTGGACTATCGCGGCCGCCGACGCCGGGCTCTGAGAACCCCCCATCGAAGTACTTGCGCCAGGCGTCTGGTTTGGCGACGTCACGCGCGAGACACCGGGCGAGGCAGATCTGCACACCACGCCGGTCAACGCGTGAATGGTCGGAGTAGTAGCAGTAGAGGTACTCCCCAGAGGCATCGACGAGCAAGGACCCCTCCCCCACGCCCTGATCGGGACGCCCATCGGCCGCTTTGGGCAGGCTGCCGGTAATGACAGGTCCGAGCTTACCGAAGGTGAGGCCGCCGTCGCGCGAGACCGCCATGCCAACCGAGGCGAAGTAGCCAGGGACGCCGTTCTCAAACGTCGGCATCTGCTCCTGGTCCTCAGCATGATAGAGCGCGAACACGTTCTGAGATTCTGGTGGCTGGAACGCGCCGAAGATGCCGGCGTAGCCATTGTCAAATGAACCTGGCTCGCCGGGCGCGAGGACCTGGGCGACGGGCGACAACGAGAACATGTCAGAACCGGAGAGCAGGTACGTTGATGTGCCCGCGACGAGGAGCAGGCGAATCTCGGGCGCGCGTTGGAGCAGCGTGATGTGTTCGTCAGGGAAATAGGCCAACCCATGTGCGCGAGCGGGAAGGACGACTTCGACATCCGCGGCGAGGCGATGCTGAAACGGCGCGGCCCAGGAAAGCGTGCCTGCGATCAACAGCGCCGCGATCATGTCGCGTCGTCCTCGTATGGATCGGGCACGGTGAGGGTGATGGTGGTACCATCGTTAGGCGCGCTGGACACGTCCACACTCCCGTCGACGGATGCCGCGCGCTCCTGCATGCTTGGCAGCCCGAACCCGCCCTCCACGGTGGGTTCGCCCGGAGCGGCGGAGGAGTCGAAGCCCACCCCGTCATCAGCCACGATGCACTCGAAGGAGTCGGCGAGGAATCTCAGGCGGACGGACACGGCCTCGGCTTGGGCGTATTTCTCGGTGTTGGTGAGAGCCTCCTGAGCGATCCGGAAGGCGGCTTGCTCGACGTCGGGCTTCAAGGGGACGGGATCGGACTCGACCTGGAACTCGGCGGCCGTCCCAGAGCGCCCGCCGAACAGCGCGAGGTGATCCTCCATCGCGCCAAGAAAGCCGCGCTGGTCGATATCAGGGGAGCGCAGCTTCTGAACGAGATAGCGCAATTCGTCGCTCGCCTGCTGGACGGTGAGCACCTGCTTGGAGGCGATCCTCAGCGCGGCCTGCGGCTCGCTTGCGGCCACGACGTCGGCCATCCGCAGCCGCGTGGCAATCCGAACGAGGTAGTGCTGGATACCATCGTGCATCTCCTGCGATAGCCTGGATCGGTAGTCACTGAGGGCGACTTGCTCGCGCAGCCGGGCAAGCTCCTCAACGCGACCAACCTCTGCGCGGCAGTACGCATAAGCAACCACAGTGGCTACGATGGCCGTCAGGAGTTGCGTCCCGAGCTTTGTCAATCGCCCCGTCTCAGCGGCGTCGGGCCCGACGACGAGCGTGAGCAGCACGACTATGGCGATGCCGACTCCGAGGGTGACGCGGGTACGGCGCTCGACCGCGGACGTCACCAGAGGCCAGAAATAGAGCATTGATGCATCGCTGTCGAGTCGACCGGAGAGATGGACGGCGCATGTGATGAGAACGAGATCGATTGCGAGCCGGACGTTCCGCCACCTGCTGAAGCCCCGGCAAAGGGCGAGGTAGGCTCTTAGGAGTACGTAGGCGATCGCGATTCCCATCAGCATTCTGAACGAGGATGGGTCAACGTACGGATCGGGGAGCCGATCAAGTTGCGGGGCATCAAGAAAGTCGTCGGTCATAGACCAGAAGATGCCTGCGATGAGAACGGCGAGGTAAGTTGCGTAGGAGAGGATTGAGCGGGCCCTGCCATTGTCCACGGCGCATCACCCCTAGGCATTGTGGGCTGGATTGTCGGCGGAGTCCGCAGCGTCGCGGGCAGGCATGCAGTCATAGGGTAGCCAAGTACAGGCATTGGTGCAAGTGGTCCGGAACAGCTACTCACCAATGCAATAGACGTGGGACGCGCCGCGCATGTAGATGCGGCCCTCGGCGAAAGCGGGTGACGCGCTGACAGGCTCACCCAACGACGAACGCCCCAACTCAGCAAACTCCCGACCCGCCGACAGGATAAGGGTCTCCCCCTCCTCGGTCGTAACGTAGAGCTTGTCGCCGACGGTGGCGGGCGAAGCGAGGAACGAGCCATCAAGCTGTTCCTGCCAGATCAGTTCCCCGTCGGCCACCTGAAGGCATGTCAGCAGACCATACGTCATGAGCGTGAAGACCAGTTCGCCGTCGCTTGCCGGGCTGCAGATATCCGGGATGCCATCATCGAATTGCCACGCGACGTGACTCACCGTTACATCGCCGCTCCCACCCGGGCGGATAGCCGTGAGCGGCGTGCCCTCGCCCGCGATTAGCACCAGTCCTCCCGCGAAGGTCGGCGACGGCCCTAACTCGCCGTCTATGCAGTCAACGCGCCACAGCTCATCGCCCGAGACCGGGTCATTCGCGATCACCCAGGGCTTGGCGCAGGTGATCAGCTCGTCGCGACCGTCAGCGCGAATGAGGAGAGGTGTCGCCCACGATGCAGCGGTATCACGGCTGACCTGCCATGCGACATCGCCGGAGTCGACGTGGAGCGCAAGCAGGAACGACAGATCATCGTCATCGTAGCCGTGGTCATACTGCACGATGACGAGATCGCCATGCGTGATGGGCGAACTGGCGAGACCGTAAGGGTTCTCGGGGACACCTAGATCCTTGTGCCACACCTCGTTGCCATCCACATCGAGACAGACGAGCATGCCGTTGGCGAACAAGGCGCAGACATGACGTCCATCGGTGACCGGCGTGGGCGCGGCGAAGCCCGTCATCTCCATGACCTCCGGCATCGGAGAACCGGCTGGGGCGTCGCCCGTCCAGAGCAAGTCGCCGGTCGTGGCGTCGAGGCAGTAGACCTGCTGGGCGTCTGCGGTCGCCCCCGTGCAGAAGATGCGGTTCTCCCAGACCACGGGCGACCCAGTGCCAGGCAGCGGGATGGCTGCCGTCCAAAGGATGCCCTCGCCAGAAGCGGCCTCCCAGGAGGACAGGATGTCCACGGACGCCGAGCCGCCATCGCCGCGAGGCCCGCGGAAGCGCGGCCAGTTGCCGTCGGCGAGGGAAGCGTCGGAGGCCGGCGTGGCATCTGGCGGCTGAGTGTCGAGGCCGCCGCCGGGTGCAGCCGATTCCGGGGCTTTGCAGCCCATCAGAAGGACGAGCACGGCGACGAGGAACAGAGCCGCCGTCCTGAATACGCAGGTGACGAGTGTCAATGTGGCCTCCTGAGACCAAATTCGTCTCACGGCGGGAGAGCCCTGCCAGACCGGCCCGTCATGGCCAGTCGCGGAGGGTCTCGACGCGCCCGTCCGTGAAACGATGGACCGGCTGATAGCCCAGGACGAAGCGGGGATGCGTGACGTCCATCTGGGCCTCGGGGTTGTCCGAGAGCAGCGGGAAGACGCCGAACGGGACACCATCAGCTTCCGCGGCCAAGGCGAAACCGTTGGCAAGGTCGGTGAAGCTCACCAGCATCACCCGCTCGTGGCGGCCGTTGAACCGGTGCATAACATCCACGTCCGTAGTATCGGTCGGTAGGCCGATGCGCCAGCAGATGACCGACATCCCGTGCATGCGGGAGTACATCTCGCCGAGGACTTCAGCGAAGTACTTGGTGGCGGCGTAAAGAGAATTGACGCAGGGAGGATCCCCCGCGGTGACATAGCGCCCGCTCGGGTAGCCGAAGGTGGCAGTGACGCTGCTGGCGATGACGACCTTGGTCACGCCGGCTCGGCGGGCGGCCTCGAGGACGTTGTACGTGCCCTTCACGTTGACATCGAGTTCGGCTTCGCGAAACTCGTCGCGGCGTTTCCGGAAGTCACGTCCCGAGGCGATGGCCATGTGCATGACGGCGTCGACGCCATCCATGAGGGGTCGGACCTGGGCGAGGTCCGTGATGTCGGCAACGTGACTGTCGGAGCAATCGTCTATGGGCTTTACATCCACGGCGCGAAACTCAAACCGATCGCGCAGCAACGGGCGAATGCCCGAGCCGATCGTGCCTCCCGCGCCTGTCATCAACACGCGCATGCTACCCTCCTGGGCTCACCAATGACTGGAGACTGCGCGGGGGAGTTCGCTGGCAGGCCGGACGCCTCCTCGTCAGCTTCAGGACGAAGAACAGCGCCCGCCGCAGGTCGCAAGCGTCGCGACGCGAAACGAACGCCAAGTGCCGGAGCCAATACGCGACAGTATGGGGGCAAACCAGTGATGACCGGAACGGCCGGAGAGTTGCTCATGGCGTCGATGGGGTTGGCTGCGTTGGGGCTGGCGTGCGCGGCTGGAGCGCAGGAGACAGCGAGTTTCGAGGTGCAGGATCTGTATGAGGATGCGCGCATCCCGAAGATCGTAGTCGCGGCGGACGGCACTGTCCTGGCCTTCGCGAAGTCAGGACGAGTGGTCCGGCGAAGCCAGGATGGCGGGAAGACGTGGACCGAGGCGGCAGAGATCGGCAGCGACGCCGGGGGCGGCGCCATCGTCGACGAGACGACGGGCGACGTGATGATCGTGCGGGCGGGTAAGGGCTACCTTTGGCGGAGTGGCGATCACGGCGCGACGTGGGCGCGGGAAGAGATAACCGTGAAGCCGAACGCGGTGGGTCATGGCGCTCCGGAGAACTGCCCGGTCGGCACGAACTGCTCGGAATCGGGCATCACGCTGCAGCATGGCGAGCACGAGGGTCGCCTGTTGATGCCGGCGCGAATCCAGCCGCCCGACGGCAGCAACGACCAGGAGTGGTGGCCGTACAACTACAACACGGCGATCTACAGCGACGACGGCGGGAAGACCTGGCAAACGAGCGGCCCCGTGCAGAGCGGAACGGGCGAGGGCACGCTCGCGGAACTGTCGGACGGTCGGATCTACTACAACTCCCGCAGCCACATGTCCGTCGATCACCGTCGGCGGATCGCGTGGAGCCACGACGGCGGGCACATGTGGACCGATTGGGAGGTCTCCAACGAGTTGTATGAGGTCGGCGAACCGTTCTACTTCAAGTATGGCACGAAGCCGAGTTACGGCTGCAACGCGGGGCTCGTGAGGATGCCGCTCGAGGCCACGGGCGGGAAGGACGTGCTGTTGTTTTCCACACCCGACGATCCCGGCGGCAACCGCATCCGGATGACCGTGTGGGCGAGCTTTGACGGCGGACAGACGTGGCCTGTGAAGCGGCTGGTCAACGAGGGCCACAGCGCGTATTCGTCGCTCTCGGCGGGGAAGGATGGGAGCATCTACCTGCTGTTTGAGCGCGGCGAGGAGAAGCTGTACGACCGGATGGCCGTGGCGCGCTTCAACCTGGCGTGGCTGACGGAGGGGAAGGGCTGGCGTGAGTACTTGGATGAGTAGCCGAACGCCCGCAGGCAGGAATGTCTGCGCCACGTGAACGACGTCAAGACCGCGCTTGGGAGAAGAGCATGCTGACGCAGGCGGATGTCGATAGCTGGCTTGAGGAGTTCCACCAGAGGTTGCTCGAGTGCTTCGGCGAGCGGCTGATCTTTCTGGCGCATCATGGGAGCTGGGCGCGGGGTGAGGCGCGGCCGGATAGTGACATCGACGCGTTTGTCATCGTGGATCACGTGGACGACGAGACGTTGCTGGCGTATCGGAAGCTGATCGACGCCATGCCGCTGACCAACGAGCACATGGTGAGCACGTTCTTTGGGTCGACACCGGAACTCAGCGTCTGGCCAAGACACGAGCAGATCCAGTGCTGGTTCGGCTGCAAGATCCTGCACGGCGACCTGGCGGACCTGGTTGAGCCGCCGACAGATGGGGACTTCATCACCGACGTGCGCCTGAAAGCGTCGGACAACTTGCACATGGCCCGACACTACCTGCTGCATCCTCACGACATGACAGGGCGGATGCGACAGCTCGCTTACCCGTTCAAAGAGGCCTGCTACGCGATGCAATCGTGGATGCATCTCACAACCGGGATTCGCTACGACAGCAAGCTGGCGATGCTGGACGCGCTGGAGGACGAGACAGACCGCGAGGTGGTGCTGGCGGTGAGGAACTGGCAGACCATCACCAGCGACAAGCCGGAGGTGGCGACGGAATACGCGGCGCTGCTTGAGCGATGGGCGCGGGCGATGCTGGAGCGGCTGGTGGCGTTGAAGGAATCGCGATAGCGGAGAGTGTCATGGAACGGAGACAGTTCATGCAGACCACAGCACTAGCCACTGCGGCGGCGGCATCCGGAGTCACGCGAGCGCAGGCTCGACGCAAGCCGAACGTGGTGCTCATGATGACGGATGACATGGGCTGGGGAGACGTTACGTCCCACGGCAACGACGTCATCGACACGCCGGTGCTCGACCGGCTCGCCGCGGAGGGCACTCGATTCGACAGGTTCAGCGTGTCGCCGGTCTGCGCGCCGACGCGGGCGGCCCTCCTGACGGGGCGCGACCACCTGCGCACGGGTACGTCCTGGGTGACGGGCGGCCG
>CAZKUN010000050.1:0-2205 GCA_964555935.1 uncultured Armatimonadia bacterium | reverse complement strand
GCCGGGAGACGATGCGGGCCGAGGAACTGACGATTGCGGAGGCGCTCGGGGCAGCGGGCTATGCCACGGGTTGCTTTGGCAAGTGGCACAATGGCGCGCACTATCCGATGCACCCTAACGGGCAAGGCTTCGATGAATTCGTGGGCTTCTGCGCCGGGCATTGGAACAACTACTTCGACACGCTGCTGGAGGATAACGGCGAGGTATTCCGGAGCAAGGGCTACATCAGCGACGTGCTGACGGATGCGGCGATCGGGTTCATTGATGAGCATCGGAACGAGCCGTTCTTCTGCTACGTGCCGTACAACGCGCCGCATGGACCGTTTCAGGTGCCGGGCGAGTACCTCGACAAGTACACGGACCGAGACTGTGATGCATTGCTGGCGAGCGTCTACGGCATGTGCGACAACATCGATCGCAACGCGGGGCGCGTTCTGGCGCGGATCGATGAACTTGGGCTGGCTGAGGATACGATCGTCATCTTCCTGACCGACAACGGACCCAACACGGCGCGCTACAACGGCGGCATGCGGGGGCGCAAGGGCAGCGTCCATGAGGGCGGCGTTCGAGTGCCGTTCTTCATGCGCTGGCCGGGACACATCCCGTCAGGCAAGACGGTGGATCGCATTGCCGGGCACGTAGACGTGATGCCTACGCTGATGGAGCTTTGCGAGGTGACTGCGCCGGACGGCCCGCCGATGACTGGCGCGAGCGTTGCGCCACTGTTGCTTGGGGATGGCGAGACGTGGGCGGATCGATCGCTCTTCACGCACCAATCGCGCAACGGGCAGGTCTTCCCGGCGCCAGGATCGATCCGCACGCAGCAGTACCGCATGGCGAACGAAGGCAAGCAGGGGTGGCAGCTGTTCGACATGGATACCGACCCGGGAGAGCAGAGCGACATCGCGGCGGATCATCCGGAGGTCGTTCAGCAACTGAGCCGGGAGTACGACGCGTGGTTCGCGGACGCGACAGCGGCTGGCTTCGATCGGATCCCCGTACCTGTTGGGCACCCGGAGCGGGCGGAGGTTGAGCTACAGGCGCCGGAGGCGTTCTTCGCGGGCGATGTCCACTTCAGGGGCAAGAAGGGCTGGGCAAATGACTGGATCACGGGGATGGAATCGCCCAATGACTACGCCTGGTGGGACATCGATGTGGTGCGCGAGGGCACGTACGAGATCACGCTGATGTACCACTGCCCGGAGAGCGATGTGGGCTCCACGGTGCAGGTGGAAATCGGCGAGGAGACTGTTGCGGCGACCGTCTCGGAGGCGTTCGATCCGGAGCCAGTCCCGAGCCCGGATCGCGTTGAGCGTGGCGAGGTCTACGAGTATGAGTGGGCGCCGCTCACGGTTGGCGAGGTAGGGCTCAAGCCGGGGCGACAGGAGTTGGCCGTCAAGGCGACGGAGATACCGGGCGAGGCGGCCATGGACTTGATGTCGGTGAGGTTGAGGAGGGTGGAGTGACGGCCGCGAACACGGAAGAAACCCATGCTCGCGGCGTGAATGATCGTGACGGTCACGCTACGGCTTGACCACCAGGTCGATCTGCTCAGCGACCTGGCGGTTCTTGCGCATATAGACGGTGATCTTGAATTCCTTGACATCAACGCGCTTATCACGACGGACGGCTCGCGCGTTGGCCTCGATGCTCCACCTACCGTCATTGCCGACCGGCGCCTCGGCGTCCTGGAGAATGGGCGACGTGGCGTTCTGGCCAGTGGCCTTCAGCGTGGCATCGGCAAGGACCGTGACGCGGACCTTACGGCCCGGGACGCATGTGCCGCTGATCTCGAAGCGTTCGGGGACCTTGGCTCCGTCAGAGGGCGTGAGCACGATGAGTTTCGGTCCTTGGGCGTGCGTGGTGCATGGCCCCGGCACGGATCGCGGCGCGAAGGGTCGCGTGAGGGTGTTCGGGCAGAGGCCCGTCGCGCGGAGGCCCGTCTCGCGGCAGACGCTGACTTGCGTCGTGCCCTGCGCGGGCGGCGGCGGGACGTATGGATTCTGCGTGGAGCCCGTGATCGGCGGCATGGAACCGGTGGTGATGTTGACCGATCTGGTCGATGCATCGTAGGCGACGCCCGCCCCAAGCGCCTGAGAGACGAATCGGACGGGGACGTATGTCTTCCCACCGGCGAGGATCATCGGCGGCACGTCGAGGGCCACCGACTGGCTGTCAACGAGTGCGGTCTTGCGGCCGATCCAG
>CAZKUN010000049.1:32255-43873 GCA_964555935.1 uncultured Armatimonadia bacterium | reverse complement strand
ACCACCGACACGCCGACGGGCGGCATCTTCTTGCCCATCCGGTAGACAGCCGTGTCCTCGTCGAACCACACGGGATACCGGTAGTTGCCAATCCCCGCTCGCCAGGGGTTCTTCGTGGCATGCTCCGCAGCCGTGCCGAAGGTGTATGTCGTCGCGACCCGATCCTCGACCAACTGCGTCAGCCACTTGCCCCCGAACGGCTTCTGCCACTCGCTGGCTGTGTCTCGCTCCAGGTACGACGGCGTGAACTCCTCGGCGTGCCAGATCCCCGGAGCCTCGAGCAGGGCGACGAACACGGGCTGGCCATCCGTCGCGATGTCGATGGATTCAATGAGGCGACCGGCGCCATCCTCGGACTCCAGCGTGAGTCGCGCGGTCTGCTGTCCCTGTCCCCACGCGGTGACGAGCGCGCTATCGCGTCCTTCGACGAGCCCGAGCAGCATGTTCTCTGACGGGATATGAAGCGCGCGAAGCTCCGGATAGGCGTCCGCACGATAGATGAGGTCATCAGAGATCACGTTCGGCACTACCGCGTAGCTAAGCCTGGCCTGCAGACTCAGGCCGCGCATGCTCCCCTCGGATTCGACCTCGACGATCTCGCCCCCCGTGAACGAGAACGTGGCATCGCACCCGTCCGGCAGGTCGCTGCCCGAGAACCCACAGCCCACGACTGCCTCATCGGCTGCAAGCCGCGCCATCTGACACGACAGTTTCGCCCCCGGTCTCGCTCCAAGCTCCAGAGGAACCAGCTCCAGCCGCTTCGCCGAGGGGTCCGCGCGCGAGTAGAGAACGACCCTTCCCGCGCTCGACCACATGACCGCCGTGAAATGCTCGTTCTCGAGCACCAGATCGCCTTCGCACGAGTATCCCTCATCGATCCCCGGATCGATGAGGCTCCAGGCGGCGCGGTCTTCTAGATCGACCCCGTCGCCGAAAGGTTGCATCGTGTCGAAGGCGGCAATGCCGCCTTGCGCCGGTGCCGACACGCACGTGATCGCGCACGCGAGCAACACGAAGATCAATCGCTGTCTCATCAATCAGCCCTCTTTCTTGCTTTGCGCGATCTCATCCGCCAACGCCCGCGGGCCCCCAGTATAGTACAGACGGGCGAGCGATTTGCGTCTGCGTTCGGGCGTGGCGTCGAGCAGGTCCGCGAACACTCTCTCCGCGAGCCAGTAGGCGTTCTGGTAGGTCGCCCAGCGGGAAGCAGTCTCGGTCAGATCGGCATAGCCACGTCCCGGGCGAACATCAACGAGGGCGCCGAGCGCCGCGTGGTCGCGCGGATCGACCTCGAGCGCGGCGGCAGGCAGCGGCTCCGCATCCTCGTCGCTGAGCAGACCTGCCTCCTTGGCCTCGGCATACAGTGCCAGAGCATCCTGCCAACGCTGCTCGGCCGTCTGTTCGAAGAGCCTCCGGAGCCGGTCGTAGGCCTCCAACCGCAGCCCCGTAACTTCCGTGCCATCCCAATCAGACACCTTCCGGCCGGACAGAGCGTCGGCCGTCCTGATGTCGAACAGCTCGCACGCATCCGGGTGGGGGTCCTCCGCGGTCGCGAAGTCCAGCAGGTTCACGACACGCGTCGGCTCGAAGGACTCCTCGTCGCCATAGACGACGTCGCCATGGGTGATCTGGTCGATGAAGCCGTTGTCATCCGTATCCGCGTACCGCACCACCGAGTAGCGCAGCCCCTCGGGCGGCTCCGGGCCCTCGCGGGGCCGATCTATGCTCCCCTTGTACATCGCCCGACAGTCGATGGTCCACTCGGCGCGCTCGGCTTCGTAGAGATGGATCCGCCCGTCGAACTTGCCCACGTAGAGCCGGCCGCCGCCATCGTAGTCGTCGTCGGATTCCCACCGATCGCCCAGGTGGTCCTCGTAGCCGTAACCTTCGTGCGGAGAGAACATCTCCTCCCAGCGCACGTCGTCGTTGTCCTCGTCGACGAGCAGGAAGACGCTATCCCACCCGAGACCATGCAGCTCTGTGCCGATCTTGTAGGCATCGAAGTACGGGAAGTACATCCGCTGAGTCTGCCGGCGCAGCGGCAGCCGTCGGCCGAAGAGGTAATCGGCAGCGGGCAGGCTCCCCAGAGCCGGGAAGTCCTCGACCATGTGGCTGTAGTCATACGGCCGGCTCTCGTGCCCCAGCCAGGAGACCTGAAGGTCGAGGGACGATTGGCGCTGGATGTCGGAGGCGTTGTCCAGGTCGAACGCGACCTCGACCTCCATCAGAGTGCCCTCGCACCGCCCATGCGTGTCAGTCACGCGGACGACCATCTCGGTCGACCCGTCATCGTCGAGATCGTACCAGGCGATGGGGTTCTCCCACGCCGCGCGCGTGTCGGAGTAGATCTCGCCGCGCATATTGAGCCAGCCCTGGAGGAAGAACCCGTTGCCGGCCCTGTCGGAGACGTAGTTGCCCTCGGTAGTGCACGCTTGCTCATCCCCGTAGCCGGGGACGGACCAAGCTAGGTTGTTACTACGGTTGTCATCGTCCAGGTCGAAGTTGTACTTGACCAACTCCCCCCATCCGACGTACCGGTCCGTCCTCTCGATATCAGGATCGCCATCACCATCCAGGTCGATAACCTGGTACCAGTAGTCCTCGTCCCCATCGAAGTCGCCGTCATCCTCGCGGTCCACGAGCAAGGTATACGAGCCCCACGCGCCGCGCATGGGGTTCCACGTCACGGGCGGGTTCTCTCCGACGTTGTGGGCCTGGTCGAGATACGCGTCCCAGTCGCGGTCCCAGTCATCCGTCCAAGGCAGGGAGCCGTCATCGGCGATGAAGGCGGCCACGTGGTCCTGCCAAAGGCAGACCAGCAAGTAACTGCGCCCGTCGCCATCGAGATCGTGCCTGCCAAGCCCAGGCGCGGCTCGAGTCTCGAACAGGGCGACCTCGGCGAAGCCTCCGCTGTTCTCATTGATTCCCGCGCCGTCTCCATAGTGGCTAAGAAGGTGGATCTCGACCCACTCCGTCGGCGTGGGATCGAATGCGAAGGTCTGCCGCTCGTCGTCTTGGGCCATCACGATGTCGCGAGTGGTCCCATCCGAGAACACGAGCCGGATGTCCTTGAGGTGGACGAAAGCACCGAACCCCGTGTTCTGGAGATCGACCTCGTGGACCGTCCTCTCCTCGCCCAGTTCGAGCCGGCACCAGATGTCGAACCCGGGCTGGCCGATATGCCTGGCCATCCACTGCAGATCGGGGTAGTACGGCGGCGACGCCCACGTGCCGTCGACGATGTTCCCGACAACCCAATTGCTATCTGAGGCCCCCTCGGGCGCCTCGGAGACCGCCACCGCCTCGACGGCAATCGGCACGCTGATCTTGCCGGGCTGCGCCGCTGCTGACGCGCACGCGATGGCGCACCCAAGCAATGCGCCGACTGGTCGGTGTCTCATCGACTAGCCCCCGCTACGGCGAGGCCCGTCTGCCATTCGTTGCCTCTCATGCCTGCATAAACCATGTAGTAGATGCCGCCGATCCGGATCACTTGGGGCGTCAGTATCCCGTCGCAGTCCCAGGCGTGCGGATCCGGAGAGGGCGTGAAGATGGGATTGTGTGGATTGGGTTCGAAGGTGCGGAAGTCGCGCGTCCGCACGTGCCCGATGCGCCAGACATCGCCGTCAGACCCGCCGTAGAAGATATGGAAGTACTCCGGCCCCCTGAACAGCTCCGTCTCTCGCACGCCTCGGCTATCCCACGCTTCGCCGGTGCCCGTGAAGACGGGATTGTGGGGGTTCCTCGTCACGGCGGCGGGATCGCTCGTCGGCGCGGTTGCGTGACAGAGAGTCAGGTTCCCCGACATCACCGCGCCGCCCGTGTAAATGATGTGGATCGTCTCGCCATCGACGGCAGCCGTCGGGTGCGAGGAACCGTCCCGATCGTACTCGGCATCCGCGGGAATCACGGGCGTGTCTTGCACGCGCGTCCATTCGCCGAAGTCCCCGTCGCCCACCAGCAATCCCGTCTGCTTGGGAGGCTTCTGCCGCTTCCCGAGGTAGTAGACATAGAACCGACCGTCGGCGGGGTTCAGGAACGGGAACGGGTACTCGACCGCCCAGTCGTCGAAGCCATCCTCCGAAGGCAGTAGGACGGGGTTCCTCGAGTCGTGCTCGACCGCCGAGGGATCGCTCACCGGAGCCGTGCTGTGCATCAGCGTCCAGTGGTTGTCTTCCCGCCGTTTCGACCACAGGTAGTGAACCGTGTCGTCCACGACGATCGCGTGGGTGGCGGCCGCCCATTCCGGCGGCTCGCAGGCGATGATCGGGTTGCCCTTCTCGATCCGCTCAAAGCCGGCAAACACCTCGAAGGGAATGGCGTCGCTCGTCGCGTGTCCTGTTGATTCTCCCAAATTCTCTGTCTCCTGATGACTGCAATGCCGGTCCGATGCGGGCGCTCCTATTCCCCTCCCGCCATCCTTCGCGCGATCTCCTTCGCCACATCGTGAGACACCGAGCAGTTGCCCTCGGCATCATATCTCAAGTAACTCGCCGTCTCATACAGGATGAACCCAGAGAACCGCCCATCCGCCCGCGCCCGGCTGAACTCATCCGCACCCGTCGGGTGGATGTACCGGTTCACGGTTAGCGGGATGCCGTTCGCCTCGCAGCGCTCGATCATCTCGCCCGCAATCGCGTCGTTGAAGATCGAGTCGAACGGTAGCGCGAACATCCTCAGGATGCCCTCGTCCATCAGACCCTCGTCCACCCACTGACGCCAGTTGAAATCCATATTCGCTGGGTACGCCAGCTTGCGATTGTGCGGCGGATCGGGCCGGAACCAGTCGATGTTCAGGTTGATGCGCATCCGCTTGCCGTTCTCGGCGAGCCGCGACTTCGCTCGGCGCAGGAAGTCGGTGTACGCGTCGCCGCGCACCGCCGAGATCGTCGCGATGTCGGCTTGGCCTCGTCGGCGCGCCTCCTCCAGGATCACCTCGTTGAATCCATACTCGTCCGCATGCTCCGTGTGCGTGCCATGGTTCTCGACGCGGATGTCCACGCCGTCAACGCCCGCCTCGATCATCTCCTCGATGCACGCCATCCAGAAGTCCCGCACTTCGGGCTCCGTCTCGCACAGCACGCCCGGCAGGTACTCGTTGTGCCCCCGCGCGAACGCGACACACCCTCGGTTCCCGCTCGCGTTCGATTCATCCAGCCGCGCCATCGACGTGCCATACCCACAATCGAACACGAGCCCATGGTTGCGGAAGTTGATCCGATCCCTCAGGTAGATCATCGCGCCCGAGAAGAGCACGCCGGGGATCTCATCGCCCTCCGCGTCGAGCGCCGTCAGCACCGCCGAACCGGCGTTCTCAAAGTCCGCCGGCCCTTCGGTGAAATCCGTGGTGACGAGGACATACGGAGCCGTGAGGTTCAGTCCCGTCAGCGTCAGCGTCCGCACGAGATCGCCCCTGCGCGTAACCACCGCGCCGCCGATCTCCCGCACGGTCTTCGGCGACCGCACCACCTCATCAGCCAGCTCAAACTCAACATCAAGCTGCTTGTACTGGTAGTTCGAATCGCTCGTCCAGATCTGCAGGTGCTCCGCTGTGATCCGCGTCGGCGAGGCGTCCTTCTTCGTCAGTCTCAGCCCACAGATCGCCGCGCCGGACAGATCCTCAATGGCCCGATCCGGCTTGTGCCGAACGCGCAGGTCCGGATTCTCCGCCACGAACGGATCCATCCAGCACAGCATCCCCCCGCGTTCGGGCACCAGCCCGAACTCTTTCGCCTCCGGCGATCCCTTGGGCAACGGAATTGCAGGCCCCGTCTCGTATGGCTTGTAGTACGCGTAAAGCTCCATCCCATGCCTGTGCGCTGCGTCGGCCGCGACCTTCAGCGGATTCCCCAGGCCCTCATACGTCCGCGCCAGATTCGCCCACCGATCATCCAGACCCGCGGGCGTCAGCATGCCTCCGCGACCGTCCGCGTAATACGCCCAGCTCACTCTCGTGACGCCCATCTCCGACAGCGCCGCCATCATCGAGTCGACATGCTTCTCGGTGAAGGTCAGCCCCAGCGCATCGTCGACGAAGTCCGTCAACGCCTCCAGCTTGAACTCGTCTTGCGTCGACGCCATCGACGCCGCCACCGTCAGTCCCGTCAGCGAGATGAAGCGACAGAGTCTCATCGCCTGCCTCCGTATGTCTTCGCCAGCGATACGGTCACCTGATACCGCTCCGCCGAGGTAGGATCCAGCGCGAACTTGACGGCATTCGGCCCGGCCTTCAGCTTCGGCCACTTGCCCTCCGGCACAACCGTCTCGCTCCCCCGGCCCCGGTGCAGCGCGCAGTTGCCCGCCCCATCGAGCACCAACCGGTCGCCGGCCGCCATCTCCACCGGGAAGACGATCTCGCGCCCGCCGATGGTCAGCGCTGGACGCTTCACGCCCTCCAGCGCCGGCAGCGCGCGCACGTCGTCGACGTGACACGTCACCGTCTGGCCCCCCGGGATTCCGTTGAAGTAGATGATGAGGTACTCGATCTTGCTCAGATCGAGCTTCGCGTTGGCGATGTCGAACTCCACGTACTTCCACCCGGTGAAGTTCACCCGCGTCACCATGTCGTGCCACGCGCCCTCGTCGTCGCGAAACTGCAGCTTCAGCGACTCGCCCTTCCCGTCGCCGTGCAGCCAGCACCCCAGGCCCTGGTAACCGGACAGATCCATCAGTTCCGCGAATCGCCGCCCTCGCGCCGACCAGCCCCCGCCATCCTCGCGGGTGCTGGTCGCGCTGTATAGCGCGCTTGATCTGCCCACCTTCACCACGTCCGTGCTCGCGGTCATGCTCTGAGTCACGCCCGGCTTGTTGGAGATCCCGCTCTGCTCCGCGTCGTGGACGTACTTCGCGAACTCATTCTCCGCCGAGTCGGCGAAGAACCCCACATCATCGAAGCTCTCGACCGCGAGCGCGCCCGCGTCCTCATACGCATCCCCCCTCGAGCCAACCGCATCCACCTTCAGTTCCAGCCCGAGTTGCGCGCCATTGCTCCGACTGATGATGTCCCACTCGTTCTGCGCCCCATCCAGCGCCCAGATCTTCCGCGGCAGGTCAAGCTCCTCCGCCATGTGTGACCAGTCGATCTGTCCATCCGGCGCCTTGCCTCGAAGCGCGGGCCCCTCGGCGACCACCGTCACGGCCGCGCGAGCCGGCAAGCCGTCAGGCCCCTCACACGTGAAGGCGATCTCATTGTCACCGGCCCTCAGGCTTGGCAGGTCATCCTCGATCTCGACCCGCTCGACCAGCTCGCACCGCTCGTCATACACGCGGCAATCGCCGGAGTCGGTTAGCTCGATGTATGAGCCGCTCCCGAGCCTTGTCGGGATCGTCAGCGCTTCGCCATTCACTGTCAGCGTCGGCTTATCGAGAACCACGCGCTGGGTCCGCACAGCCTTGATCGGGCTCAGGAGAATCGTCGCCGTGTCATTCGCCGGAAGGTCGTTCAGATACAGCGTCATCTCGCTCACGTGGTCGGTAATCAGCCGATTCCGGAAGATCCCATGCTGGCTGAAATACGGCCAGACGTGGTCGCGATACTCGGCCGCGCTCCGCTCGCGCAGGAGCAGCTCGACGTATCGCCAGCCCTCGAAGTCAATCGTCACGTAGTGCTCGGCGTATGCGTGCGAGTACTCGCGTGGGCAGCTCAGCTGGATGTTGAGCAACTCGCCCTTCCCGTCGCCTTTGATCCACACGCCCATGGCGTCTCGCTGGCCCAAGTTGATGTGCGGCAGGAACTTCCGCCCCGCCTTCGCCCACGCGCCCCGACGCTCGCCGTTCGCGTTGGTCGCGCTGAACTTTAGGCTCGCGCCTCCTGCCTTCACGTCATCTGTCACGCGCTCAATCGATTGCGTCACGCCGCCCGCATTGGCGCGGACCGGCAGCTCATCCACACTCTCGAATTCACTCATCACGATCGCGCCATCGCTATCGTAATCCTGGGCCGACCAAAGCGCCTCAATCCTCACCTTCGCCGGTTGCTCGGCGTGCGAATTGCTAACAGTCCACGCATCCGAGCCGTCCGCGCGATCCGTCACCTTGTGCTCGAGGTACTCGGTCGGCACGAACTCCCATTCGCCGTCGTCGGCCTGCCGCAACCGGAAGTCATCTCCCGGCTCGCGGACCGTGTCCAGCATCTCCGGTGAGAAATACCTCGCCAGCCGCAGCCGCTCGTACTGACCAACCGTCGTCAAGTATTCGCTCATCCGCGCGTTGGCGGGTCGACCGACGGCGCCGATGCCTTGGATCGACATGGGCACGTCGTTCGCCAGGACCTTTGCCGCGAAATACTCGATCTCATCCGGTTTCTCAGCCGGGCTGAATCCGCTCGGACCGTTGATGACCCACCACCCAAGCTGCGCCTGAACGAGGCCGCCCTGGCGGTATGTCGGGATGTCGCCGCAGTGCATGTCGGCGAACTGCTTCAGCCCCCACTTCGGGTGATCCCATGCCCCCACGCGCGAGTGATAGTACCAGCTCCAGTGGCCCCACTCGCTCGCCTCCACGATCGCCGGGCGCTCCAGTCGCTCATAGATCGCGTTCCGCATCGTCTGCACCCCATGCCACGTCCCCATCCCCTCCGCACCATCCATGTAGATCTGGTCCATCTCGCACTCGTTGTAGACCTTAGCGATGGCGTCCGCGACCTCACCCAGCAACTCCGATCCATCCTCGGGGTAGAACGCGAGGTAGCGCTGCCTCAGGTGATCCGCCGCCGCCCCCGCCTCGTGCGCGCTGACGGTCGTCCCAAACGCCCCGCGGGTGCAGTCCGTGAAGCCGAACGGCTCCTGGTCGGATATCGCCGCGTAGTGGATCAACTCATCGCCTATCCGGATCACGTTCCCCCCGCCCGAGTAGCTCCATATAACATCATGCCGCCCCGGCTGCTCCTCGGTGAGAATCGTCTTCGACTCCGCGTCCATGGCCTCCGCCAGCGTGTAGTTCGCATCCGGAGCGAGGTCGGGGTGTGGCACCGGCGTCACCCACGAGTCATTCGTTGCGATGCAGCCCGTCAGCGTGTGCATCCCCGCCTTCAGCCCCGCCGCGTGGATCTTCCGGACCGCCTCCTTCATGCCCGCCAGACCATTCGGGAACACGCTCGCCCGAGGCTCGTAATGCCCCAGCGTCTGCGACCATCCGCTGAAATGGATGGTCGTGAATCCGCCTCGTTTCGCCAGGTCGATCCACGCCTCCACGTTGTCCTCCGAGACGTATGAGAAGAGGTAGGATCCCCGGGTCGCCTCCGATTCCATCGCCCACGGGCCGCCCCGGTCAGACACTGGCGTGCCCTGCTCGTTCACCATTTCCTGAAGCGCGCCGATCAGCCCATCCGTGGGCCCCGCAACGAGCGCCGCCTTCGCTCCCGCGAATCCGTGCTGCTCATACGCCATCGCCCGAATCACCAGCGGATTGCCCCGCACGGTCACGTTCGTCTGCAGATTCAGCGCCCGAACGCACGTGCCGAAGTCGTCGTCACCGGCAAACCCCGACATCGTGTTATGGAACTTGGCCGATTCCGGCTGCAGCGTCAGGAATGTCAGCTCCTCCAGCTCCTCACCCTCCACAGACACCACCTCGAACACAACGTACCGATCCATCGGCACGAGCCGGATCACCACCTCCGCCTGCGAGTTCCCAAACTCCACGCGCAAATCGTTCCCGTCGGCCGTGCATTTCGTCCGCCTAAGCGTCTTCCCGCCCGCGCGCAGCGATGCCAGCGGCACGGGCCTCCCCAGTCTGTCCACTCCGTCCCGCTTGTCGATCAGCGCCACGCATCGCGCCCTGTCATCGATCTCCAGCCTGACGAACTCCGTCTCCACCGTCGCTACCACCGGGCCGCGCTGATCCGTCACCGGAATCACCTCATACGCCACCGGGCTTTCCCGCCGTGGCATCTCCGCCAGGCACGCGCCCTCGACCTCATCCGCGGTCAAAGCGCGATTGTGGATCCTCACCTCATCGATCAGGCCCTCGTGAGACTCCCCTCCCCCCCATTTCCCAAACAACAGCTCGCCGGCGAAGCCGACGGGGTAGTCCCACTGGGCCGAGCCGACTTGCTTGCCATCCACGTACGTCGTGATGGTCGGCCGGCTGAACGTGGCAGCCAGATGGTACCACCGGCCCAGTTCGATCTTGTTCACGAGCGGCGCGGATATCTCAGACCAACCTCCCCGCGGATCCGACGCGCCTCGCTCGGGATTCCCCATCCGGAAAGCGCACGTGTCGTCGACCACGAACACCAGGAACCCGCCCGGGCTCCACCGTCCGCCGCTGATGATGTTCGGATACCGTCCCACGCCCTCCCACATCACCCACGCCTCCACGCTCAGTTCATCCGAGCCATCCAAGCCCTCCGCGCTCGGCACCGACACGTACGAGTCCGAGCCCGTGAAGTGCAGAGCCGTGCCGAAATCGCCCTTCACCCACTCCGCGCCCCAGACGTCGGCATCATTCGCCTCACCAGAGCTGTCGCCCGTCAGGTCACCCCGCCCCTCGTCGAAGCCCCAATGCCCGATCAACCCGTCTGCTGGTTGCGCAATCCCCGCCCCACCCGCCATCAATAGACCGCCAATCAGAGCAGTCGCCAGTAGTCGTGTCATCAGTCATCGTCCTCCCAAAGGCTCATTCGAGCATCACTGTGTCAGTTTGCCTTCCCGCCCCGCCCATCCTCCGTGGGGCTCGCATCTCGCGAGAGTTTGCAGGTCCGTTTCACAGCGGCTACTTCGCCGTCGCGCGTCCGGGGCAGGAAGCTATTAGGAGGCAACCATGAATATCACAAGATACGCGATTGCTGCCGCAGTCTACTCGGTCCTGGTCCTGAGCGCGGTCGTCGGGAACAGCCTCGTCCTCGCCAGTTTCTGAGCATCCTTGCCCATGCTCTCCCAACCATCAGCCGCCTCCGCGTAGCGACGGGGCTCCCGCCCCGTCGACTCAGTGCCCACCGGTCCTCCCAAGAAGGCCATCCCTACCCTCGCCCGGAATCACCCGCCCATGAGTCACGATGTCGCCTCCCGTACCGAGGCGCCCGAGATCGCCGAATCCGAGCGTCCCTCCCTCGCCCTCGCCACCGTCCGAGCGCTGCTCGTGGCGGTCGTGCTCGCCCTGTTGGTCGGCGCGTGGTCGCGCCAGACCGAGTTGGTGACGCTGACGTGCCAGGTCTCGGAGAGCACGCCTCCCATCGCCTCGATACTCGGCGCATTGCTTCTGGTCGGCGCGGGCGGGATCCTCATGAAGCTCGCCGCCGCCTGCGAGCGCAACGGTCGTCTCGTGGCCATCGGCCGTCTCTGCCGGAAGCTCACGCTCTCGCGCGGCGAGATCCTCGTCGTGTTCGTGTTCCTCGCAATAACCGCCGCCATGCCCGGCGTCGGGCTCTTTCGTCAGGTCATGCCATGCCTGATGGTCCCCCAGTATTTCGGGACACCCACCGACCACATCACCGAGATGTCTACTCACATACCCACCCAGTGGGCACCCACTGACCCCGAGGTCGCCCGCATCTTCTGGGAGGGCGACGACGTCGGTTCCGCCGGCGCCGGTTGGGGCGACGTGCCCTTCATCGGCAAGCTCTTCTCAAGCCCGTCGCTCGTCCCCTGGCAGCACTGGAGGACGCCTTTCCTGCTCTG
>CAZKUN010000049.1:10473-32245 GCA_964555935.1 uncultured Armatimonadia bacterium | reverse complement strand
CTCTGGAGCGGCTATCTCATCGCCTACTTCGTCGCCGCATTCTGCTTGGTGACGCTGTTCCGCCGGACGTGGGAGGACGACGAGCGGCTGACGTTCCCCGTCAGCAACCTGGCCGTCGAGATGATCAGTTCTGAGAGCGGGCTGGTCTCCGGCATCAGCTTCTTCCGCGATCCCATCGTCTGGACAGGGCTCCTGCTGGCGGTCGTCTACAACGGCCTCAACGCGCTCCACGTCTTCAATCCCGCCGTCCCCGCGCTCGGCATCAGCTTCCCGCTCGGCGGCTTCTTCACCGAGTCTCCGTGGGACGAGATGCGCGGGCTCGCCATCTACTACAAGCCCGAGATCCTCGGTCTCGGTTACTTGGTCCCGTCTGACGTGCTCTTCTCGATATGGTTCTCGACCTTGGCGGGCTGGTTCGTCAGGCCTCTGGCGAAGATCGGCGGTTACAGCCCCGCCGGGTTCCCCTTCATCACGCACCAGGCGATGGGCGCTTTCATCTTGCTCGGGATCTACTTCATCTACCAGGCGCGCGGGCGATTGGCGCAGACGGCGCGCAAGGCGGTCTCGGGCAAGCGCGGTCCGGACGATTCAGCCGAGCCGCTCAGTTCGCGCACGACGCTCATCGGCGCGCTGGTCGGCATCGCCGTTGTCATCGGCATGCCCATCGCGTTCGGCGTCGTCTGGTGGGTTTCGCTGATGTACTTCGGCATTATGCTCCTGGTGCTGATCGTCTACTGCCGCAACCGCGCGGAGATGGGTTTCCCCATCGTCTGGGGATATCCGCTCTACCAGCAGCGCCAGTTCATGATCAACTTCCTGGGCAGCGGCCCGTTAGTCTCCGCGGGCAACATGCAATCACTCACGCTACTCACCATGTTCTCATGGCTCCAGCGCAGCGTGAACCAGGCGATCACCGGCTTCGGGCAGGAGGCTCACGTCGCGGCCAATCGGCTCGGATTCGACCGGCGGACCATCGCCAAAGTCGTCATCGGCGCGCTCGTCTTCGGCATCATCGCCGCCTTCCTCATCAACCTAACGACGTTCTACGAATACGGCGGGCTGGTGCTGTCCAGCGCGGGAGGCATCCAGGGCGGACAGATGACCCAGGAGGTCCTGCGCCAGTACATCGCCGTCTCGGGTTGGATCGACATGCCGACGCCGCCCAACGTGCAGAAGATGGCTTACACGATCGCCGGGGCGGTGCTGGCGCTGGGGATGATCCTCGGCCGACGCGCCTGGGTCAAGTTCCCGTTCCATCCCGGTGGCTATGCCCTTGCCTTCTGCCACGAGGGGGCCTTCATGTGGTTCCCGGCGCTACTGCTTTGGGGCGTCAAGGCCATCACGCTCCGCGTCGGCGGCATCGGCACCTACCGGCGCGTGGCGCGTGGGTTCATGGCCTTCACGCTCGGGCATTTCATCTCGGTCGGCGCGTGGAGTCTTGCCGGCATCTACGCCGGCGAATGGGTGCGTCGATACACCGTCTGGTTCCTATAGCCCAGTCCAATCTCCCCGCGTCCCGCCGTCGGTTTCATCCCCAACCACCCATGCCCGCTTGCCGTCAACCCCTGTAAGAGGGGCTTCAGCCCCGACGCCGCTGCCTCTGCCGATGCCGGCGTCTACGACGTCGGGGCTGAAGCCCCTCTTACAGGGGTTGGGTATATGAGAGCGCGCGGCGATGGGGGCGAGGACTGTTTCTCACCGGCGCCTCGCCGGGAACACCGCGCAATTCCTGGAATGTGAGTCTAGCCGCGATGCCGTTCGCCGTCCCCCCGAAGCCTCTAGGCCCTATAGAATCGGGACCATTGCTCCGCGTCAACTGGGCACCGCGACGCACCGCGCCCGTATCGCGCGTGGCTATACTCTTGGCAAAGAAGCGCTAGGAGTGATCGCGCCATGGAGACCATCAGGCCTTTGCGGATAGCGACGTTCACGAACGCGTACCTGCCGACCACCAACGGAGTGGCCACGTCGATCCACGCGTTCCATCGGGCGCTCGAGACCCAAGGCCACGAGGTTCACCTATTCGCGCCAAGCGTCCCAGTGGGTGCCGACGGGAGTCGCGTGCATAGGTATGCCTCGGTGGCGTGTCCCGGTCCGGACGATTACCGGATCGCTCTGCCCTTCTCGCGAGGGCCGGCGAAGGCACTCCGCGAGGTCGACTTCGACATCGTACACACGCACCATCCGTGGTGGCTCGGGCGCTGGGGGCTGAACTACGGCCGGCGCGCCGGAGTGCCCGTTGTGACGACCATCCACACGCAGTATGAGAAGCACGGGCGCTGCGTGCCCTTCCATCGAGGCACCGTCGAGCGCCTGATCCGGCGCAAGCTGGTGGCCTACTGCAGTCGGGTGGACTTGGTCATGACTCCGGGCGAAGCGCGCAAGACTGAGCTGGAGGCGCTCGGGATTGACACGCCGGTGGTCGTGACGCCAAACGGTACGGACACCCGCGCGTTCCGAGAGGCTTCGGGACATGTGCCCCGCCGGCGGATGGGCCTGCTGGAGGATCAGCCGATCGTGCTCTTCGTCGGTCGCCTGGCTCCAGAGAAACGGGTCGACGTGCTGGTGAGAGCGATGGCTACTGTGGTCAAGACCGCGCCTGCGGCTCGCCTGGTGATGGTCGGCGATGGCGAGCAGTTGGGCGCATTGAAAGAGCAGTCCCGCCAACTCGGCATCGCGCCCCACGTGATCTTCACCGGCCGCGTGGCGCCGGACGAAGTCCCGGCCTACTGCGCCGCCGCGGACGTGTTCGCGACCGCCTCGTTGCACGAGGTGCATCCGATCTCCGCAATCGAGGCGATGTCGGCGGGCACCCCGGTCATCGCCCCTGATACTGGGTGGTCTCAGGGGCTGGTGAAGCACATGCGGAACGGGATATTGACGGGGGAACAGCCGGACCAGTTCGCGACATCCATGCTCCGGGCAATTACGGACCATCGTCTGCGCCGGAGCCTATCCGAGGGCGCCACCGCGTCCGCGGAGACGCATGACATCGCCGCAGCCACGCAGCGACTCGTGGGGTTTTACAGGTCTGCGATCGCTGGCGCGCGAACGCCCGTCCTCACTGCTCGGCTGGCGGCGGCTCGGGGCCGGCATCGCTAGACATCCAGCGGGTGCGCGGATACACCGTCTGGTCCCCATCACGTAAGACCCGCGCCCTCACCTGCCGCCCTTGCCTTCGTAGGTCGGATCTCCAGATCCGACGCCGTTGCCGCCGTAGGCCGAAGCTCTAGCTTCGACGCCGTTGCTCAGTTCAGATCCTCCCACTTCGAGCCGCCTGTATTCACGCGCAGCTTCCTGGTGGTTGTGTCGAAGTAGATGCTGCCCAGCCAGAAGTCTTCCGAGCTGAAAGATGGAGGCCCGCTTCGCGCCGGAGGCTGGAAGGTCACCTCGTTGCGGGAGCCGCTCAGCGGCGCCGCCTTGAGCCCGCCGAATTCGAGGAAGGAGCCCAGCGGGATCTCGTCCGCAGAGCCCGCCGGATCGAAGCCCTGTATTCTGAATCCCTGCGAACCGCCCACCGTCAGCCACCAGACCATCTTGTCGATCTGCAGCGGCTGGACCCCGGTCGCGGTGAAGTACCCGTTCATCAGCAGACCATTCCCGCCGTTGGCGTCATCGGTGCGGGTGTGAAACGACAGGCCCGTACTCGTGGCCGACGCGCCCAGCACCTGAAACAGCATGGGGTTGTCGCCCATGCTGAGAATCTGCGGCGTCGCATTGCCCTTGTGCTTCAAAGGCACTCCCGGGTTCGCGCCGCCCAGCAGGATCTGCCCGCTGTTGCCCGCGTTGCCCAGCACGGTCAGACTGCGCTGGGTGTCCACGCCCGTGCCGATGTATGTTGCGTTCGGCCGGATGAAGTTGATCCCGGCAAATACCGGCCGTCCGCTCAAGCCCGACATCACCTCGATGTTGCCGTACACCAAGCAACCGGAGATGAACATGCCGGGGCACGTTATGCGCATCGAGTGGGGCGTGTCCTGCTCGGTCATGGGACCATTGAAGTGGCGAACGCCGGTGATCTGCCCGTTGTGGTATCCCCCCTGATTCTGCGATGCGCTGGCCTGGTAGAAGAAGTAGCCGAAGCAATCGGACCAGGCATTGATGATCGATATGCGGCCGCTTCCCTGGTAGATGTCGGCATCTGTCGGGGTACCCGCGCTCGTGTAGCTAACGATGTCCATGTAACCCGAGGTCAGATGGACGTTCGCCCCGATCTGGGTCGAGTAGCCATCCGCGGGGAAGGCCTTTCCGCCCCAGCCGTTGCCGCCGATGTCGCAGGAGATCACGTTGACGATCGCGTTGCCCGTACCCCAGCAGATGCCCGCCTGGGCGTTGTTGCTGATCCAGCACCCGGTGATCAGAACGGTCGCGTGGTCGGTGTTCTGACCGTCCGGATTACCCGACCAGATGCCGAAGCGGCAGTTGGAGATGTGGACGTTCTCAATGTTCGCGCGGCGGATGAGAGTCGGGTTGAACTGACCCTCCAGCGGGCCGAAGTGGATCCCGGACAGAGCAAGGTCGGCTGGGAGTTCGCCCTCCTTCAGCCGGTCCGGATGCCCCTGGATCGTCAGGTCGCGGATCGTGATGCAGACATTGGGGTTGGACGACTTCGTCCTCTCCTCCCCGGCCGCGACCTCCGCGTGCCCCGTCCCGCCCTTGACCCAGAAGACGGGCTTGGAGTCCTCGCCGTACCACCTGATCGTGGCGTTCTCATCATGCCAGTTACGCTTGGTGAGCGCCCCGTCGCCGTAGATGACCAGCCCGTGCGTGCCGTCAATCAGCAGCGAGTCGGTGACTTTGTAGAAGCCGCCGGGCACGCTGGGGAAGTACAGCGAGAATACGGTTCGACCTTCCGCGGTGCCGTCCGCGCCTTTCGCGGCGTCCAGTGCCCTCTGAATCGCGGCCGTGTCATCCGCGACGCCGTCACCCTTGGCGCCGAAATCCAGTACGCTCACGCGATCCGCGCCGGACACCTGCGCCACGGCCGGCCCCCCTGCCGGCAACCACGCTGCCAGCATCACACATGCCGTCATCACCTTTGTCATCACATACCTCCCAGGTTCAATGACTCTCGGCGCACAGCAAGTCCAACACGCTCGCCCCCGCGTTGACCTCGCCTTCCGACGCGACGTGACAGCATCGGGCCTCTCGCGGAAGTGGGCAAGCGCGGTGGGCCACGGACATCCCGCCCATCGTCGAGCATCGGATCGCGGCGGCGGGAACGGCTGACGCGGTGGCCGGTCACTTGCGGCAACGACTACCCGCTCAGCATTGACTCCAGCCTCGTCCTCAGACGGTCGATCTCGGGGAGCGCGATGTTGAAATCCGCAGCCGCCACTGCGAACATTTTCAGGCAGTCTTCCCTCGACAGCTAACCTGTAGTCGTCTGCTCAACGTGACGATTCCTTCTCGAAATCCGGTATATGCCGAACGATCTACCCACCGCGACCCAAGTCTACTGACGATCACCATTCTGGTCTCCGGTGGCATGACCGCCGCCAACACCCAGGGAGGCGACGAGGTAGCATCGGGCTCCTCGTGGAAGTACCGCCCCAAGCCCGCGTAGGGACGGGCTTCCAGCCCGTCCGATCCGTTCCGCCCGAATCCCCACACAACTCCCAACGAGGCGAATCACATGCGAGAGGCCCTGATCATCATGCTACTGTCAACTGGCGCGCAGGCGCAGATCGACGTCTCTGTCACCGTTGATTTCGGCGAGGATGTCGGCCGGAACCTCGGGACGCTGCTTGAGGCCCGCGACGCGGACGGTCGCCTCGTCTTCGGCGCCGGGTTTGCCGGAAGCTACAACACTCACCACCGCTGCGAGCGGCACAAGCTGCAGTTCTTCATCCGCCCAAGCGAGGACACGCGCGCCTACACCATGGAGCCGCTCCCGCCTGTCACCACGGATTCTGGCGCATACGCCTACGACCTCGGGAGCGGCGTCTACGCCCGGGGCGGCGGGAAGACCCACGGCACCGTCCGCCAGTGGGACAACGAAGCGGGCGACTGGATCGATGCCGAGAACGACCCCGGCCACTATTGCGCCACCGTTCGCGGGAAGACGCTCGCCTGGGTCGGCGAGCGCATCCTCTACGACGGCAGCGTCATCCTCGACGCGCCCGAGAAGGGCCGACGCGTAAGCGTCTACTACGGCAACGGGCATCTGTATTTCTACCACCGCATCGACGACGAGGACTTCAACAGCATCGTCGCCGTCCCATGGTCGCCCTACGCCGACGACCTCACCGTCGACATGTCGGCGGCCGTCGTGCTTGAGATCCCCTTCATCAAGGAATTCCCCTACGCCTGGGGGCAGCTCGGAGGCGACGTGCTCAATTGCTCGAACTGGGGCGGCGTGTACGTGTTCAATGGGAGAAGGTGGCGCGTACCCGTCGAGGCCAACGAGAAGACCAGCTACCAGATCTACTCGATGATCAACCACTACGACAAGCTCTACATGGCCCAGTATCCGACCGGCAGATTGCTCGTTTGGGACGGGACTGAGGTCACCGATTCCGGCGACTGGCCGCCCGTGCCGCCGGGCGCGTCGCCCTCCGCCCGCGAGGCCCAGTCGTCCATGATCTACCGGGGCGAGCTGATGGTCGGGGTTTGGCCATGGGCGGAACTCTGGCGCCACAATCCCGAGACCGAGGCCTGGGACCTGCTGCAGCGCATGTTCACCCACCCCGACCTCCACGATGTCCCGGTGCATTCCTACGAACCGGAAGCCGTCGCCGCAGGGCTGGTGATGAACGAACTCGGCCAACGACTCACGACGATGACGCCCATCGACGACTGGATGCTCATCACCACCTCGAGCAAGGGCGGCGCCACGTACGATGCCGGCGAGCTGGACTTCCTGACGCCCGAGCAGCGCGCTGACTATGGCGCCAATTACCGCATGAAGATGCCGGGGAACCTGGCAGGAGTCATCGAGTGGACGGACAAGCCGACGACGCTGCGCTTCACCGCGAAGAACGGCCGGATGACGATCCGCCAGGATGGGAAGAAGATCGCGTCCACCGACGTGGACCCGACGCTGGTCAAGGGGCTGTCCAAGGCGAGCGTTGAGTTTGGCGCGGGGGTGTTTGGTCCGGTTGGTGGGACGATAGAGGCCAAGTAAGGCACGTCCCGATCTGCGGCCCGCCACCTCAGCGTCCCCGAGCACAACGGAACGCCACATCCTGGGCGCGCGCCAGCGCGGTCAACATCGCGGCCAAGACCACCAGCGCGACCGCGAACTGCTTCACTGCCATGCCAGACCCTCCTGAGCGGCATCTAGACGACCCGGGCCCCGCCAGCGATGGTGGGGCTCTTCGTTTCCGAGGGAGACTCGCAGGGCTGTCTCTCCGGAGGCAAGTCTCAGTCCACCTCGCGCGCCCAGAGTTCAACATCAGCAATGGCGAAGCTCTCGTCCCCTGAGGAAAACCGCAGCCGGACGTGCGAGAACGAACCGTCGATGGCAACCTCGACCACATCGACATCCTCCCCCACGCTGGACGCGTCCACCTGTCCGATGGAGTTCCACCCATCCCCACTACCCGCCATCACCTCGAGTGCCGGCATCGCTCCCGAGTGCCAGAACCGGAGGCGAGTCAACTCCCGAGGCTCGGGCAGCGCGATCTCAATGTCGAGCCCGTTTCCGAGCGCGTCCCCGCTCCAGCGATTGACCCAGTCGGCCTCCACGTAAGGGTCCTTCGGTATGCGAAGACTGCCAAACGGACCGAGGTCGGCCGCCAGGCGATCGGTCAGATCGCCCTCGGCAAACGCAATCGGACCCTCGCCGGCGGATTCGGGCGAGAGATCCGGCGCCACGCTCATCGTGTAATGTCCCGCCAGTGGGTCATTCGCGCCGAGGTAGACGCCATTTTGGCAGCGCACGAGGTTGTTGCCCGTCACGCAGACATCACTAGGGCTCTCCGCCTGCACTAGCGCCGCGTCGGGCAGACGCAATCGCCATATCGGCAGGTCCATCGGCACCCGCAGCTTCACGAGCAGCGACCGCCACCATGCCACCCACTGCGGATCGTCCGTGACATTCTCGTCCACCAGCGGATTGCTGCCGAAACGAATGACCCGCCCCTCGCCGACGCCAAAGCTCGCGACGGCCGCCGTCCCGTCGGCATAACTGCCGAGCGTCTCGCCGCCCAATACGGCGAAACTCTCGTCGGCGTAGACACGCTGCCGCGACGCCCTGGGCCACGCCGTCCGCATCTCCCGCTGCGCGGGCATCCGCGACGTCCGTCCGCCTGGGATCGCGCTCGCATCCAGCCGCTCGCCGAGCAGGTCGCGGCGGAATGCGCGCGGATCGCAGACCATGATCGTCCCGCCTCGAGCCGCGAAAGCGCCCAGTCGCCCGACCACGGATGGCCGCTCAACCGGAGCAAATGGGACGATCAGGAGCGAGAGCCCCTTGAGATCCCGGCCGCTCTGGGCCAAGGCATGGCTGTCGATCATCCGCGGCCAGGCACCCAGGATTGGGCCGCAAAACGCATACGCGCTTGAGATCGGCGCGTCGTCCATGCGACGTCCCAGGCCCATCATCGACGGACTCGAGTATAGGACGCCGACCTTGCTCTTCGCGGGCGTGCGGACGCGATGAGTCGACATGAGTTTGAGCAGGTTCTTCACGGTCGCCCAGCGCTCGGGCGCGGCGTATTGGTGATGGCTCAGGTCCCGATCGCCCCACTCCTCGGCGATCAGCATCTGCCCCTCGCCACCGTTCTGCAGCACCTGGCTGTAGCGTCGTTGCACTTCCTCGGGCGACGGCGAGCCCGCGTACATCACGATCTGCGTGGCATTGTGAATGGGCTTGCCGGCCATGTCGCGGTAGCATTTCGTCACGAACCCCGTGTTGTACATGTTTGCGGTGCGCCGGTATGGCAGCGATTGCCCGGTGAAGACGTCAACCGCCTCCGCGAGCCTGCGCCACGGCCAGGGGTACGCCATGGAGGCCTCGTCAGGCCCCAACAGCTCCGCCCCACAGCCCGAGTCATCGATCTCGGCGCGCATCCGCTCAAGTGTATTGATGTACTCATCCACAGCCCAACTGAAGTACGCGATCCACCGCTCCGGAGTCGCGTCATCGTTCCCAGCAGGGAGGCCGTGGATCCCACCCCCGAACTGCTCTCGCACCTGATCGTCGATCTCGCGCCACAACTCCGAGTGCCTGGCGCTTTCCGGCTTCAGCGCATTCCGGTACTTGCCGAAGACCTCATCGCCCGCGAACACGTACGCGATCCCAGGTTCTGGCGCGTGATCGGCTATGAGCTGCCGGCACGCCTCCACCAGGCAGTCGTGCCAGACGGGATCCAGCAGCCGATCGACGTCCGGCCGCGTTCTCCCCTCATATCGCTCCTCATAGATCGGAAGCGCCGCGTAGTACGGGTACTCGCACGTCGGGATGCCCTTCTCCGTGAAGACGGCGTGCGCGCCGTCCTCCACCGACCAAGTCGTGGTGTGCGTCTCGAGCATCTGGTCGAACTGGTCCTCGAGACGGTAGCGCCACCCGTACTTCATCGCGCTACGCCGGAAGAGATCGGGCCGGAGGTTGTACTGCCACGAGGAGAACCACAGCCGCTCGTCGCGCGGAGTCGTCAACTCGTCCCACGTGTTCGGCTTCGGGGCGTCCATCGGCGCGTCGATCTTGGTTATCGAGACATTATCGATCCGCAGATCACACTCGCCATGCGAGTTGAACTCCAGCACGACCGTCGCGCACGAGAGAGGCGCGTACAGGCGTTTCTCCGCCGCCTGCCACTCGCCAAAGGTATCCAGCAGTGTCATCCCGCAGGGGTAATCGAAGTGCTTCCCATTCGCATCCACGAGCCGCGTTGAGAGATCGCCAAACCGCCCGCCGCCCGCGCTCTTCGGCCCCGCCTTGTACCGGAAACCGATCCGGTACCAGCTCTGTGGCTCGACGGGGACATTCTGGTAGAAGGCCACGCGACTACCGGGAGTGCCGAGGAACTGCACGCAGCTGCCGTCGCCATCCTCGATGATCTCGATCTCAACCAGATCCGGCGAGTTGAACCACCAGTCCCAGCCATCGACTCCATCGTCGAAGCTGCGGTTCGTCAACAGGGGCGTCGCCATGTCCTGCCCCAGACTCGCCACCGGCAGGATGGCCAGCAGGACTGCAACCATGGCGTCAGTCCTCAACCGTCACGTCCGGAAAGTCGATCAGTCGCAGCATCCAGTTGATCTGCCCGAACTCGGCAAGGCGGTTGACCGCGTAGAAGAAGAAGCCGCCGTCGAGGCCCTGATCCGCCCAGCCCCGAGCCTGCTCCAGGCAAGCCTGCCTGGAACGGCCGCCTGGCCCGTACAAATCGCCCCACATCTCGACATCCGTCCCCTCGATCGCATCGGTGTAACGCTCGAGCGAGAGCTTCGCCTGTTTCGCGGGCACCGAACAGCAGAGCATCACGCGGTCGATCCAGCCGCTATTGGCCCACGTCTTCAGCGCGGCCGTGAACCATGCATGTTCGCCGCCGTAGATCGCCTGCGCCCAGTCGGCATCAGTCGAGTACATGTACGAGGGTATCCGCGTGGCGATGGTCAGCGAGTGGCCCCACTTTGCCTCCGCGTCCTGCCGCGCTTGGTCGATGCGCTGGACCACATCCACCAGCGACGCCTCGTCATAGGCCAGGTTATGCCCGAAGCGCGCGAAGTCGAGGTTGATTCCGTCGACATCGTAGTTCGTCATCAGCTCGCGAGCGATGGCGACCACATAGTCGCGCACGGCCTCATGCCGGTAGTCCAGAAACATCGAGTGCCCCGGCACGAGATACTCAGGGTTCTCGAGCGAGAACGCCTCGGCAAGGCCGTTGTAGTCGGGGTCCTTCGTGATGTACGTGACGTTCATCCCCATGTCCGGAAGGATGCGCAACCCCACGGCGCGGGCCTCCTCAACCGCGATTTGCAGCGGGTCCCCCTGCTCAATCCACTTGCCGACCTTGACCCAATGGTCCGATGTCTCGCCGGGCGAGGGGATGCACCGCTCGACGATGTCGCTGTGGCACCACGCCTTGACGCCCGTTCGGATAACGTGGACGTAGACCTCGCTCGCGCCTCGCGCCTTGTTCAGGCGCATCTCATTGCGGGTGTGGGCCAGCAAGGTCAGGTTGCTCGGCTCGTACGCCCCGGCCGTGCACTGCTCGACATACCCCGCGAAGGGCCTGCCCCGCTTCTCAGCCATCTTCCGGACTTGCCTGAAGTGGCGGATCTCGGGCTTCGTCATCGGCACGAACCGGACGTGCCGGATTCGCGCGTCGTGCCATTTGGGCACCGTGCCACCGAGCATCAGCGACACGCTCTGGCCGGTCATGTCGGCGCTACTGATATAGTACTCGCGCCGACCGCGCTTCTGTGCCTCCGACGACTTCATGTAGTCCGGGACGGGGTAGGCGATCTGCTCCCCAGACAGCGAGACCTGCAGCGCCGACGCCGCCTCCATGCCGATGTAGATCCGGTGCCAGCCATTCAGGTCCGGATTCAGCACCAACGGCGGCGCCATGGGATCGTCAACCGGGCAGAAGATCGATCCATCGTCAATGGTCCATGGCTCCGAGAGCGCGCCGCCGGCCAAGTCCCGCGCGTTCTCTGCGTCGATCACCAGCACGTCACGCGCGCCGGCCAGGTCGAGCATCTCGGCGAGCACGACCTCGCCGTCGGCGTCGGTGAGGCGGAACTCAACCGGTGCGGCGGCTGCGTCGAAGACCCAGTTCCACACGCACGTCTGCTCGCCCGCCGGAAGGAGCCCCTCGTTAGCGGCCCCGTTCCAGACGGCGGGGTCAGTCGTCTGCCACTCATCAACCGTCGCGCCGACGTAGATCGACGCCGGGTTCCACTGCGCATTGCCATGCGAATACTCGGCCGTCAGCGCCTCCGGGCGCTCGCCTGAAATGCTAATCAGCCGGTCAGCTCGGTCCTGCGGCCGGCCCAGCGATAACCCTTCGGCACTCGCCACACAGCTCGCCAGAATAGTTGCCCCGATCCCGATCAGTACCATCGCCATCCCATCCTGTTTACCTGGAATTCGGCAACATCGACCGAGTTCTCGGGCGATTGCTTCAGGTCATCGCCATCGAAGATCGCCTCGTCGCCATGCTCTCGGCACCAATCGATCAACGCGCCGCGCAGTGCCGAGACCGTCGCCGGGCTCTCGCCGGCGAGGTTGCGCAACTCGTTTCGGTCATCGACCACATCGTACAACTCCTCAACGCCACCGAGTTCGTGGTAGACGTACTTCCATTCGGCCGTGCGGACCATATACCGTTGGCTGGGACTCTCCAGGCTCTGCGAGATGTACATGCCCCGCCCCTCGGCGTCCGGGTCAGATAGCACGGCCGAGAGATCCTCGCCATGGACCGACTCCGGCAACGGGTTGTCCGTCAGCGTGGCCACCGTCGGCAGGATGTCTTGCAGGCCCGCGAGGTTTGGATTCGCGCCTTGCGCCGCAACGCCGGGCCCCGCCACGATCAGCGGAACGCCGACTGAGCCCTGCAGCATGTTGCATTTGAAGAAGCACCCGAAGTCGCCCAGGAGATCCCCGTGGTCCGAAGTGTAGATGATGATCGTGTTGTCCAGTTCGCCCGCATCGTCCAGGCACTTCACCACGCGCCCGATCATCTCGTCCTGGAAGGTCACCAACCCGAAGTAATGTGCTCGCGAGTACTGAACCGCCTGAGGCGACATCTTCTCCCATCCGTACGCGACGGGCCACGAGCGAAGCATCGGGTCTCGGCCGGCCAACATGCTCAGGTCACCGACGGGCTCAGGCAACTCGCGCGGGTCATACAGCCTGTTATACGGCTCCGGCGGGTCATAGGGCGAGTGCGGCTTCGCATAGGATGTCCACATGAGGAAAGGCTGATCGGGATTTGTGCCGAGGTGATCCTGCAGCTTCGCGATGCTCCGCGTCGCCACCCAAGCTTCCTCGTGGTGCTCCGCGGGCAGGACGGATGCGGCCGCGTGAACGTCGTTGTTACCGATCCCGTGCGCCCGCTCGTATCCACCCCAGCCGACATCGCGCAGGTAGTCGTGGTAGTCCTCCAGGCCTCGCAGCTCGCCCGTCGGGTCATACTGGGAGACAAGCCGGCCTGATTCACACAGCTCGCAGTGCTCGAAACCGTGGAGCAATCGCGGCTCCCCCGGCGGCGAATACGGGGAGTAGTGCAGCTTCCCAATCGCGGCGGTCATGTATCCCGCATCGGCGAAATGCTCCGCGATCTTGATCTGATCATCGCGAATGCGCCCGCCGTTGCCCTTGCTCCCCGTGCACGTATGCGAGTAGTTCCCCGTGGTGATCGAGGCCCGGCCGGGGACGCAGATGGGGTTAGGCGTGAAGCCATTGGTGAAGGTGACACCCCGAGCGGCGATCGCATCGAGGTGCGGCGTCTGGATGAAGGGATTGCCATTGCAGCCCATGGCATCGCCGCGCATGTGGTCGGCGGTGATTAGCAGGACGTTCGGTCGCTTGCCCATAGTGCCTGGCCCTGTTCCCATGCGGATCATCCCTCACCTTCCCACAGGCCTGAGAGCGCTTCGCGTGGAACCCCCATTTCATGACCACATCCGACTCGCTCCAAACCGTCGCCGGGCTCCATGGACTCATCCTCGCGTGGGAGTCTGACCAAGGGCCACTGCAGGCGCCCTACGACTACGCCGTCGATGTCGGCGGTACCACTCAGATCGCCGCGACTGTCCACTCGGACTCCGACGCCGACGGTCTGCTCGAACTCAGCGCCTTCGTCGGCATCGAGGCGACGCTGAACGGTGAGATCATCGCTCCCATGGAGGGGCGTCTGGAGCCGTATGGCAATAGCTGGCCCATCCGAATCAGACAGGGCGAGAACAGGCTCAAACTCACCATCGATCCTGCCCGTGTCAACCCGCGAGTCTCAGCCCGGATCTGCGCGCCGGACCGCTCGCCTCTGACGTGCGTCGCGCGCGTCTCGCCCGCGTGGGAAGCGGCTCCCGAGGAGATCCGCGCCGACCTCCCCAGCGCGACTGATGTCTCCTCATGGCATTACTGGAATGGTCTGGCGAACCGGAGGCCGGCGATTCGGCTGGGTGAGGGGCCGCCGGCGGCCTGGCGCGAGGCGCTCAGAGAGAGAATCATCGAACTGCTTGGCTCGATCGCGCCCGCGCCGACGACCGTCGAGACCGTTGGCTCCGAGCAGTTGCCCGGCCTGCGCCGCGACCGGCTCTGGTTCACCAGCGAGGCCGGCTGGTCGTTCCCCGCATGGTCACTCGTGCCGGATGACCCTAACGGCGCGGGCATCCTCTGCATCCACGGGCACGGCTATGTCCATGGCGAGACCGTCGGCCGCGACGGCGGGGATCCCAAACAGGCCAAGGCCTTGGCGGACCACAACTATGCCTATGGCCTGCGCCTGGCCGAGCGCGGCTACACGGTCATCGCGCCGGACATGCGCGGATTTGGGCCCCGTCTCGATGACGAGACTTTCCGTCGCGACGCCTGCGATACCGTCTACATCCGCCTCGCCCAGTTCGGCGTGCCGCTACTCGCGCTGCAACTGCAGGATCTGACGACCGCTCTCGACCACCTGCTGACATCCGATGCGGTCGATCCGAACCGCGTGGGCGCCACGGGACTCTCCTACGGCGGGCGGCTCACGATGTACATCTCCGCTCTCGATGACCGAATCGCTTGCGCGGTCGCCAGCGGGTGTCTCAACACCTTCCGCGAGCGGCTGACCATCGACTCAAGCTGTGGCGCGCAGTTCGTGCCCGGCCTGCTAGAGCACGCGGACACGCCGGACGTGTTCGGCCTCATCGCGCCGCGCCCACTTCTCCTGGAACTCGGCACGAACGATGGCACGAGCCCTGAGATCTTCGCTACCGAGGCCTATTCGGAAATCGAGCGCGTTTACGGGGCCGCCGAGGCTCCCGAGCGCCTCGATATCGACATCTTCGAGACCGGCCACCGATACAACGGGGCGAAGGCCTTCGACTGGTTCGAGCGCTGGTTGGTGCCAGAATGAGGGGCACATGAGCAAGCACGGGACCTTCGAGATGTCGCCGACCGGGCCGTTCGAGGCCGGCGCGTTCACGACGATCACCTTCACCTACACCGTGGGTGAGGCGGGACTGAGGCGCGGCGGGCGCTTGCGGATCGGCACCCCCAGCCAGGGATGGGGCGAGCCGCTGGTGCTCTGCCCGAATCCCATCGAGGAACTTATCGGCCAGGCGGGTCGCGTCCACAATCCGTGGAAGCCGCTCAACACGACCGTCGAGCTTGAGACCGCCACCGATGTCGGCGTTCGGATGTGGGTGGAAGAGCGCGGCGCCTATCCCCCACCGGCGGTCGCCGATCAGCCCGGTTGGGAGTGGGCCAAGACGGCCCTTGCGTGGCGCTGGTGGATCAACGCGGACATCGAGAACGCCGACTTCAGCCCCGGTGATAGAATCGTCATCACCTACGGCAACACGGACGAGCATCCGCATGGCGTCCGCGTGCAGCCATTCCCCGAGCCGAAGACCCGCCCGTTCATCTGCGTCGTCGACTCAGACGGAGACGGGCAGCTCCGCGAGGCGAGCGGATCGCCGCTTCACGTGGAGGTCGTGGGCGGCCCGCCCGAGCGCATCATGACCGCTGTGGCATCCATCGCGACGCCCGGCGAGGCCCTCACTGTCCGCGCCTCGGTCATGGATCGCAACCTCACGCATCCCGTCCCGGCATACGATGGTCCGGTGGAGTTCGCCGCCGACGGCGACGTGATTGGCGTAGCGAGTTCTCAGCCCACCATCGACGGCCACGCTCGCGAGATCAGCGCCCTCGCGAGGGCTCCGGGGATCGCGACCGTTCGGGTAAAGACCTCGGTCGGCGAGACCGAAACCAACCCCGTCCTCGTCCTGCCAGAGAAGGAGGAGAACCTCTACTGGGGCGACATTCATGCCCAGTGCATGTACCACCAATGGAAGCCCCTGGAGGGCCGTGGCGACTCCCACCGCACGCCGGCTGAGTTGCACCAATACGCCCGCGAGTGCAGCCTGCTTGACTTCGTCGCCAACTCAAACAGCGCGTGTCCTAACCCCACGAATCCCGGCTGGGAGGAGACTCAGCAGGCCGTCATCGACTTCCACGAGCCCGGCCGATATGTCACGCTGAAGTCGTGGGAGTGGGGTCTGGGCGTCTATGGCGATCGCTGCCTGATCTATCGCGAGGCCGAGATGGAGCCCAACTTCCCCATTCCCGGCCGAGCCGAATCCGATCCCACGTATGCCCACGCGTGTCTGCGGTTCTGTCGCGAGAGCCCGTATCGCATTATGGCGATCAACCACTCGTTCATGAAGTACCTGGACTGGAGCGTCTTCGACCCAGACATCGACCGCGTCATCGAGGTCTACTCGTGCTGGGGGTCTTACGAGGCTCGTAACGACAACCCGCTGAACGGAAAGCGTCGCCCGCCGAACCAAAGCGCCATGCACGCGCTGAGCCTCGGCTACACGCCCGGCTTCATCGCCGCCGGCGACAGCCACGTGGGCTATCCGGGCAGATCGCTCATGTTCTCTGACCCATACTGGTGTCAGAACTGGAAGGCCGGGCTCGCCGCTGTCTACGCGCCTGAACTCACCCGCGAAGCGATATGGGACGCACTCCACGATCGCCACTGCTACGGGACCACCGGCGCGCGCATCGTCTTGCGCTTCCACGTCAACGATGCCCGGATGGGCTCAGTCCTAGAGTATGAGCGAGGCGACGATCGCCTCCAGGGCCGAGACATCCGCGTCACCGCCGTCGGCACCGACCTCATCCGCCGCGTCGATGTTATGAAAAACAACCAGGTCATCCACCGCGAGGTCCCGCAGAGCGACCGGGCTGAGTTCTCGCTGGCCGACGTGCTCAACGAGCCGCCGACCACGCGCGACTGGTACTACGTCCGCGTCTTCCAGGCCGATGGCAACGCGGCATGGTCAAGCCCGATCTGGATCGGCCCGACCGGCGTGGACGTGCCGTCAGAATCGCTCGACGAGTGACGCCTGCCCGCCGCGTGGCGCAGGCATTCCTGCCTGCGGCCGTCCGCCGATCATCCGCCGAACGCAGTCGTGCCATGGGCTGCCAGCCCATGGAATGCCAACCCAGGGACACTCCATGGCCAACCTCATCGCTCTGGTTCTCGTCTGCATCCTGTGCATCTTCGCGTCGTCGGTCGATGCATCGCTCGCCGTCACGCCCATCGACACGCTCGACCGCGTCTTCCCCGACCAGCCGCCCAAGGACGCTGCAGGACGAGAAACCCACGTCCCGCGTGGCGCCCACGCTTCGTTTCAGTTCGCCGTGCAGTCGGACGAGCCAGGATCGTGCGAGCTGGCCGTCGGCCCTCTGACCCACGCCGATGGCACCGTGCTCAACGCGCCCCACGCCACCTACCACCTGCTCGCCGTCCACGTCGAAGGCAACAGCCAAGGCACGGCCGCCACGCACCCCTATCCTGCGAAGCCGCCCGATGACTGGATGCCTTTCCTCACACGCGAAGCGCCTTTCGATGTCGCCGAGGTGCTTGAGCCGACCGACCTCTTCGACGCTGAGGCGGGCCGCACTCACGCCGTCGTTGTCGATGTTGAGATCCCTCTCGACGCCAAGCCCGGGCGCTACGAAGGCACGCTTCGCTGCGAGATTGGCGGCGAGAGTTTCACGGCTCCCCTCTCCGCAGTAGTCCACTCCACCACCTTCGACGGCTACGCGCTCGACGTCACCAACTGGCTCTTCATCGAGCCGCGCAACCTCACCGGCGGCGAGCGCCCGGAGTTCTGGAGCGAGGCGCACTGGGATCTCATCGAGAGCGCCGGGCGGCTCCTTCACGGCTACGGGCAGAACACCATCTCAACGCCTCACATCCACACCGTTGATGACTTCCCAGCGCTCATCGAGACACGCGTTAACGCGGACGGATCGTACTCCTTCGACTTCGCCCGCTTCGACCGTTGGATGGAGCTGTTTCTGGAGCTGGGATACGAAAGAATCGAGGGGCGCCACGTCATCTCACGCGCGGGGCACATGCCCCACCGCATCATGGGCACGCCCGCCGACGGCGGCGAGCCGGCCTTGCTGTTTGAGGGCGGCATCAAGGTGGCGGGCGAGGAAGAGCAGCGGTACCTCGAGTACCTCGCGAGCTTCTTCGACGCGCTGCACGCGCACCTGACAGAGAAGGGTTGGCTCGACCGTTACATGCAGCACGTCGCGGACGAACCCGTCCCCGATTATGAGGACATCTACCGCAGATACCACGCCGTCTTCGTCGAGCACCTGCCCGGCGTGCCGAACCTCGACGCGGACTGGAGCACGCCCGAGATGTTCTCGCCGCTGATGGCGATTCAGGTCATGTATATCGACACGCTCGCGCATAGCCAGGCGCTTGCCGCGGAGCGTGAGGCGGCCGGCCTGACCACCTGGATGTACAACTTCGGCAAGCCGTACCCGCCGCGCCCAAACCGCTGGCTCGACCTGCCCCTCACCAACTCGCGCCTGTACCCCTGGCTTGGCGTCCGCTACAACGCGAGTGGCTATCTCTTCTGGGGCGCGAATGTCTTCCGCGGCGCGGATCCGTATACCCGATCCGTCGGCCCCTGTGGTGAGGGCAAGGGCTATCCCGGGCACAACCCCGGCGACAACTGGCTCTTCTACCCAGCGCCGAACGGTCTCTACGCCTCAATCCGCATGGTCGCCTTCCGCGACGGAATGGTCGACCACGCGCTTCTCACGCAGCTTGCCAAGATCGATCCCGAGGCGGCTCGGAGCATCACCGACCGAATTGTCCGATCGCTGGTTGATTACTCGCAACGCCCCGCTGACTACCACCGGGCGCGTGCCATGTTGCTCGAGGCGCTGGATGGGGGCTAGATGCAAGCTGGGAGCTCGCGGTCCGAGGCGGCAACGCTATCACTTCCGCGTCACGATCGGCCGCCCGGCTGACGCGTAGTTCCACGCCACCTCGTCCGTCGCGCCATCCCATGCGATGCGCACGAGGACTCCGTCATCTCGCTGCGCGAAGCTCACGTCTGGCGCCTCTACCCCGCCAGGCAACGGCAGGAGGACCGCCGCGAAGCGAGGGTTGACCGCGGTCGCCGTTGCATTGAGCCTCGGGTGGCCGTCATACCCATCAACATTGAGGTCCACCGGCGCCGACGCGCCAATCCGCACGACCATGCGGGGAGGAGCATCGTCCCCCTTCTCCGTCATGACCACCATCGGCGCCCTCACGTTTGCCGCTTCCGCCTCAAGCCACACAGGCACCCACCCCAGGAGCGGCGGGGGCGTGTCCCCGTCAGCGGTCAACGCCACCGCGTCCACCTGCGCGCCCGGCTCGCGCGTCAGGAACCGAAGCACATGCTCGCCCGCTGCCAGATCAAACGTCACGGGCGTTGACGGCACGCCGTCGGCCACCCGCCCCCACGTCCACTCGCGCCGTCCGGGCATATGCCACGCGATCTGTGGGCCGTCGTCCATCTGCACTACGAAGGAATCCGACTTCGCGGTCATCTTGCCGCCCGCTCGCACCCTCCCCCACAGCGCATGCTTCGCATACCTGCCCGATTCCGCTACGGTGAACCGCCACTCGCAACGTCCCTGTCCCGTCGCGTCGACGGGCGTCTCCACGAACGCGCCGCCGGAGGCGGAGTAGGGCTTCAGCGTCGCCGTTCCGTCACCCGTCTCGATCTGCATTGCCGATGCCGAGTGCAGCATCCACGTGTACTCGTGTTCCGCGTCGTCCTTCTCGATGTCATCCAACACGACCGCGTAAGCAGGCACGCCGTCGCGAGGTCTCATGAACAGCCCGTGGCGCAGCGCGCGCTTCACCACCGCGCCGGGCTGATCGTGGTTGTTCCTGGCGAAGGCCTCCGTGGCGTCGGCGAGGCAATACCCAAAGTCGTCGCCATCCGCGTACTCGAGGATCGTCCCGTTCGTCCCCGCGCCCGCCCCCGAGATCGCCTGCCCCACGCCATCCACCAGCACGCAGTTGTGGGCCACCGTCTGGTCGCGCCCGCCGGGCTCTCGATTGTTCCCGTAGCCCGAGTCGATCGCCCACCGCTGCCCTAGCCCATAGAGCGTGAAGGAGCCCTTGTCGGCCTGGTTGTGGGTGACCTTGTAGTACGGCCCGGCCTCGACTGAGAACATCACGTCGCTCTTCTCCCAGCCCGTCCGGAACACGCACAGTCCCCGCCCCTCGAAGTGCTGCGCGAGCGGCTCCGCGTCCGCCGGATCCGTCGCGGCGACATCGCTCTCCCAAACGATCTGCAGCGGGTGCGTCCCTCCACCGCAGCGCTCCCACAGCCACTGGGCCGTTGCGTTCTGCTGCCTGATGGCCAGTAGCGGGAACAGCGGGTTGCTCAGCCCAGCGTAGTTGGCGTCATTGCGCGCTTCAACCGTGCGCTCGCCGGGGAGATTGGACATCGCGAAGAAGTGCGGCACGCGCAGAAGCCGGGGGTGGTCGAACAGGTTCTCGCCGCCACTCCTCCGCAGAGCCTCGGCGAATAGCGTGCCATTCGTCAGCCCGTAAACGGCGTAACCCGTGCCCTCGTAGCCGGCGCCCTGCTCGTCGAATCCCTCATCGAGATACGCCCTCACCACCTCGGCGCACTCGGCGACCCATCTTGGGGCGTCATCGCGGTAGTGATCGCCAAGCTGGAGCGCCAAACACCCGGCCGCTCCGACGGCGACGCCCATGAAATTGTGGTGCGGATACCACCACGTGCCCTCCTTGTGGGCCTGGTCGAGGATGTTCCGAACATATCCGGCCGCGACGTCCGCCCACTCGCGCTCTTCGTCCGCCGTCAGCATCTCACCGAGCCAGTCATGCCCCATCGCCAGCCCGCGCGCGATGTCGCCCCGCGCTCCGGCGAATGACTTCTCCAGCCTGGGGTCGGTTACGGGGATCTTCCGAACCGCTGCCATCAGAATCGCGGCGCCGTGGCTGCCGTACTTCTCATCGCCCGTCATCTGGTATGCAAAGCCCAGATCCTCCACCCAGTTCATCAGCCGCCGGCCGAAGGTGTGTCCGAGGACCTGAATCCGCACCTCGCCCGCGGGCGGCGCGTCGAGTTTCTCCGGATCGGCGTAGCTCGATGACGCCGGATCACAGTACCCGTCGGCGCGTGTCCGGATGGCGTCCCACGTCGCGTGGCTTTCACCCTCGGTGATGCGGCTGCGGAGATCGAGGAGATCGCTCTTCCCAAACACCAGCACCGGCTCCGCCATCGCGGGCAGCGAGATCAGCAGTATGAGCAGGACGAGGAGCGCGTGAATCAAGGGTCTCACCTCTGTTTTCGGGTCTGACCGACATCTTCGTCCCTCAATCGAGCGCGCCCTGCGCGAGGCGGATAGCGGATGCTATCTCATCGTGGCCGTTGGCCACGGCAAGGTCCAGCGCGGTCTTCCCATCGTCGTCTTGCAGATCGGCCCGCGCCGCGGCGGCGATGAGCGCCTCCGCGATCTCGCGGTTGCCATAGTCGGCCGCCTGGTACAGCGGAGTGCCGCCCCAGCTCGTCTGAACATCCGGATCCGCGCCGGCATCGAGAAGCAACCTAGCTACGGGGAGGCTATCGGACTCGGCGGCGGCATGCAGCGGCGTCACATCCTCGTCGGTACGGGCGTCCGGGTCAGCCCCGGCCGCAATGAGCATCCGCGCCGTCTCTACGTGATGCCAGACCGCGGTCTCGCACAGTGCCGTCCGGCCCCCTTGCTTCCGCGCCGAGGGGTCCGCGCCGTGCTTCAAGAGGAGACCGACGACTTCGGGGTTGTGCC
>CAZKUN010000049.1:10106-10463 GCA_964555935.1 uncultured Armatimonadia bacterium | reverse complement strand
CCGCAGGCGTTCAGGAGAGGGGTGCGGCCACGACCGCCGGGCTCATGGCGGCCGTTCGCGTCCGCGCCTGCGTCGAGCAGCGACCGAACGATCTCGGCGTCCCCGTCAAGAGCGGCCCAGTGTAGGGGAGGCGCTCGCCTGTCAATAACAAGGCGGTTGGGGTCGATACCCACGGCCAGCCAGCGGGAAACAGCACTGGCGTCCGACTGCTGGACAGCGCGCAGCAGCAAGGTGCGGCCAACTTGGGTCCATGTGATGCCCGCCGCCAGGAGAACGACGACGACTATCGCGACGCGGCGAAGGACGATCGTCCGTTTGGGTAGAGGTGGGCTCGCCGGCGCATCACCAGGCAGCGCC
>CAZKUN010000049.1:0-10096 GCA_964555935.1 uncultured Armatimonadia bacterium | reverse complement strand
ACAACATCCAACAGACCCATCCCGAGCACCCCACGGAGCCACTCGGACGCGATAGACACGGCGGGGATCGAGTCGAGCGCCAGCAGGTATGCGTGCATGAAGATGATGTTACACGCGGCCGTGAGCGCCACCGTCTTCCACACCAGCCCCCGACGCGACCGTGCCGCGATCGCGAAAACCAACCCGAGGGCGGCGGCCCACACCGCGCACAGGAGGACCGAGATCACCAAGGGCAACCAGCGCCCGGCGGGCATCAAGTAGGGCCGGAGGGATTTCGTGAGGGGATTCAGGACCACGACGAGGACCGGCGCGGCCATGATGAGGATGAACAAGGGCCAACGCACCTCGCGCCGCCACTTCCAGGCGACGCGGTCCGCGATGATCATCGCTAGCACGGCCAGCCCCATAACCGCCGTGCCCCCCACCATGTAACCAGATGACACCAGGGGCTGAATGAGGGACGCAGAACTGGAAGCGGAAGCGTGGAGTATCCCCAACCCAGCGCAGACGCCCAGGCACAAGATCAGTGGGATGGCGCTCCACGGGAGAGGCACGTCGGCGCGTTCTGAGTCTCCCACGTCCTCGAGGGGACGCGGCGGCAGAGGAACGGCGCCGTTGATGTCGGTTGTCTCGATCTTCCCACCCACGACACCACCTCCGGACGGCTCAGCTCGAGCTTTGCCTCTTCTCAGGCAGCTTCGACGCGTCGATGAGCGCGGCCTGCGCCGAGGAGGTGGCTCCGCGTGTCGTCGGCGAACGGCCCCGCTATGACATACGGACGCCCGCCCGGATTCGTCGCGCTTCTCGCCGCAATGCCGCTCATCGGGAGCTTCCCCATGCAGCCCGCACCACCGCGCGCGTTCCATGTGAGCGACTTCGGCGCGCAGCCCGACACGGATGCCGATTCAGGGCCTGCCATCCGCGCCGCGATCGCCGCCGCGATTGCATCCGGTGACCCGGCTGAGGTCATTCTCGGCGAGGGCGTCTACCGCATCGCACCGGCCCCATCCACCGAACAGGCAATCCCGATCCAGGGCGCGCGCGATCTCACGATCCGTGGCCAGGGCCTCGCCACCGAACTCGTCATCACCGAGCCGACGGCGGGAGGCTTCACGATCTCGAACTGCGAGCGGCTCACCGTCAAGGGCCTGGCGATTGACTACGATCCTCTCCCCTTCACCCAGGGCACCGTCACCGCTGTCGACCTGGAGGGCCGGACCTTCGACCTGGAGATCGACGAGGGCTACATCGAGCCTGACCACCCCTCGTTTGCCGAGGCCAAGGCGGCGTGGGGACTGATCATCCGACCGGGCGAAGGCGAGCGCGCGACCCAATACGGGCCACACGCGATCCCCGCTGTCGGCGTGGAGCGGGTGACCGGGCGCACGTGGCGGATGAGTGTCGACGGGGAGCCGACGGGCTACTCGGATCCGTTCGTGAGTTCGCGGATGGCGCCAGGGAATCGCTACGTCAACATGGCCCGGAATTACGCGGCGGCCGTCGGGGCGGACCACAGCGAGGCGACCTTCGAGGGCATCACGCTCTACGCCTCGCCTGGACTCGCGTTCCTCGCGTATCTGTGCGAGACGGTCACCGTCCGCGATTGCCACACCACGCTCCGCCCCGATTCGGGGCGGTTGCTGTCGACCAACGCGGACGGCGTCCACTGCCGAGGCGCGCGGCGCGGCATCGTAATTGAGGACTGCAGCTTCGAGGGGATGTCTGACGATGCGATCAACATCCACGCCTCGCCGATCCCCGTCATCGAGGTCGTATCGCCTTCCGAACTCATCGTTCAGAAGTTCCACTACACGCTTCGGCCCGGCGACAAGCTCGAGGCGATGGACTCGGCGGCGGGGAGCATCCGAGGCCGCGCGATCGCGGTGGAAGTCGAGGAGATTCCCGACCGCTGGGCGTACCGCGTCACGCTCGACCGATCCATCGAGGGCATCCGCGGCGGCACCAACTTCGCGGATGCCGACAATCTCTACAACTTGAGCGAATGCGCCGAGGGGTCAATCGTGCGCGGGTGTCACTTCAAGAGCTATCGCGGCCGGGGAGCCCTGCTGAGCACGGTTGGGGCGGTCGTGAGTGGCAACACGTTTGATTCCGTGGAGGGCTGGGGGGTTGTTCTCTTCCACGAATCGACGCGCTGGGGCGAGGGCCCGCTGGCGCGGGACGTGACCATCGAGGGGAACACCTTCAACGGCCAGGGCGGCTACCAAGCGGCGATCTGGGCCTACACGGGCCAGAGGGATGGCTCGCCGGCCACCACTCCCGACGTCCGCAAGGTGCTCATCCGCGGCAATAGGTTCATCAACCTCGGCGTGCCGGCGGCTGATCTCCGCGCCTGCCGCGACGTGCGGATCCTGGACAACGAGATCTCGACCAGCGATGATGCGCCGCGCGCCCGACAATCGTATTCCAGCATCGTGCTGAATGATTCCACGGGCGTGATCATCGACGGCCTGCGCGTCCATGACACGGATCCGCGCCACGTCTCGGTCATCAGCGGCGACGCCCAAGTCACCAACCTGACCGCGGGAATCGCGCCTATCGCACGAGAATGACTCTCCCCTGCCTCCGCGCCAGCGGCACCGTAACGGTCGTCCCGTCGACATCCAGCGTCTCGCCACTCAACACGTCCTCCGCCGTCCCCGCGATGCCTGCTTCGATCTCAGCCTCCACCGCATCGCCCGTGTTCATCACCGCCAGCACCACGCCATCGTCGCGCACGTAGCGTGACACGAGCACCTGCGCATCCGGGTCGCTCTCCCAATACGGCTCGAACTGCGCCTCCACTATCCCAAACTCATCCGTTGCCTCGTGCAGCGTGTTCCAGACCGCCCAATCCGACCAGATTGCCCAGGCACTGACATCGTGCAGCATGAGGTACGCCGCCAGGTTCGGCGTGCCCGACGCCTGGTACTCGTCGCGAAACTCCGGAAGGAAGAAGTCCACCGGGCCCCAGTTCAGCCCCATGAACTCCGCCCGGAACTCATCCGGCGGCATGAGGTCGAGATAGTCGTCCTTCAAGTCGCCCGAGCGGAACTGCTCCCCGTCGAGAATGGTGTGAGTGAAGGACAGCATTGGGATATCGACCTGCGAGGACATGTGCACCATCAGCAGCGACTCCGGCCGCCGCTCGGCGAACAGCGCGTAGACCCGGCGGAGGATCTCCCGGTAGGCGCGGACCGGGCGCGTGGGGTGGATTTCGCCGTCGGCATCGGTCCACCCACACCCGCCGACCTTGCACGGGTAGGGGCTCCAGCAATCGATGTAGATTCCGTCGATCTCATACGCGTCGATCATCTCGTTGATGCGATGCAGAATGAAGTCTTGCCAGTCGCGGACATTCGGACAAGTGCCCATCGACGCGTGCCCCATCGCCGCCACGTCCGTCGGCGTCACGACGCGCCTCGGGTCGCCCCACTCGCCTCCATAGTAGCGCCACTCCGGCACTCCGGCGGAGATGAAGTTGAGGTTGATGTAGGGCACTACCAGCATGTCCTTCGCGTGATCGCCCTCGATCTTCGCAGCGAGCGTCTCGTGGTCTTCGGGATCGGTGTAGCCGTAGTACTTCATGTTCCCATTCGGCCAGATGATGTCCATCGTGGCTCCGGTAGCCGGCGTCATCCGCCAGCGTCTCGCGTCCGCCGGTCGAGGCCGGACAGGCGTCGCCATCAGCCCGAACGCAAAGTGCATCTCCCCGCTCAGCGTCGTCGGCTCGGCGATCAGCCTGACCGTCACGTCAACCACATCACCATCGCGTTTAGCCTGCAGCGCCGGCGCCGCGTCGGAGGCTACCCAGTGCTGATTCGATTCCGCGTACCATGCCAGCCCTCGCTCCTCGTTGCCCACCCAGAAGTAGTGCGTCCAATCCGATGACCACCCGTCCGGTCCGAGCGCGCCCGCCTCGTTGTTGATCCACTTCTGCCGATCCGCGTGCATCAGCGTCGCCTGATCCGCCGGCATCGACCAGGTCAGCCGCAACTCATCGACATCCACGCCGTTGCCGGCGCCGAGGGCGACATCCGTCCACGTGTACCCGTCATACTCCACCTCATGCGCCAGCGTCGCAATCAGTCCAGCCCCGGACACCTCCCCGAGGAGTCTCGCGCGGGTCTCGGTCGCATACTCGACCGCGCACGACTCGCCTGAAAGCGGCACCGTTTGGCCGTCGATCACCGCCTCCAGCCGCACGGCCTCGGCGAGGAGATCAGCTCCGCCCGAGACCGCCTCCGACAGGAATGTCTCGTAATCGTATTCCCTCCCCCAACACGCGAGTTTCGCCTCGGCCTCATCCGCCTCGAGCGGCGTCCACGGCGGCAGGACCACATCCGCGCGACCGAGTTCATTCCCGCTCCACACAGGCGGTCCCGGAACCGCGAACCGCTCCGTCTTCGATGCCAGCGCCTCGCCATCTCCATCGACCAACTCGACCACCACCTCGTATTCGCCCTGCTCCGCGCCCGCCAGCGAGAGCACGCCCTGGCCCATCTGATCGGCAAACTCGGTGATCTCTCCCGACGCTACGACGCGCCCCTCGGTTGCCAGCTCCACCTTGCCAACGATCTTGCCGTCCACGCCCGCCGCATCGCAGGCCACAGTGAGGGCATTCGCATCCGGATCAACCGTCAGTTCGATGATTGGGTCCGGCTTGAACTCGACCGCCTCTCCGCGCGCCGCCCGCGCAATGCTCTCCGGATCCAGAGGCGCGGAGTAGAGCTTCACCTCGTCGATCAGCGTCTGCTTCTCACGCGGCACGTGCCACGGGTGATCGCCGAGCCGGAACGTCTCCCCCAGCGCATCAGGCATGGGGGGATTCGGCACGAAGGCCTCGCGCTCGCCGTCGACATAGATCTCAAGGCCCTTGGCGCGCCACGTCCCGGCGACGTGGTGCCACTCGCCCGGCGTCCATTCCAGCCGCTTCCCCCCCCCGCCGCTCGATAGGTCGCGCCGTCGCTGCCCATCAGCATCAGGAGGCCGCCCTGATAGTACCGATAGAGCACCAGCCAGCCGGGGTCTTTCGTCTCGAAGAACGAGTGGAACTCATCCGCCTCGCCCGTCCAGTCCAGCGGGCAAATCCACATTTCAACAGTACCGCAGGACTTGCGCAGGTTGCCCTCGGTCATGTAGTGCGCCAGCGCGCCGCCCTCACCACAGAGCAGCGCCTGCCCCACCTTCCCTGGCCGGTACTCGATGGTGCCCTCAACGCTCTCCGGCTCGCCTTGGCCGAGCGCATTCGCGGTCAGCGTCCCGTCGAAGGGCGCGTGGAACGTCATCGGCGGCTCGAGCGTGTCGGCCGAGGTCGCGGCCGCTCCGAGCAGAACCGCAACGATAGCTGATGTCTTCGCCATCGGTCATCTCCCTATTCCCGTTCTGCTGCGATGCCTGGTAACCGCCTCACCGGCTCGGCCCCGGCCAGGTACAGATCGTCGCCGACGAAGCACATCTTCCCCGGCGTCAGGATCTTCCCCAGCACTTCCACGCTCGCATCAATCGGGCGAATTCTCACCAACACGTTGCCGAGGTAGGTGTAGATATTCCCGTCCGGCCCGAGCGCGTAGTCCCACTGCCGCGTCCCGCCGCCCCATGCGAATTGGAGCGACGCCGGCAGCTCCTTAGTAAACAGGACTTCCCCGCTCTCCACTTCCACCCCGTACAACAGACCGCCGCCCTCGACTTCCGGGTCCTCCGCAATCCCAAGCAGTCGCCCTGGCGCAACCTCCAGCAACGGGCCGGCTTTCGCGGCCCCCGAGACGGGCACGACCTCGCGGACGATCTCCAGCGTCTCGGTGTCCCAGACGAAGAGCTTCGCGCTCTCCGGCACCAGATTCTCGTTCAGCTCATCGACCGCGGTCTTCGTGGATGCCACGATATACCGCCCGTCTACCGCCGACGCGAGCCAGTAGATGCGGTAGGCGCTGAACGGTCGCCAGATCCCATCGAACTCATCCGTCTCGGGGTCGAGCCAAGCCAAACTTCCACCCGCGTAATCCCGAATGCCGGCGCCGCCGAAGTAGATCCGCCCATCCGCGCCGAACGCCGAACTGAACATCTTCTTCACGCGAGTCTTGCTGTGTAGTTCGCCGATCACGCGCCGCGGATTGCTGTCTTCGTCGGTGATCTCCGGCGGCTCCTCGCCGGGCGGCCCACCCTTCAGCACGGTCCATGGTTGCTCAGGATCGAACACGTCCACCGGCCCGCTCGGATAGCCACTCCAGTAGAGATCATCGCCATAAGCCGTGAGCGCGTAGATGCTCGGCCCGCCATTGCCAAGCGGTGTCGCCTCGCCCGTCTCGGGGTCAAACAGGAACCGGCCGCTGTACGCCTGGGCCGTCCCAAACAGCCGCCCATCAGCGAGCTGCGTCAGCCGGTGGATGTAGAGCGGGTACGTCTCGACGTCCGGCAGCTCGATGCGCGTCCACTCGCCATCACCCGCCGGTCTCCACCAGATGGCCGCCTTGCCATCGACCGGATCGACCTGCCCGCGATACACCTCGGGCTTCGGCGGAGCCTTGTCCCAGGGCGACTCGAACGGAGTCCACGGAGGGTTATTGTCCGTCTTCGGGATCATCTCGCCATGGTACAGCCAATAGGCCTCGGACTCGCCGCCCTGAGTAGCCTTCACGGATGCTCGCGCGCCGCCATTCATTGGCGATACGGAGATCTCCCCGCCCGGCTCCGTCTCGGCCAGGATGGTCTCCTCGCCGGTCTCGATGTTCACCGCGACCAGGTACCAGGGGATCTTGCCGCTGGCGATGTAGATGTACTCATCGTCCACGCCGATGTAGTAACCCCACGCGCCGTGTGGCGCGTGATCGGGACCGATGGGACCGTAATTGCGCACCACCTCGCCTGTCTTCCAGTCGAAAACGTACGCGCCGGCCTTATTGGGATTCTGGTAATTGCCCGTTCCGTAGATCAGCCCATCCGGTCCGAGCGCCAGCCGCCTGGTCTCGCCAACGAGGTCGTCAACGATGATGCCTCGGTCCTCAAACCGGTTCTCCGCCGGGTCATACACGAACAGGTTCATGCCTGCTTGCCAGTCGGGAGTGACCATGTAGTACTTGCCATCCGGCGCCAACATCCCCCCGTGGAGGTGGATCTGCCGACGGTCGGGGAAGCGCTGCTTCACCACCTCGCCTGTCGCCAGATCACACGCGTAGAGCCATGTTGGCCCGTTGTATGTTTTAAAGTACCATTGCAGCGCGTCGTACGTTTTGCCATCGGGGTTCGGCACGAGGCTGAACACCCAACTCGTCACGCCCCGGGCCGGCGCCGCGAGTTCCTCGGGCGTCAACGTCGGCGCGTTGGCCAGTTGGTCCGCCAACTCCGGTTGCTCGGCCACGGGCCACTGTGCCGAGGCAGCACCGCCCGCCAACATCATCGTACACGTCACGAGCATCAGTAGCGAGACATCGCTCATCGCCGACCTCCCTCATCCTGCATCGCCGCCTTCGGCTCAAATGTCGCGCATTCCTCCGCAGGTTGAGCCTGTATCGAAGTCTCAGGGTTGCTGGAGTGATGAGGTTCGTGTCTTGTGTAGGAGGGGTTTTAACCCCGACGCCGTGGGGACGGCCGCAGGCAAGAATGCCTGCGCCACGTGACGGCAGGTCGGGCACTGTCGGGGTTGAAACCCCTCCTACACAAGACAACAGCATGCCCCCCAAACTCGCCGATGAGACGCCAGCCCCGAGACTTCGATACAGGCTCCGCAGGTTCGCGCCCGCCCGCCGACGAACGGCTGCGAGTCAGCCAATGCACGCGAGGTGCCCAGTGATCGACACTCACACTCATATACACTACACCGGTCGCGTTCCCGGCGAGCGACACGGGATCTCACCCGAGCAGCTCGTCGACAAGATGAACGAGAGGGGCATCGACAAGTCAGTCGTTCTCCCCATTGAAAGCCCCGAGGTCGGCACCTGCATCTGCATGACCGAGACGGTCATCGCAGCCGCGCTGAAGTACCCGGAGCGCCTGATTCCATTCGTCCACGTCGATCCCCGCATGCCCCGCTCGGCGGAGATCATCCAGCACTTCGCCGACACGTGCAGATTGGTCAGGGGCTTCGGCGAGACCGTCACCGGCATCCCCGTTGACGATCCGCTGCACAAGATCATCTACGCCAAGTGCAGCGATCTCGGATTCCCGCTGGTGTTCTACGGCAGCAGCTACTCGAACTTCGACGACGCCGGCCTTCCGCGGCTTGAGAGCTGCCTGAGGGAATTCCCCGATCTCATCTTCATCGGCCACGGACCTCGCTGGTGGAACGCCATCAGCGGCGACGACGACGCAAGCTGTGGCTACCCGACCACTCCCATCACTCCCGGCGGCGCCGCGGACCGGTTGCTCCAGGAGTACGACAACATGCACGCGGATATCTCCTCGGGCTCGGGCTTCAATGCCATGACGCGCGATCCCGAGTTCACCCGAGGCTTCATCGAGCGGAACTGGGGCAAGCTGCTCTTCGCGACCGACTACCTGCATTCAGGCCAGGAACTCGGCCAGGTTGAGTGGATCCGCGAGACACCCATGGCCGACAAGCACCGCGAGGCCATTTCCGAAGACAACGCGAAACGCATTCTCAAGCTCGAGGGCTGATTCTGACAGGACGAAAGGGAACAAGTACAATGAGCGCATCCCTGCCCACGTTCCAGGTCGAGGACCGCACCTTCACGCGCATGATTCTCGGGCACAACCAGATGCTCGGCTACTCCTACATGAGCCAGGCCCGTTCCAAGGAATACGAGGAGCGATTCCGCACATACGAGCCGATGCGCGACGTGCTGCTGGCCGCCATCGAGGCGGGCGTCCGCAGCATGATGCTCAGCCCCGGCCACGAGCGCAGCGAACCGATCGCCCAGGCCATCGAGGCCGCGCAGGAGCAGGCGGGCGTTGAGATGAGCAACATCGTCATCATCAACCCCGGTTTCCACGATCACGTCGATTATCTGCGGCGGGTGAACTGCCAGGTCTGCCTGGTGCACGGTCAGAACACCGACTCGTTCCTGCACCGGGCGGAATGGACGTTCTTCCCCGAGTTCGCCGAACTGCTCGCCGCCATCCGGGCCGAGGGGTTCGTGCCCGGCATGTCCAGCCACAACGGCGGCGAGACGATCGGCGTCGCGGAGAACTTCGACGTCGCCGTCATCAACACGCCCATCAACAAGATCGCCTGGCGCATGTGCCCCTGTGTCGAGCAGGTCCTGGGCGCGGTCAAGGGCTCCTCGAAGAAGATCATCGCCATGAAGCCGCTCGCCATGGGCCGCGTCGCTCCGGATGAGGGCATGGAGTACATCTGGTCAGTCCCCGGCGTCGACGGCGTCTGCGTCGGCATCGGCACGCCGGCGGAGGCGGAAGAGACCTTCGCCATCGCCGCCCGGGTGATGCCCGAGCCCGTTGAGGCGCTGGCCTGATTCGTTGTCCCCATCCGTACCGTGCCTGCGGGTCTCCTGACCCGCACGCCCGCCCCCCGCGATTCGGATTGCGGGTCAGGAGACCCGCAGGCACGGACGACTAGGCTGCAATGGAGATCATCGATGCGACTCGCCGCCACGCTCGCTCTCGCTGCATGTCTCTCGCCCGTCACCGCCCAAGACTACGCCGGCAAGGTCTTCCTGGGCATCGGCGGCAAGGAAGTAGAACTCCCGGCGGATGACCGCTACGAGTCGACGTGGGGCGTTGAGATCGAGCGCATGCCGGCGATGTCATCCGCCCGCAAGGCGGGCCTCCGGATCGGCGACACCATCGTCAGCATCGATGGCGCCGTCTGGGCCAGCGAGCAGATCCGCCTCAGTCGCTCCTTCGGCAAGGCCGGCGACAAGGCCACGCCCGGCACGACGGCGTCCTGCCTGATCCTCCGCGCCGATCCGGCCAATCCCGACGCGGCCCGTAAGCTTGAGACCATCGACGTCACCCTCACCCGCTACCCGCGCACCCAACCCGATGATCCTCGCCCGCCGACGCCTGACGAGATGCGCCCCGACCTCGCCGCCGCGAGGCCTTCCTACCAGGACCAGTGCGTCAATCTGGTAGGCGAGGCGGGATATAACGCCGACACGGCCGACCTCTTCCGCCGCCTGGAACG
>CAZKUN010000048.1:0-44365 GCA_964555935.1 uncultured Armatimonadia bacterium | reverse complement strand
CGCAATCGTTCTCGATATCGCAGAGGTAATACTGGTGCTTCGGGTCGCTCGCGCTGCCGCCATGGGCGGTCGCGGAGCGGTGCAGGACGAAACGCTCTGAGTCCGGCGTGAAGACCTGCGCCTCCATGTAGAGGTGGCAGCCGTTCACCTCCGTGTCGGTGGTGAGTTGGACGACCTGGATGCCCTCGGGCGAGCGACTATCGACGAGATCCGGGCGCAGCTTCATGCGTGACTCCTGGGGCGTAGAGTGGACGGCAGGGATCAGGCAGCCCGCGAGGCCGAGCCCTGTTGCGTGGATGAACCGGCGACGTGAATTGGTGGTCATCAGCGGCCTCGCTATGGGCGCTCAACAACGGGAGCGGTGGCGACTTGCGGGCGGATGGGCAGGAGGTCGATGCCAGGGAAATCGGGATCGCCGAGCGCGCGGACTTCCGGCTCGCCCATGAACGGACAGCAGGCGTCGACCCAGGCGATGAGCCGGCGCAGGCTGGGGGGATCGACCACTGCATTGTAGTGCTCTCCGCTGGCGGCTAGCTCGATGAGGGGACTCGTGAAAGAGAGCGACTGCATCGGCGGGATAGGATCGAGCGCCTTGGGATCGTTCATGGATGGATCCATGCTCTCGACGGGCAAGGCGCCGGCGATGCCGTAGCCGGGGAGGTCGGCGCCGATGGGATTGCCCCAGCCGGCGCCGCCGACGAGGGTGAGGTATGGCTCCTTGAAGACATTCACGCCGGGGCGGAGCGTGAGGTCGAGCTTCTCACGCGCATCGCCCTTCCCCTGGTGGCACGATCCGCAATGTTGGTCCAGCACGGGCTGCGCGAACCGCTCGTAGCTGATGGTCTCGTCGCCCCAGGGCGGAGGGGAGACGGGCGTCGACGGGCGGTTCAGGGCGAGGCCCGTCTGCGCGATGGGCGCCGTGCTATGGGATTCATGACACCCCACGCAGCCTCGCGTCTCGCCGGGCATGACGCCCGTGAACGTCCGCATCGTTTGCAGGCAGCGGAAGTCCTCGTCGAGGAGCTGGAAGTAGAGCGATCGGCCGGCCGGGACCTCGAACTTCACGGAGCCGTCGGCCTGCACGGGGACGACGGAGACGATACGTTTGACGGCCTCTTCCTGGATGATCGAGACGGCCGGCCCGGAGTGGCGATAGGTCTTGCGCCAGGTGGAATACGTCTTGTGGTCTTGCTGGAATACGCGGACCCACTTCACGCTGCCGCGCGCGATCTTCGGCGCGCCCTCGTAGACATCCGTGCTGTAGAAAGTGCCCATCGCGTTCGGCTTGCGGTCCTCGCCCGTGCCGGGCCAGATGACAGGGCTGGGCAGGTTGCGCGGGACGGGCCGCGGCTTGATGGGAATGGCGTGCAGCACGTCATGCGCGCCCTCGTAGATGAGTTCGCGATTCCCGTGCACGTCCATGAGGTACAGCCGGAACTTGCCTTCCAGCCCGCGCGCGGAGACAAGGAACTCCTCTTCGCTGAGCGGGTAAGGCGCCTTGTAGCCGTTGAACGGGCCTGAGCTGTGGTAGTCGGCGGCCTCGGCGACGTCATCGGGCGGGATGCTGCACTCGGGCCAGCGGAGATCGGCGGTGACCTTGGTCAGCCCGTCGGGGTAGTTCATCCCGCGCGATGGATCGATGATGCCGATCGACCCGGACCACCAGTCGTGATGCCCGACGCCGCTGAACATGACGCGCGACGTGCCGGGGATCTGACGCGGTTCGGAAAGATGGTCAGGCCAGACGGAGCGATTGCCCCAGAACGCCTGCACGTTGGTGCCGTCCGGGTGAGCGGTCCAGAGGCTTTGGATGCGCCACAGGGGGCGGTCGGTGTATTCCCAGCGCGAGTAAATGACGCGGCCGTCGTCCATGAGCGATGGGACGAAATCGGGCTCGCCGTTGTAGCTGGTGAGGTAGATATTGCTGCCGTCCGCATCGCATCGCGCGAGGATGTACGAGTAGATGAACGGCCCGCAGCGGACGTATGAGTTGCCGCGTGTTGTGGTGAACAGGATCCGCCCGTCCGGAGCATGGATGGGGTCGACATCGTCGTACTGGGCGCTGTCGGTGAGCTGGCGAAGTCCGGAGCCATCCAGCCCGATCTCGTAGAGGTGAAACGTCTTCTCATCGTGAGGCTTGTAGCAGAAGAGCACGCGCGTCGCGTCGTAGGACAGATCAGGCCGCCAGAAGCTGCCGGGCTCGTTCGGTGCGAGTTGGTGGACCTCGCCGCCGGGGTGGAGACCGTCGAGCGTCAGCAGACGCCCGCCCGGCGTGGCGGTAATCCCCAGCCGATGGATCGACTGGTGCGTGGGATTGACGGGGCCCTGAGGCGTCGGTTGGTCGATGAAGAGCAGCTCCGAGAAGTCAACGACGGGACTGGCGAACATGATCCGGCGTTTGAGGTCGCGCGCGGCGAAGTATAGCTCCCGAGCGCGCGCGTCGCCGGCGGTCGTCGCCTGGCTGATCTGTTTCTGCAGCTTGCCAAGCGCCGCGATGCTCGGGGTGAGGGTGAGCCTTGGGTGATCGACCGACAGCCGCGCCGCCATCAGCAGAGACCACCCGACCTCCTGGCTCGCTCGGGCGAGAAGCGGCTGGCCTTCGGCCTGGAAGATCCAATCGCGCTCCAGCGCGGCGCGGGCCTCATCCTTGCTCAGCGTTCGGGTCTCGGGGGTGGTGGGATCTTCGTGCGAATAGGGCAGGTAGATTCCCTGCGAGGCCATGCGCTGGTTGAAGAGCTGTTCCTCGATGTCCTCGGGTATGTCAGACAGCGTCTTCCATTCCGCGAATGGGACGCCGCCGGCGCCCATGGCCTTGGGAAGCGAGTTCCACATGCCCGACCAGCCGCGCTCGGGCGTCGAGAGCCCGCCGAGCGCCACGTGGACGCCTGTGCTTGGATCTAGCACCAGCGCGCCGCGGACACCTGAGTCAAGCCCGCTGATATCGTCGCCATGCGTGTTGGCCGCCTCAAGGTTGGCATAGACGGACAGCCGCGCGTTCTCGATCGGGCCCTCGGTCAGGTTCTCCAGAACGAACTCTATGCTGACGGTCGATCCCGCGCGGACGGACGCGACCTCGCTAATGCGCAGCGCGCCGTCGGTGGTGGTGAGGACGCAGCCGACGGAGGTGTCGCTGATGGCGTGCACGGGTTGGGTGATGGTGAGATTCTCGGGCGCGCTGTCGTCGATGTTGGGCGTCCCCGCCCGGCGGGGCTCTCCCGCCACATCGTAATGAATGTACCAGATGAACTGGCTGAGCTGTCCGCCGCGGCTGGAGACGAGGGCCTGTCGCTCGACCCGCCAGCGGAAGTAGCCGGTGTTCTCCAGGGCGAAGTCGGTGACGCCGTTTGAGATCCACACCTTCTCGCCGGACCCGCCCTCACTGGGGGCGGCGCCGGGCGTGGCCAGGGACTCGCGCGCGGCGTCCAGCCGCTCGAGCAGCGCTTCCTCGGATTCGTCATACGCGATGATAACCGCCTCACGGGACGTGCCGCCGGGCACGATTGCCCCCATGTTCCACGTCAGCACGGCGTCGACGTTGCCGGTGGAGTAGAGACCGTCGGTGGCCATTGCGGCGCAGGCGGTCATGCAAAGCGCGAGCGCGGCGGCTGTGCGGTGCATGTCAGGGCCTCGTGAGGAGTCTGAGCGAGTGCGTGTGGCATTCAACCCAAGACGGCGGGTTACCTGCCGGGGCGGATGAGACGGCCGCAGGCAAGAATGCCTGCGCCACGGGGGAGGTGGCAGGTTGGCTATCCACACCCAAGGAACTGTCGCGGCACGTAACGTCAAGCAAAGGTGGTCGAGCAGGAGATGAAAGACCTCGATGTCCTCTGTGTTGGTATCGCAGTGGCTGATGTCATGGCCAAGGCGATTGACGAGATCCCCGAATGGGACCAGCTCGGGACGTTCGACCACATCGAGCACCACATCGGCGGGTGCGCAGTGAATACGGGCTGCGACCTGGTGAGGCTGGGCGCAAAAGTGGCCGTCAGCGCGTGTATCGCGGACGACGGAGCGGGGGCGTTCGTGCGACGGAGCCTGGTGGACGCGGGCGTCGACACGAGCGGCCTGGTTACGACGGACGGCGCGGCGACATCCTACACGTTCGTGATGCTGGGCTCGGACGGTCGGCGGCGGTATCTGCATCACGTGGGGGCGAACGCGCACTTCACGGATGCGGACGTGCCGGACGGGCTGATCGCGCGAGCGCGGGTTCTGCACATGGGTGGATCGCTGTTGATGCCGGCCATGGACGGCGAGCCGACGGCGCGGTTGCTGGCGCGGGCGCAAGAACTCGGGGTGACCACGAGCATGGACACCGCGTTCAACCCGAATGTTGACAGCCGCGCGCTGGTCGAGCCGTGCCTCCCGCACCTGGATATCTTCATACCGAGCGTCGAGGAGGCGGCGGCGATCACCGGCGAAACCGGCCCGGACGCCATGCTGGACGCATTGAGTGGCTACGAGATACCGACGCTTGGGATCAAGCTGGGTAGCGAAGGGTGCGTCCTGCGCGTCGCGGGCGAGACGAAGCGCTTCCCCGTGTTCAGCGTCTCCGTCGTGGATGGCTCGGGAGCGGGCGACGCGTTCATGGCTGGGTTGCTGTATGGAGTTCTGAACGACTGGGACATCGACAGATCCGCGCTGTTTGGGAATGCGACGGCGGCGCACTGCATCCAGGAGATCGGGTGCAGCACGGGCGTGCCGTCGGCCGAGCAGGTGCTCGAGTTCCTGGACAGCCACCGATGACGGACCACGAAGGAGATCGCGCAGTGCAGGCACCATCGCCGGACGAGATGCTTGGGATGTACCGCCGGATGCAACAGATCCGTCAGTTCGAGGAGAAGGTGAATGAGCTTTTCCTGGAGGGGCGGATGCCGGGAACGCTGCACCTTTACATCGGGCAGGAGGCCTGCGCGGTCGGTACTTGCGCGGCCCTTGGGCCTGACGATTGGATCACCAGCACGCACCGCCCGCACGGTCACGCCATCGCGAAGGGCGTGTCGCTCGACGCGATGATGGCGGAGCTGTTTGCCAAGACGACCGGTTGCGCGGGCGGGTATGGCGGATCGATGCATACCGGCGATCCCGATGTGGGATCGATGACCGCCATCGCGATTGTTGGCGGGAACATCCCGGTAGCTACGGGGATGGCGCTGGGCTTCAAGATGCAGAAGACCAACCAGGTCGTCGCGTGCTTCATGGGCGATGGCGCGACGAATGAGGGCGCGTTCCACGAGGGCGTCAACATGGCGGCCATCTGGGACTTGCCGGTCGTGTTCGTCATCGAGAACAACAGGTACGGCGCCTCGACGCCGATCGAGCAGGTGGTGAAGCTCGAGAAGCTCTCGGATCGGGCGCGAGGCTATGGCATCCCCGGCGTCACGATCGACGGCATGGACGCGTTAGCGGTACGTGAGGGAATTGCGCCCGCGGTCGAGCGCGCGCGGTCGGGCGGCGGGGCGACGCTGGTTGAGTGCGAGACGTATCGGTTCATCGGCCACTCGCGAAGCGACACGCGCGGTTACCGTTCGCGCGAGGAGGAAGATGAGTGGAAGCTGCGGGATCCGATCCCCGCGCTGGCCACCCACCTCATCGAGGGCGGTCACGCGACGGAGACGGAGTTGGGCATCATCGCGGATGGAGTAACGCAGGAACTTGAGCGGGCGGTTGAGCACGCGGAGAGCAGCCCATCGCCCGCGCCCGAGGACTGCCTGAAGCATGTGTTCGCCGAGGGGGGCTCCGAGTAATGGCTACCACTCAGCCGGAAACGAAGACGATGACCATTGCCGACGCCCTCCGCGAGGCGATCCGCGAGGAAATGCAGCGAGATGAGCGCGTGTTCTGCCTCGGCGAGGATATAGGCATTCCGGGAGGCTTCGGCGGAGCATTCACCGTGACGCTGGGGCTGGCGGACGAGTTCGGCCACGAGCGGATTCTCGACACGCCGATCTCGGAGGCGGGGATCGCGGGCGCGGCGATCGGCGCGGCGCTGGTCGGGATGCGGCCGGTGGCCGACGTGCAGTACGCGGACTTCCTGTTCTGCGCGATGGATCAGCTCGTCAACGAGGCGGCCAAGATGCGCTACATGTCGGGCGGGAAGGTCTCCGTGCCGATGGTAATGCGCGCGCCGTCGGGCGCGACAACCCGCGCCGCGCAGCACGGGCAGAGCCCGGAATCATTCTTCATCCACGTGCCGGGGATCAAGGTCGCCTGTCCATCGACCGCCTACGACGCGAAAGGGCTGCTGAAGACGGCGATCCGGGACGATAACCCGGTGCTGTTTTTCGAGCACAAGCTGCTGTATGGCAGCAAGGGCATGCGGGCGGAGAAGGACGCGCTGTCGCCGGTGGGCGAGGTGCCGGTGGATGATTACACGATTCCCTTCGGCAAGGGCGCGATCCGTCGCGAGGGGACCGACGTCACCATCGTCGCGAAGCTGTTGATGGTCTACAAGGCGATGGCGGCGGCGGAGATCCTGGCGGCGGAGGGGATCTCGTGTGAGGTCATCGACCCTCGGACGATGGTGCCGTTCGACACGGAGATGGTGGTGGAATCGGTCGCAAAGACCGAGCGGCTTGTGATCGTCGACGAGTGCCCGCGGACAGGCGGCTGGGCCGGTGAGGTCGCGGCCGAGATCCAGGAGAAGGCGTTCGGGCACTTGGATGCGCCGATCAAGCGCGTGACGGCGCCGGATACGCCTGTCCCGTTTGCCCCGGTGATGGAGCAGTACTACATACCGGATGAACAGGACATCGCAGCCGCCGCGCGGGAGGTGCTGCGGTGGCGCTAGCGCCTCTGTCTGAGATACTGGCCGATGCAGCGGCCGGCGGATACGCCGTCGGCTACTTCGAGGCGTGGGACACCTACAGCCTCGAGGCAGTCGCCGAGGCTGCCGAGGCGGAAAGCTCGCCGGTGGTGCTGGGCTTTGGCGGGATGATGATGGACCAGGAGTGGCTGGATCGGTTCGGCATCGAGCCGCTGGGTGCCTATGGGCGCGTGGTGGCTGATCGACTGAGCGCTCCATGCGCTCTGATCCTCAACGAGGTGTGGGAGTTCGACCATGCCGCGCGCGGCGTCGATGCGGGTTTCAACGTGGTCATGCTGAACACGTGCGAGCTGCCGTTCGAGCGGAATGTCGAGCTGACGCGCGACCTCGTCCGCCTCGCCCGCCCGGAGGGCGTCGAGGTGCAGGCCGAACTCGGGCGACTTCCCAACTTTGGCGAAGACGACCCGGGCGACTTGACCGACCCGCAGCAGGCGCGCGAGTTCGTGGAGGCGACGGGTGTCGACTTCCTGGCCGTATCGGTTGGGAACATGCACATGCGGACGGCAGGGGAATCCGGCGTCGATCTCGAGCGGCTCCGGGCGATACGCAAGGCAGTCGATGTCCCGCTGGTGATCCACGGCGGGAGCGGACTGTCCGCAGAGGGCATAGCCGACCTGGTCCGAGATGGGATCACGTTCTTCCACGTGGGGACAGTGATGAAGAGACGGTTCCTGGAGTCGGCGTCAATCGAAGGCGCGAGCGACTATCAGGCGGCTGTCGGCTCGCGGAAATCAGGCGACTTCCTCATGCCGGGCAAGCTCGCGATTACGGACGCCGTGCGCTCGCTCATGCGCCTGTACGGCTCGGCAGGGAAGGTGGCGTAACGTGGCGACCAAGATTGTCGTGCCCGATGCCGGGCAAACCACGGACGAACTGCTGCTGGCGAAGTGGCATGTGGACGTCGGTGATGAGGTGGACGCGGGGGACTTCCTCGCGGACATCGAGACGGACAAGGCGGTGGCCGAACTGGAGTCTTTCGCGGGTGGGACGGTTCTCAAGCTGATGGCCGAGGAAGGCGATACCATCCTCACCGGTCAGACGCTGCTGTGGCTGGGCGAGGAGGGTGAGGAGATCCCCGAAGAGGAGGACGCTCCCGCGCAAGATGATGCGGCCGCGCGGTCAGAGGTGGTGGAGACTCCCTCGCCTACGACGCCAGGGATGCGGGCGACGCCGGCGGCCCGCACGCTGGCCCGAGAGCAGGGCGTGGCACTGACTGACCTTGCGGGCAGCGGGCCTGACGGGTGCATCGTGAAGCGCGACGTTGAGGGGATGGGCGGAGGCGAGTCGGTCGAACTCAGCTCCATGCGCAAGGCCATCGCCGCGCGCCTGCAGCAGAGCGTGCGCGAAGCGCCACACTTCTACGTGGCGATGGATGTCGACATGACGAAGGCGCTGGCCGCGAAGGAAGCGGCGCCGACGAAGATCTCGATCAATGATCTCATCGTGAAGGCCGCCGCTGGCGCGCTACGCGACGTGCCCCAGGTGAACTGCCGGCTGGATGGCGACACGGTTCGCTACCTGACGGACATCAACATCGGCATCGCGGTGGGCGTGGATGAAGGACTCGTTGTGCCCGTGTTGGTCGGCGCGGACAGCCTGAGCCTCGCCGAGGTAGCTGAGCGATCGCGTGAGTTGGTGGCGAGCGCCCGTGAAGGCAGGTTGGCGGCGGGCGCGCAGAGCACGTTCACTGTCTCGAACCTCGGGATGTACGGGGTCAAGTCGTTCAGCGCGATCATCAATCCGCCCGAGGCGGCGATACTCGCGGTCGGCGCGATCGAGGATAGGGTCGTGCTGACGGACGCGGGGATCGCAGCCGTGCCGACGCTGACGCTGACGCTCTCTTCGGATCATCGCGTCGTCGATGGGACGCTCGCGGCGAGGCTATTGAACGCCGTGAGGGAGCGACTGGAAACGCCGCGTGAGGAGCCTGAAATCGAATGAAACGCTCTGAGGTCAACGCCCTGCTGAGGCGGGGCATCGAGTTCTGCGAAGAGATGAACTTCCACTTGCCGCCATTCGCGTACTGGAGCCCGCGCGCGTGGGCCGAGGCAGGACACGAGTACGATGAGATTCGCGACAATGAGCTGGGCTGGGACATCACCGACTTCGGCCAGGGGCGGTTCGATGAAGTGGGGCTCGTGGTCTTCACGATTCGCAACGGCAATCCCGACCCCGACTCGGGCTACGTGAAGTCGTACTGCGAGAACCTGCTGGTGGTTGAGGAGAGACAGCGGACGCCGTTCCATTACCACGCCGCGAAGATGGAGGATATCATCTGCCGAGCGGGTGGTGACCTGATGATACGCGTGCACGATCGCGCGGATGATGAGAGCCTGGCTGGCACCCCCGTGCGGGTGAACGTGGATGGGCGGAGCTACGAGGTCGACGCGGGGACGGTCCTTCGGCTGACGCCGGGAGAGAGCATCGCGTTGCCGAATTATCAGTACCACGAGTTCTGGGCCGCGCCGGGCACGGGGACGTCGCTGGTGGGCGAGGTCTCGAAAGTCAATGACGACCACCACGACAACTTCTTCCTGACCGATGTGGGGCGCTTCCCAGACATCGAGACGGACGAAGCGCCGCTGCACTTACTCTGCACCGAATATCCGCCCGCGCCGGAGGCATGACCCAGATGACAAGCGACCAGCCGAAGGGCACGTTCACGCTCATCCCTCACACGCACTGGGAGGGCGCGGTTTTCAAGACGCGCGCGCAATACTTGGATATCGGAATGCCGATCATCCTGCGGGCGCTCGCGCTGCTGAAGAAGCACCCTCACTATCGCTTCACGCTCGATCAGGTCTGTTACGTGAAGCCGTTCCTCGAGCGCTACCCCGAGGAGGCCGGAGCCTTCCGGCGCTTCGTCAATGAGGGGCGGCTGGGGATTGTCGGCGGGACAGATTCGATGCTCGACGTGAACATGCCCGGTGGAGAGTCGTTCGTTCGGCAGGTCCTGTATGGCAAGGGGTTCTTCCGCGACGCGCTGGGGGTGGACGTCAGGGAGAGCTGGCAGCTCGACACCTTCGGCCACCACGCGCAGATGCCGCAGCTTCTCAAGCTCGCGGGGTTCGACTCCTTCTGGTTCTTCCGCGGCGTGCCCAATATGGACTCGCCGGGCGAGTTCCTCTGGGAGGGAATCGACGGCTCGCGAATACCGTCGGTCTGGATGCCGCACGGCTACGCGGTGACGTATGGCTCGCCCAGCACGCTGCCCGAGTTCAGCCAGTTCATGCGAGAGCGCCACGACCTCGTGGCGGCCTACCATTCGCCGGACCGTCGAGTCGGGGCGGGCGGGGCGGATGTCTGTCTGCCGGAGGAGCATCTGCCCGAGATGGTCGACGCGTTCAACGCCCAGGCCGACGCGCCGTTTGAGTTGAGGCTGGCGACGCCGGGAGAGTACGGCGCTCCCGCCGATGATTCGCCGGTGCTGAAGTGCGAGCTGAACCCGGTATTTCAGGGCATCTACAGCAGCCGGATTGAGCTGAAGCAGTGGACGCGAGAGCTTGAGAGCTTGCTGATGACGGCGGAGAAACTTGGGGTGGTCCTGGCGTCGCAGGGGATGCCGGTCGATGACGGGATTCTGTGGCGCGCGTGGGAGCCGATGCTCTTCAACCAGGCGCACGATCTCATGGCAGGCGTGATGACCGACCACGTCTGGGACGACACGGCGGCGACGTTCGACGGCGCGCTTCGCATCGCGCGTGAGGAGACCGACGCTAGGCTTCGGCAGTATGGCTCGACGGTCGACACGCAGGGCGATGGCGTGGCGCTGGTGGTCTTCAACAGCCTCGGCTGGACCCGGACGGATGTCGTGACGGCGACGGTGGGATTCACCGAGGCGGACGTGGTGGGACTGGAGCTGCGTGGCCCCGACGGGCAACCTGTTCCGGTCCAGATCCTGCGCTCAGAGACCGACGGCGGCGGAGCGCTCATTGAAGCCGAGATTGCCTTCATCGCGAGCGACGTGCCGGCGCTCGGCCATGCCATCTACCGCGTGATGCCTCTCGACGAGCCGGTCGCGGAATCCGCGAGCGTGCCGACGAGTTGCGGGGTGCTGGAGAACGGGTTGTATCGCGTTGAGGTCGACCCGGCGACGGGCGCGATGACAAGCGTGGTCGTGAAGGATGGCGATTGGGATGCGCTGAGCGCGCCCGGCAACATCGTCGTTCGCGAGGATGACCATGGTGATCTGTGGGAGCCGTACAAGCCGCTGGACGGCGGCAGCCGCATCGCGATGACTGAGCCGCACCCGATCGCGCCGCGCGGCGAAGCCGTCTACAGCGATGAGCAGACGGGTGAGACGGGAGCCGGATTCACCGGACCGGTAGTGTCGCAGTTCACCGTCGCGCATCCCTTCGGCGAGGAGGGCGAGTTCACCACGACGGTCCGCGTCTATGCGGGTCTGCCGCGCATCGACATCCGGACATCGATCCTCAACAACAGCGAGTTCGTCCGCTATCGCGTCATGTTCCCGACCTCGATTGCGGATGAGCAGGGCACGCACGAGATCCCCTTCGGCGCCATCGAACGCCCCGACGAGATCGAGTTCCCGGCGCAGAACTGGGTGGACTGCGGCAATGGCGAGAAGGGCGTCGCGCTGCTGAATCGCGGCTTGCCCGGAAACGCGACATACGGCGGGACGATGCTGCTGTCGCTCTGTCGGAGCACGCAGATCGTCGCGTATGGATTCGGTGGCGGGTACGAGCCGGGGATGACATCGCACACGGGCTTTGAGCTGGGCAAGCGGCTGACGTTTGACTACTCGCTCGTGCCGCACGCGGGCAGTTGGCGCGACGCCGGCGTCACGCGCGAGGGCATGGCCCTCAACGTGCCGCTCATCGCCCAGACTGCCGCGTCGCATGTGGGCACGTTGCCGAGTCGCGCGGGGTATATTGAGGCCGAGCCGGCCAATGTCGTCGTGACGACGCTGAAGACCTCGCGCGACGGGATGGCCGCGTTGAGAATTTACGAGGCGTCCGGCGCGGCGACTCCCGGGGCCCGCATCCGGCTCCTGGGCGGAGCCACCCGCGTGGACGAGGTCGACCTGATGGAAGACCCGATTCGGGAGATGACCGTCTCGGACGGGGCAGTGGAGTTCGACCTCGGCGCGTTCGAGATCAAGACATTCCGCTTCAGTTTGGAGCCAGCCAATGGAGCTTAGAGTGAACATCGACTACCCCCTCGAGAGAATGGAGCAGAGCCGCCTGCGGAACGAGGCTTTGGGCCGGTTCGAGTACGTCGACCGTGTGCCCGTCGGATTCTGCCTCGTGCCGCGGTACTTCACGCCGATCTTCGAGATCCCATACAACGCGATCTTCGAGAGCGCGCGTGACCAGTTCTACTGGCAACTCCAGTTCCTGAAGTACCGCATTGAGAACATCCCCGAGGACATCGTCTGCGTGGGGCCTGGTCTGAGCGTCGGACCGTATTTCGACAACGTGCTCGACTCCGCCGCCCTCGGCGCCGAGGTCGTCTGGCCTGAGAACGAGACGCTCCACAGCCTCCCCACGATCCACACGGTGGACGAGATGGTCGCCTTCAAGCCGGCCGCTCCCGGCACGGGCATGTGGGGGCAGGCTCGCGACTGGTGGGTGGAGATGCGCGACCTCGCGCGCGAAACGAAGCTGACATTCAACGGCGCCGAAGGCAACGTCGACGTGCCTCACCTCGGCACCGGAGGGCTGAGCCCGCACATGATCGCCATCGATCTTGTGGGCGACGATTTCTACTGGTGGCAGGTCGAGCACCCCGACGAATGCCACGCGTTCCTGGGCAAGATCACCGACGCGCTCATCGCCCACCAACGCTGTTGCATGAAGATCGACCCTCGCCCTCGGGGCGGTTTCGGGTTGGCTGAGGACACCGCGACCGCGATGTCGCCGGAGCACTTCCGGGAGTTCTGCGTGCCGTACGCGGGCAAGCTCTTCGATACCCTCGGCGCTGCGTTCCAGAGCGGCCGCGGACTACACATGTGCGGGGACAGCACGCATCTTCACGAGGTGCTTGTGGAGGAGTTGCGGATCACCAGCTTCGACATCTTCGGCTACGAGGTGAAGCCCGAGGTCGCGGCCAGAAATCTCGGAGGGCGGATGTACCTCTGGGGCAATATCAGCCCCATGCTGATGCTCAACGGCACGAAGGAAGAGGTCAAGCAGGCGGCGCTGGAGGCGCTCGAGGCGATGGCCCCGTGCGGCGGTTTTCGGCTGGGCGACGGCGCCAATGTCTGCCCCGGCACCCCGCTTGAGAATCTGGTCGTCTTCACCGAGGCGGCGGAGGAGTATGGGTCACCGCAGTAGCCGCACCGCCACGTCGTCAACATACGTCCGCTGCGCGCTGTCGATCGTCCACAAGCGCAAGGCGGGCGCAATCCCTCGGTTGGCCGCGAACACGCCAGGCAAGCTCCCGATGGCCGGGAATTCCCCGGTCGGGACCTCGACGCTCACCTCATGCCACTCGCCATCGGCGGGAATCGGCGTGACCGCGTGGAGGAAGTCGTAGATGGACGGCTCAGAGTAGAAGTTCACCTGCACCGTGCTCGCGCCGCTCGTGCACTTGGCGCGGTAAGTGACCTGGTAGAGCGAGTTCGGTTTCAGCCCCAACTGGCGCGAGCCGACGCCGTTCGTTGTTGCCAGTGCCAAGCCGCCCTCATCACACGAGAGATCGAGCGCCACCTCGCCGGAGTGGACCTGTGTCTCGGTCCACTTCGCCGCCATGTCAAGCGGCGCCATCTCCCAGAACCGCTCGCGCTGCTCGAAGGATGGATCGGGGTTGAGATTGCCCTCGACAGTCGCGACCTGGCGCGTGGTGGCGGTTGGGCGCGGCCCGCGACCGCCCGTCCAGTCAAACGCCTCGCCGTGTCGTGGCGCGGGCACTCTTGCCCGCGGTCGTCCATCGACCAACTCCTCAAGCCCGAACTGCTCGACAGCGGTACCGATCGCGACTTGCGCGCATGTTTGGTCATCCCAGGAGCCGGGCATGGCCAGCCACCGTCCGCCGAAATACTCGCCGATGGCGTCGGGCTCGGTGAAGGCGACCTGGAGTACGCCACCATCGGCGGTGAAGATCGTCTCGGGCATGAGCGTGTTCGGCCCATTCGGCAGCGCCGCGATGGCGAGACCAGCCGAGCGGGCAATCCGCACGCCGCCGGTAGTGGCGTTTGCGCCGCCGGTTGGGTTGCTGAGCCCGTAGCGCATCTGCACGGCGCGAGTCCAGCCGTGGTCAAGCCGGTCGACGCGATAGCTGACCCACTGCTCGACGATTGGATCGTTCGCGTAGAAGCGGAAATGCAGGCTCGCCTCGCCGACAAGCCCGACGCGCCACTCGCCACGCTCCGCGTTCCCAAAGAGCACCCGCTCGTCGCCCGTGCCCCACATCTCAAGCCCGCTCACGCGGATCGTCGTCGCGACGGGACCCTCGCTGATGATCTCGGCTTCCGCGTCTGTCTCCTGCAGTCCGCCGAAGTCGTACCATGTCACGAGGTCGGTGCAAGACGTGAGCGCCCCGCCGCCGCCGTGCCAGCCGGTGTCGCCGAGGACGTTCTCGCCGCCGAAGGCGAGATGCGTCCAACGCGGCGCGAGGCCATCGCCGCTGAGCGAGAGCCCGAGTTGCAAGGCGCCGGTGTCGATCTCGACGCGGCTGGCGGAAATCTGCGTGTCGACCGCCGGTGTCGCGGCGCTCGCGTCCGGGCCGAGGTAGACATCGAAAGCCCGAGCGGCGCCGGCCGGCGTGACGCCGGTCACGCGGATCAGCAGCTCGCCCGTGGTGGGGGAGATGGGGTCGAATTGAGCCGGCGCCGACTTCGCCTGGCCGCCGGTGACCTCGTAGGCGACGACGGAGCGAATGTCGACGGTATCCGTCACGCCGACCTGATCCAGGAGCAGGCTGAGATCCTCGCAGGCCTTCACAACCACGCCGTTGCGCTCCGCGGCTGTGGGCAGTACGTTCAGACGGAAGCGAAACGGATGGCCGGGCGCCGCCCATGGTCGGTCGTACGAGCACGCAGCGGAGGGCGCCTGGTAGTGCGTCAGCGACCGGGCGGCGAGCCGCGCGCGGCGCTTCGTCGCGAAGCGCGGCTTGACGGCCTCAACCGTCGGGTCGCCCGCCTGTCCAACTGTCAGCGCGAGCAACGTGCCCTCCTCGACGCTGATTTCGGACGCGCCAAGGTCGTCCCCGAGGTCCAGCCAGCCGGCGTATGTGTCGAACTGCCTCAGCGGGAAGCCGTTGCAGAGGTCAATGGGCAGATCATCGCGGACGGTCAGGATACGCTCCTCACCGCCCTCGCAAGTGACTCGCAGCGCGCCCACGATGGGGTCGGGATCGTCCGAGCGCAAGCGCCCGAAGATGGCGAACACCGTCGACGGCCCGCCGGTCAGCGGAATCGTGCCGCCGGTGGCGGCGGCGATCCCACCCTCGCGAGCCATGGAGATCGGCAACCCCCACACGTGCCTGCGTCCCGGCGAAATGCCATACCACGCGTCCTCTTGCCACCACGCGTCGCTCAGCGTCGTGCCACCCAGCTTCACGCACTCCCACGAGTCGTTCGCATGCAGGTCCTGCGCGCGCGTCGGAATGCTGTCGTGAGTCGCGACCTCCATCTCCGTCACATCGCCGATCTCGATCACATCGCCGGGCGTCACGTCGTGGATGTACACGTCCTCGCCGCCCGTGGCGTCGTTGAATTCGTAGCGGCCAGCGGGAATCGGCTCTCCGTTCAGCCTGACCGTTTTGCCGGTCAGGTCACGGAAGGGCGCCGTCGCGACGATATCAATGGGCTCGTCCTCGGCGGACGGGGCCAGAGCGACAAGCCTGAACGAGAAGTCGGCTTCCCGCGCGTAACGATACTCGTCAACATCGTAGTCGCGCGAGTTCAGGCAGAAGGCGACGGCCGCTTTCTCGCCCATGGCCACCCGCAGCGTCGCTCCCTCGACCGGTCGGGCCCATCGGCGGACGTTGCCGCCGTGGACGGTGGTCGGGAAGCCGCCCGTGCGCGCGCCCAGCGGTTCGATCTCGCCGGAAATCTGCAGGTTCTCAGCGATGCCGCCATCCTCGCGGAAGCCCGCGTGGTAGCGCTCCAGCGCGCCGCGCAGCAGGTACTTCAGGAACGGATCGCCCGTCTCGCAGTAGACCGGCACCATCGTCCGCACCACCCAGCCGCACTCGTTCCACGTGACGCGCCCGATCCAGCGGCTATCATTCACCGCCTGGTTGAGGAACGTCGGGTCGATGTCATCGGTCAGATCGGGGTCGGCCGTGTAGAACCAAAGCACCTTGTAGAGCGATGTCCTCGCGAGCTTGAGAGCCTCGTCGTGATTCCGCGAGCGCTCGGCGTCATCCCGGAAGACGCGCCGGTAGTTGAGGAGGAAGCTCTCACCGGCTGCCGTGCCCGCGCGACAGAACTCCGCCCATGGCAGATCGCAGACCCCGTTACGCGTGTAGAGATAGTGCTTGCACCAGTTGTAGACGCCGTCGATGTACGGGAGCAGCGCCTCATCGCCGGTGATGTCATGCAGCAGCAGCAAGCCCGTGCCTATGTGGAAGGTGCTCGGGTGGTGGTTGCCCGCGCACGCTTCGCCGCCCCACTGCCCCTTGAACGTGCCCTCCGCCGGATGGACCCATGTCGCGCAGCGGTCGCCGCCGATGTCGACCCATTTCACGCGGGGCAGGAGGTAGTCGACGTCCTCGCGGAGGCGCGCGAGTTGGGCCTCGTCGCCAGAACTTCGCGCGCGCATGATCCCGTCGGAGACGAACGTGTTGCCGAGCATCGTGGTGCCCGGCTCGACGAAGATGCCCTCCAGCCCGCGCTCGGAGCTGAAGCCGCGCAGTTGCGCGCCGGCCGCCGTCGGCTCTAGCCCGCCGTTGGGCGCGCCGGCGTCGAACTCCGGGATCCAGGCCAGGTCATTCATCGCCGGGACCGGTTGAAGCAGGTCGCGCTTCTCGTTCCAGAGGCGCTCCAGCACGAACTGGTTGGGGTCCGCCGTGTCTGGTAGATCGCGGGTGTAGATGAGTTCGAAATGCGACGCGGCGCGAGTGGGCGTCTCCGGGCAAGTCAGCTCGACCCAGTTGCGTTGGTAGGGATGAACGAGGCAGAAGAACGGGTCGCCGCCCTCGTTCGCGCAGTAGGCTGGAGCAATCAGCCTGCTGGAGCGATCGGTGTGGCGCGCCTCGCTGAAATCATACGCGACGAACTCGCCTGCGACGTGATTCCACATCCCAACCGTTGGCACGGCCCAGCCCGCCATCGCCGGGGCATACGACCATCCATCCGCCCAGTTGCCTGCCATGAAGCCCTTCGCGGAGATGGGGAAGGGGTCTACCTCCGGCGCGGGGATCAGTCCGCCGCCCTGGTAGTGGAACGTCGCGCCGGGCGTCTCGCACAGCAGGTAGTGGAATGGCACGGTCCCGTGCGCGCGTTGCCAGGCCGCCTCGTCAAACGCCTCGATGCCGATGTCGAACTCCACGCGCGGCCAGCGATCGCCGGTCGTCACGGTCACGCGTGAATCGCGCGAGAATCGTGCGGCTTCGCCGCCGTCGAGTCCGCTCAGAACCAGGCTCCCGCCACGCGTCGTCGCGCGACGAGCCGTGATCGCGCCGCCCGGTCCGAGCTGGATCTCGGCGACCAAGCCCTCCCCATCTGTGATAGCGAAGCCCGTGAGAGCGCCTCGTGGGCCGATAGCCTCGACACCGGCACTGGCAGGGGTAGAGAGCGCGCATGCGACGGCGATGATGGCTGGGGACATGGTCACTCCTGGCCTAGAAGGAACTTCAGCATGGCGTCGTTCTGAAAGAACTCCGGGATCTCTGCATGGCCCTTGCCCGGCACGATCACCAGCTCCATCTCGCCGCCGAGAGCCGTGTAGCGGGCATGGACAACCTGGCTATTCTCCTCGATGGGGACGACGGTATCCGAGTCGCCGTGGATGTGGAAGATCGGCACGCCGGCCTTCGCGAGCGGCGCGAGGCGGTCGATCGGATTGTGCTCGGCGAGACTGTCGGTGAGTTCCTTCTCGGTCATTGCGTACGCCGGAGCGGCCGCCGCGATGCCGGGATAGCTGCGGAGATCGCAGACCGTGTAGATGCCGGCGATACACTGGACTTTCTCCGCGTTTTCGGCGGCCCAGTTGTAGAGCATCAGCCCGCCGCGGCTTTGGGGGACGAGACAGGCTTTGGGAGAGAGTCCATACTCCGCGGTCACCCGCTCGTAGAACGCGGTGTAGACCGCCCGACCAGCGGGACTGCCGAACGACTCGCCGACCTCCACGCCGCAGATTGCCCAACCCGCGTCGAGCAGTTGGCCGAAGATCCAGCCGTTCGCCGCGTTCGGAATCGCGCCGATGAATGTCGGCGCATACCACGCCCATGGCGCGCCCTCGGCCGGCTCCGTCGGCTGGATGATGAACGCCGCGTGCCCGTCCACATCCAGCAGCGTCCGCTCGTGCCCGTATTGCGTGTCCGCGGTAGCGACGGCGCAGACGACAGACATGCCGATGACGCAGGCGACTGTGCCGGTCATGTTGGGCTACCTCCTGGGCTCGATGGCGAGCAGCGCGGTTGACGACGGGGCGAGCTGAATGTCCACTTGGCGACCATTGCCGACTAGCTCTCCCGTCAGAGCGTCACGCAGCGTGGCTCGGCGCGGCAGGTTGATCTGATAGCGTCCGCCGACGCCCGTATGGAGCGAGAGCAAATTCGAATCGGCGTTCACGATGACGTTCTCAGAATCCACGACCCGCCACGCTCCGGCCTCGTCGATGAGCGCCGAGAGCAACTCGCGTGGGACGACGGGCGTGGTGCAGAGCACGTGGCGCGTCGGCGCCTTGCCACGCGAGGCCAGGAGCACGCCGCCGGACGCCGCGTCCCGACCGAGGGTCGAGGCGCTTGGGTCCACGATCGTGAGCGCGGGACGCATGTCGCCCGGACTGCCGAAGGTCCGCTCCTCGCGCTCGGTGAGATCGCCGGTAACCGCCGCGAGATCTCGCGCGATCACCGCGCCCTCCCGGCTGCCGCCCGTGCCGTCGAGCACGATCTTCAGACCCCGCAACGGGAAGGTGATCTCGGTGGCATCCGTGCGGTCCCATGGCGCCTTGGTGAAAGCCGCGAATGGGAGGACGCGCGTGACCGGATCTGATTGCAGCCCAAACGACGGCGCGACGAACTCGCCGACCGCGCCCTTCACCACGAATCGCACGCCCAGGCCCGCGCCAGCGCCCTCCCCCGCAAGGCTGATGCTGAGGCCATCGCACTCGGGGATCTCGGCGGCCAGGTGGATGTCGGTCCAGGCGTAAGTTGTCGCGAAGTCCCACCGGAGCGCGTCGCCCACAATCTGCCAATCGAAGCGCTGGTAGTGCTTTTCCATCGTCTCCTCATCGCGAGGGTTGTGCCAGTTCCCCGCATCGAGCGCGTCGGGGATGGGTCGCTGATCGCGGGGCGCGAGTTCCCAGACGCTGGTCGGCGGGAGCCCCTGAGTCAGCGGGTCCTCGGTGCCACACGTCACCACCGAGGCTTGCGTGCCGATGCCCTCGAGCGCGACATCGAAACCCGTCAGATCGGTGACGAGGTCCGGGCCGAAGCTCTCGCCGTCCGTGATGCCGGGCGCCCACAGCCAGAGCGCGGATCGGCCTCGGACCGCCTTCCGCACGGCCTGTCGAGTCGGCGCATCGACGCGCAGCGCGTGCAGGAAGATGAGCAGCTTGTATCGATCGAGATCCGCGTCGGCGAGTTGGGACAGCAGGATCGTATCGAAGGGCGTTCCCGTCCGGTGGAGTTCAGTCCCGACCCGATCAAGCGTGCGCTCGTGCGCGCGCATGGGAGCGCCCTCGGCGAGGTGGTAGCAGCTCTCGAAATCGCAGATGAGCGCGACCTCGGCAGTGCTCCGGCGAGGGGAGTTCAGGCGCCGCTCGGCCAGCTTCACCATGCGGCCGATCTCGTCGATCAGCTCGGGCTGATCGTACCAGCCGCCCGATCCATCCTCCCCGAAATCGCACCACCACAGCGCGCTGGAGTGCGTGAGGGCTGTCGCGATCTCCCGGCGGATAGCGGCGACCGATTCGCCCGCAAGGCCCAGCTTGCCATATTCGTCGCGCGGGTGAAGATGCGTGCGCGTGTCGGCCTCGATCATGTGCACCTTGCCCGCGAGCGGGAAGGCGTCGATGGTCGTTCGCGTCCGGCCATCGTCGCCCATCAGGCGGTGCGAGTAGTTGTAGGGCGCGGCGTAGTAGTCGATGTTCGGCGAGCTAAAGAGCCGCTCGAGTTCGAGGTGGCCGCCCTGAGTTTGCGAGACCACGCCGTAGAAGTAGCCGTAGAAGACACCGCACAGCACTCGCCCGCCGGTGACGCGCTTCGCCGCCGCGCAGAACAGCTCGATGTCGTCGGCCGTGACCTCCTGTTGGCAGCGGTAGTAATCGATGACCCAACTGTCCGTGTCGCGGCTGCGCATGCCGAGAGCGCCCGCCGACAGGCGCGGCTCGGCCAGGGGAACAGTCGCGGATTCGAGCGTCACCTCCGCATCGCTCCACGCCTCCCGGAGCGCCGCATCCGTCCCGTACTTGGCGCGCAGCCACTCGCGGAAGTACTTGGTCATCGCGACGCCCGTATCAGGCATCTGCTCGCGCCAACTCCCGAAGTAGTGCCACTCGGTGTAGATCCCATACCCCGGCTGATAGCCGATGATCCGCTTGCCCCACGGCTGGGCCTCCAAGTGCTCGATGGCGGCGGTCCAGATGTCCAGAGCGTCGCGTTGCCAGAGCTTCGACGCGAGCGAGGCGCGGCGGACGCGGCCCGATTCGTCGGATGTGTTGAAGTCATCGCCACCGGCGTAACGGATCAACTCGTCCGGTCGCTCATCCATCCACCAGCGCGGCGGAATGAGACGCAGGATGACCACCAGGCGGGCATCGGGATCGGCCGAGAGGTACGCCCGGACGACGTCGTCCAGGTGGCTGAAATCGTACTCCCCTGGCGCCTTCCACATCGGCTCGAGTGGCAGGTACATCGTGTAGACATGCACGCCCGCGTCGCGGAAGAGACCGATCTGCCGGCGACCGTGCGTCGAGAGTGGATTGACCGTGCCGCGGTACATGAAGGGCGGTCGTGGCTCGTCATCGATCAGCAGCGCGCAGTTACCGTCGATGTATTCGAAGCGCGCGCGGGCGCGAGGCTCGTCGGCGAGACCGTCAGGGAGTCGGAGCAACGGCTCGCGCCACGCGCTCCAGCGTTCGCGATCGTCGGGCGTGAGGAACGGTTCCATGTCGAAGGCCGCGTGGCGGTACCATGGCTCCGAATACGCGCCGGCGACGATGGTTGCCTCGGGCCAATCCGAATCGTCAAAGCCAGGTCGGTCCCACCCGTCAACCGGCTCGCGCGATGCGCGGAAAGACGCGTCCGACTTCACGATGCCCGTGACCATCAAGCCGCCGATTCCAGCGGCGTTATACACGGAGAATGCCAGCACGTTCTCGCCGACTTGCAGGGCGGTCGACAGATCCCAGACGTGCCCCGCAACGCCTTTCTCCACTGCGGCCGGCGGAGGGGAGCCATTGACGGTGAACGTGAAGCCATCGTCCGCCATGACGCGAATGAGAGCATCCTCGGGCGCGGCGTCGAGCGTGATCGACCGCCGCAGGTAGCGCGTCTCGTCGACGCCCTCCGTGGCGACGGATTCGGGATACCAGATCCACGATGACGCCGTCGGGACGTCATCGGCGTGGCTGGCCGCGGCCAGGGATAGCAGCAGATACGCGCAGGTCATTGTCATTCCCCAATCGCCTGGTAGTTGCCGGGCGCGGTGCCGCCGAAGGTGGCCTGACTCGGCGTGACATCACCAGTCGCGCATGTCAGCCCACCCTCGCAGATGACCACCGGCGGCGCGCCAAACGGTGGCGTGAAGGTCAGCGTCTCGCCCGGAGCGGCGATGCCGGTCAGCCGGCGCTCGCGGTCGCGGTTCGAACGGGAGTCGTAGGTGAACAGCCCGAGCACCGTCGCTGTCCCCTCAGTCACCTCGATCCGGACGTGGTGGGTGCCGTACCCGAGGCCCAGCATCCCTTTGCGGTTCTCCATGTATCGCTCGCCGCCGGCGCCGTCTGTGAATGCGACGCTCGTGTCGATGTTCAGGCGCTCTTGCCCATCGACGGTAACGCTCAACGTGCCGCCGTCGGGCGAGTCAACGTAAGCCACCGACACGTCCGTGCAGACGACGTCGATCTCCATGGAGCCACCCGCGGCGAGCTTGACTTGCTTGTCGCCATACGGGCCGCCCCACTCGCTGGCGAAGGGATCGACGACGAGATCGGCGGGTTGCCAGAGCGCGTGATCGGCCGGGAAGAACCGGCGGTTCGGGCATACGCGGCAGTCGGCGACGACGATCTCAGAACCCGGCGCGCCGAGTTCCAGGACGTGCCGGTCACCCAGCGAGAGGCGTCCGACCGCGAAGCTCGCGTTGCGCAGGTCTCGCCCGCCGCTCGGCCGCGGGGAGCGCTTCTCATCGCCGTCGATGAGGGCCTTCATCGGATCGCCCTCGATGGGCGTGGCCCAGCAAGTCACGTGGACGTCATCGAGGATCATCATGTTGCCGTTGATGCGTGGCGAGTCGGCCGCGTAAGTATTGATCTCGCCCTCCCACCCGTAGGCGTATGGATTAAGGCGGCGCGGGAGGTGCTGCTGGGCAAAGCCGGTCCGGATGGGATCGGCGACCTCGAAGGCCTGCTCGACGGTCCTGAACCAGATGTAATGCCCCGGCGCCTGGGGGTGACCGTCACTCGGGCAGAGGGCGTAGCGGTTGCTGTAATTCGCGAGCTGGTCCATCCGATCGCCTAGATCGATGAAGGGGATGCCGTAGGCCAGCGCGATCTCCATCATGTGCCCGGAGTTAGGGGTGTACGAGCGGTCGCGCTGCCACATGCAGCAGAGGAATTCGCACTCCGGATAGCGCGCCTGGATCCAGCGGATCGTCGCCTCAAAGACAGCGCCCTCGTCCGGCTGATCGGTCTTGCGGTTGGCGCCGCTGCCAAAGAGCACGAGGTCGGGGCCGGGGCCCTGCGGTCGGTCGAAGAGCCCGGGATAGACTTCCTGCCACGTCTGGCCCTCTTTCTGCCCGTTCACCTCGGGCGAGGGCGGCAGTGACAGCGAGCAGTATTCTTCGAGTCCGGTCATCGCTTCGGAAATCGACGAGCCGTCGCGCGCCATGAAGTTCAGGCAGATCTTGTCGGGCGTGAGGTTGAACTTGCGCATCAACTCAACCCTCAGCCGCCCGGCCCAGTCGAAGTAGTGCTGCCACCAGCCGAAGGTGTCGGTAAGATCCGGCCTCCCGGTCAGGTCGCCGTCGAATTCGCCGTCGGCGATCGGGTGCTTGAACGTGGCCGACGTCGGGTCCTCATCGTACAGGTACATCTTGGGGTTTGCGCTGCCTCGGTCGATCGACGAGCCCATCACGATGATGTGGAGCGGCTCGCCGCGCCACAGCTTGCGCATCGTGCGCGGAATGCGGGTGTAGTAACTCGGTGTCTCGCGCATCTCGGGAAGGCCGGTCATCGCCTCGGCGCCCTTCGCGAGGCATGGCGCGTAGACCCAGACATCATCCTCACTGACATTCTCAAACTCGATCCTCAACGCGATCGAGTTGGCCTGCTCATCCGACGACTCGTTCTTGTGGATGAAGTTGCCGACGACCTCGCAGCCCTCGATCTTGACCTCGAAGGCGTCGTCCGGGCCGGATGTCGCGGGATATGATGCGGCCGCGACCAGCTCGCCGCGCGAGTGACGCGGAAACTCGCGGCTGTCGCCCATGCCGAGTTCCTTGGGCACCCACTTGCCCGTCTGGCTGTCGATCTTCATCACGTGGACCGTGGCGCGGAGGCTGTCGGGAGCGGTCTGTTGGCCGTGAACCGAGAGGCTGACCTGCTCGCCGTGGCGGATGCCGATGTCGGGCAAGAAGACCACCTGCTGCAGCCGCTTGCCGGGATGAATCGCGACGAGGTTGCGGACGTGGACAGTCGTCTTCACCGACTCAACGTGCGGCGACGTCGTCGCTGTGACGTCGCCGTAGGCGTCGCTGTTCCAGCAGGCCACATACCCCGCGGAATAGACCTTGGCCGAGGCGTCGCGGCTGTTGTCGAAGCAGTGGAAGTCGAACTGTGGGTTGAGCAGCAGGTTGGTCTGGCTCTGCGCGGCTGAGACACCGGCCAGCAGAGCGAGCGCAACAGTAACGCGGCGCAATTGGCGCATGGAACCTCCAGGTGATCGGCTGATCATGTAGGGAGTTCCCTGCCCGGTCGGGGGCTTCCTGTGCGGCCCGCGACGACCGCGCTCCCCGAGGTCGAAGCGGACAGTTATCGCTACCGCATCGACCCCGAAGATGGAAAATCGAGGGTGTCCAAAGTCCTGAGACCTCAAGCCTTAGCCAGTGCCCTCATCCTTGGGACCAGTGCCTTCGTCCTTTGGCTCCGGTTCTGTGCCCTCATCGGTGTCTCCGCTGACCGCTGGCGTGGTGATACGCACTGCCTTCGTGGCCCCGTCCCACGCCACTTGCGCGCCGAGAGCCTCCGCCATCAGCCGCAGCGGAATCAGCATCTGGTTGTCGACGATAATCCCCTGCGATTTCTTGATATGCGTCTGCTTGCCATTCGCGGATATCGTCGCGGTCTGGGTCGAGCTGACCCACTCCACCGTGGCGCCGACGGCTTCGGCGCCGTCGCGAAGGGGGGCGAACGTCTTGCCATCACGAATTCGGGCTTGAGGAGCGAGCTTCGTCTTGGTGCCATCCACATACACATCCACCAGCGTGTCGGCTACTGCCGTCCCGGCAATCGACGCAATAACAGCGATCGTCAGAAGCGTTCTCATCGCGTTGCCTCCTGGGGTGCGCGTACTAGTGAATGAACGCTCTCCGAGCAGCGCTATCTCCGAAGTGTGAGCCACGGGAAATGTGATTATTCACGGGGCGGCGCGAACGAGCAGGTGTCCCTCATTTGAGGAATGGAATGTGGGGGATGGGACCGATGAGTGCGCACCCCACAGGCTCGGCGCTGCGCCGCAAGGTGGAGGAGGCGACGGATGAGGTCGAGGAGCTGTCTTTGGTTAGTCGTCACCATCGGAATCGGATGTGTCGGCCCGGATGCGCGCGCCGACACGTGGCCGCTGTTCCGGCATGACGCTCGCAACACGGGCACGAGCGCGGATCGCATCGACCTGCCCCTGCACGTTGCGTGGCAGAAGCGATTGTTCCGGCCGGGCGAGCCGCTCGTGGTGGGATTCAGCCGCACGGTGGGGTTCAGCTACATCGTGGCTGACGACGAGCGCGTGTACGTCTCGGCCCGGCATCGCGAACGCCCCGAGACCGGGCCGCTCTGGGCGTTCGATCTGCGGACGGGTGAGGAAGTATGGCAGGCACGGGGGTGCCTCGAAACCGGCGCGCTCGGCGACGGCGCGATCTACTCGATCTTCGCGATCCCCAACCGGAATCAGCTCAACGGCATGGACGACGTCGTGTCGCCCTGGGCTGTGTGGCTGACCGCCCTGGATGCTCGCACGGGTGAGGTCCGGTGGCGGCGCGATCTTGCGTGGTGCCCCGGGGGCCGGCCCGCCGGGGTTGCACGCGGCTTGGCACTGGGGCAACTGTCCGAGCCCTCAGACAGTGACGTGCCACGCCGGGAGCGTCTACGCGGGGACGGAGCTTGCCACCGAATTCACCTACTACGGCATCGAACGGACCTCCGCGGTCGGCCTAACGGCATTCCAGGCCGGCACTGGGAAGATGCAGGGCGAGTTCTGGACACCCTCGACGGAGGAGACGTCGGCGTTCCTTCAGGGCGCGCCGGTTGTCACGGAGGACGCTGTCTACGTCGCCCCCCTTTGGAACCACGGCGCCTACGCTCTGGCGCCGGGTACGCTGAGTTGGGACGGCACAACTGTGCCGCTGACGCGCGCTTTTGCGCCAATGCTCATCGACTCGTTGCTGGTGTCGAAGCCCGACAGTGAGGGATGGGCCGTAGAGCTTCCCGGCCGCGTCCTGCCCCCTAGCGGGCGGTACAGCTTTGCCGGGGGGAAGGTGCAGCTGGTCACTCACATTCGGGGGCGGGCCGCCATCGTGCTGCATAGCGGCAGCGACTACGTTGGGCCGATCGATATCCGCACTTTCGAGCGGCTGTGGAAGCGGCAGATCCTCGTCAGCGGGTGGGGGATCGGGACGGAGAACGCCATCGTCGTGCCCGGCGCGCACCGGGAGCCGTACCGGGAGGGAGTCTACGCCCTCGACATCAACACGGGGGAGGAGATCTGGCACTTCACGACCGACCAGCCCGGGCGGATGCTCATCGCCCACATGGCCTTCTCAAACGGCTGTCTCCTCCTCGCGACGACGGAGGGCTGGCTGTACTGCCTGGCCCCAAGCTAGCGTCAGTCCACCACGTCGATCCACACGAAGGGTGCTGACACTGAGCCCGTCACCAGGGGCGCCTCAATGACGCTGGCGAGCGCCTCCTCGGTGTACCGCGCCTGCATCCAGGCCCATGCATAAAGCTCATACGTATCCGCAAGGGGCGCGATAAGGGCTCTTGGCACCGGGAGGCGGTATTCATCGCCGGGGGCTAGTATGCGGATGTTTCCAGCATCGAGCAGTGCCTCAGGCGTCAGGTCCGAGAGGGGGCGTTGGTAGAAATCCGGCCCCCACTGCAGGCGCGCCCAGTCCCCTCCTGGCCCTAAGCCAGAGCTACGAAACAGTCCCATCTGGAAGCGCCCGCTCGCAAGATGCTGCGTGTCGGGCGTCGGGAACGCGACGGCCCGCGTGCCGACGCTTCGGATGATCAGCTCGGGCGCGATGGGCTCTCCTACCTTGTACGTGCGGGCTTCCACGGCCAGGAAACCTGCGATCGCGCTGGTCGGGTGCGGCAGCGCGCGCTTGTAGGCACTGACAAGCAACCCCGTGTTGTCGTTGTATAGCACCCGGAGCGCCTCCGGGACATGCCGCCGGCGGGCCGCGAACGCCACCGTCCGGAAGCCGCTTCCCGTGGGTAGTTCGATGGAGCACCGGGCCTCATCGCCGTCGCTCGGCGGGTAGTCGTCGTCCAGGCCCGCGCGCGTCGCGTCCATCACAGCTCGCACCAGTTCCCGGGTCCTCGACTGGCCGAGCTTCCCCTCGAAGAGGCCTACGGGTTCCCCGCCCCCCGCGTGGTCCGTGGTGACCCGGGTGTCACCTGACCGGTCAACTTCGAGTTCCCAACCGTCGGTGGTGCTGAACCGCACGAGCAGACCAGCGGCCGGGGCAGGCAGTGCCGCTCCGCCTCCGCCGCAGCCTGCCAGAACGCCTACGACCGCCGTCAGCACGACGCCAATTGCAGCAACAGCAATCCTCTTCGTCATCTCCCACCTCATTGCCGCATCGCAAGTGCTGACCGCGATTCCCATAGCAGACGGGGCATCCCCGCTGTCGTCTGAGCCGTGAGCCAGTCGATCTGACACTTCGGCAGCGACACTTCTGAGACCTGCGCACCCTCTCCGCCAGACGAACGTCACTAGCAATAGCGCGTGGGCGCTGACAGGTGAGCGCGCGCGCCTGAGAGGTGACAGCCATGGGCAGTATGCGTATCCGCGTATTCCGCAAGGCAATTTCGGTCCTGGTGGGCATGGGGCTATTGGTCGGGTCGGGCGCGGCCCAGATCACCCCGCTTACTCGGTCAGATTACGAAGGACGGCTGGAGAAGACTGAGGCCAGCGCTGAGAGGGACCCGTCGAGTTTCGATCGGGCGTATTCTCTAGTGCCGGCCTACATCGCAGCAGGACGGTTGGCGGAGGCCGAGCAGGCACTCGCGCGCGCAAGAGCGCTGCCTAACGCTGTGCAGGTATTGCTGGATCGCGCGGAGGCCGAGTTGCTCATGGCCCAGGGCGACGTCGATGGCGGCAGAGCGCTCCTGCTCCATGCCGCCGAGAGCGCCCGCCGCGTGGACTATAGCCCGGAACTGTGGCGTGACGTCGGCGACGTTCGCCGCCACTACCGCGACAGGGCTGGTGCTCGGGCGGCCTATGAGAAGGCGTTCGTTGCCTCGCTCGCATCCCCGCTGGGCCAGGGCCTCGCAGGGCGTTTCGCCGGAGACCTGGCAGCAGTTGCTCCGCGGCAGAAGAAGCCGTTCTGGCACGCTGTCGCAGCCTCGCTGAGTGCCCGCAGCCGCAACCTGGAGGACTCGCACGCCGCGTTCCGCGAGGCGTCCCTCGCCGTTCTGGTCGAGCTGGAGACGCTCCACGGCGACGAGGCGATCTACCATATCGTGATGTCCCGGCTGCATGGCAGTGACACGGACATGGCTCTCGCCTCGGCCCGGCGCGCGCTCGAACTGGGCGGCGATGAGCGAGTAGTCCGGCGCATGATCGCGTGGGATCTCGTCTCCGCGGACCGCACGGATGAGGCCATCGCCGAGTTCGAGCGTGTCACGCGCGTGGCTGACCAGTTCTTGGAGGTTGCCGGCGAGGCCTACATACAGCTCGCCGTGATGCACGAGGCCGCCGGCCGTCTGGATCAGGCCTTCGATGCCTGGGCGATGGCCGCTAGTGACAGCTACCTGCACGAGGAATGGGGCCTGAACCACTTCGTGCAGTTGGCCATTCTCGGCGACAGACCCGCCGACGCCCTCTCAGTCATCAAGCGGCTCTCGGGGAAACCCTCCTTCCGATGGCGTGCGGCCAGCCTGTGGCTACCGACGGCTAGTCTGGCGGGTCTGGCGGGCGACTATGACGCGATGCGCGCGGCCCTGGAGGACGGAGTCGCGGGCGCCGCGGCTGACGACGCAGCACCCATATCCGCGGCGTTCGCCGCGCTCCTCGTGGGTCCCCCGGAGGTGGCCACGGACATCTCGACAGGCTTGCTTCTGGCGGAGATGCATCGTCCGGAGGCGGTGACCTGGCTCAACAGGGCCATCGAAGCTGCCCCGGAAAACGGGCTGGCCCACTGGTGCCTGGCCCTCACGTTCGGGAAAGAAGAGCGGGCCGATGCAATAAAATCTCTGCAGACCGCGAAGGCCCTGCTCGATGGCACCGCCATGGCGCCATTGGTCACCAGGGCGCTTGCCGACCTCGGAGTCGAGTAACTCTCCAACGGGCTCGCGGGAGAGGTATCCACCGAGGCGGCGCGAACGGTGAACGCAGGAGAAGCGCCGATGATGACAGACCGTGTCAGGAATCTGCGCGACGATATGAGGGACTGGACCGATACCGTCTGCCCGCATCGGGCGCGGATCGTCACGGAAAGCGACCGGCGCAACCAGCGCGATTCGAAGGTCATCCGGCGCGCGACGGCGCTGCAGGACGTTCTCGAGCAAATGCCGATCTATCTCCGCGACGGTGACTTGATCGTCGGCACGCCCACCAGCACCCCCGGCGCGTGGATCGCGCTTCCGGAGTTCAGTCTCGGTACCGAGCAGATAGTGCAGCACCGCCACGGCGTCGATGTGGGGCAGACGTTCATCCGCGATGGCCTGCCGGAGGATGTGAAGGAGTACTGGGCGACGCGCAATCTCCACGCGCATTACGCCGCGTTCCGGCGCGAGTGCTTCGACGACACCACGCCGCCGCCCGAGCATTGGTACCAGCTCTCAACGGCGCTGGGGCACATCACGCCCGATTTCACCGAGGTGCTCCGCGACGGGCTGGATGCGGTGATTGACCGGGCGGATGCGCACCTCCAGCAGGCGCGCGAGGACGATCCCGAGGGCGCCCAGTTCCTGCGGGCGGCGATCATCGGTTGCCAGGGCGCGAAGGCGTTCGCCGCGAGGTTTGGCGTGCTGGCCGGGCAGCTTGCGGATGACGAGAACGACCCTCACAGGGCGGCGGAGCTTCGGCAGATGGCTCAGCGACTGCCCGAACTGATGGCCACGGGCGCGCGAAGCTACTGGGAGGCGCTCCAGAGCGTGTGGCTGTGCCACCAGGTGATGCACATCGAGGGCAACTCGTGGTCCATGTCGCCGGGGCGGGTCGATCAGATCCTCTGGCCCCACTACGAGGCTGACATCGCAACCGGCGCGCTGACGCGGGAGAGAGCGCTGGAACTCACCCAGTGCTTCCTCATCAAGTTCAAGGAGAACACCGTATTTGGGCCGCGCGGCAACCCGACCCAGTGCATCACGCTCGGCGGCAGCGACGCCGAAGGCAATGACCAGACGAACGACCTCACGTACCTGTTCCTGGAGGCGGCGGGCGAGTTGCGTCTGCCCGAGCCGCTCGTGAACCTGCGCTGGAATCGCAGCATTCCCGACGAGCTGATGCGGGCCGCGCTCGATTGCGTCGCGGGCGGGCTGAACATGCCCGTCTTCCTGAACGATGAGGCGTCACCGAAGGGGTTCATCAACCTGGGCATCGACCCCGACGACGCCTACGATTACACGCACGTGGGCTGCGGCGAATTGGGGATTCCGGGCAAGCTGCAGGACTCAGCCCTCGGCGGCAGCACTGGGCACGTTCACGCGCTGATGCAGACGCTGTGGGGCCCTCGAAACAGCGGCGAGCGGCTGTCGGAAACGTACCCGACCTTCGATGCGTTCCTGGCAACCCTCGGCGAGTCGATGCGGCGCAACGCGGAGCGCTCAGCGGCAGTGGCGCGCGAGATTGGGCAAATGCACGAGCGGCATGGCCAGATCCCCTTCACATCAGCACTCATGAGCGGCTGTATCGAGCGCGCGCGCGACCTCACCGTGCGGGCGGACTACAACTTCCCGAGCATGAACATGCCCGGCGGCTTCGCCAACTTCGTCAACAGCGTCGCGAGCATTCGGCGACTGGTCTACCAGGAGCAAACCTGCGACCTCGACACGCTGATGGACGCTATGGCCGAGGACTTCGATGGGTACGAAGAGCTGCGCGCGGAGGCGCGGCGCGCGCCGAAGTTCGGCAACGATGACGACGGTGCGGACGACCTGATCCCCGTGCTGGAGGGCTTGCACCGCGAGGCGATCCTCGGGCTCGCGGGGCCGAGGAACGACGGCCGGTTCATCGCCAGCGGAATCGATGGCGGCGGTCACATCATGGCCGGCCAAGGCCTGATGGCGACGCCCGATGGGCGCCTCAGCGGCCAACCGCTGGCGCCGGGGATGGCGGCCGCTCACGGCACGGATAGGCAGGGGCTGACGGCGCTGCTCAACACTGTGCAGAAGCTGGACTCGGATGGCCACTGGTTCGGCGGCTACACGCTCAACATCCGGATGCTCCCGAGCGTGTTCGAGTCCGATGAATCCCGCGCAAAGCTGGTCGCCGCCCTGCGCACCTACTTCATGGGCAAGGGTCTCAATCTGCATCTGAACTGCGTCTCGGCGGAGATGCTGAAAGACGCCCAGGAGCGTCCGGATGAGTACCGCGATCTGGTCGTGCGAGTGTCGGGCTATAGCGACCACTTCACGCGCCTGAGTCCGGATTTCCAGGCCGAGATACTGCAGCGGACGGAGCAGACGGCGGGGTGAGGGCGGCGTCGAAAGTGGGTGGGCGAGGATCACCGGCGCGGATCGAGTCAACGTCCCTCAAGGGTGCAGCGTCGGGAAGCTCGGGTCGGTGGCGTCGATGGGCGGCCATCCAGCGGCTAACGCAGATGCGTTCACATCGGCTTGCGCGACGAGCCCGTCCGTGAAGGAGGGCTGTTTGGACTGGGTCCAGCCGAAGAAAGCGCGCGTGAACGCAAGCCACTGGGCGTAGTTGATCGCCAGCGGGTGCCTGGTTATCATGACCTTGCCCACATTCGCGGCTGCCGCGACCCCATGTGCGGCGAGCGCCATGCTCTGATACCGTGGATGAGCGCTCACGCTGCTGGTTCCGGCGGCGTCGGCCTCTGATGTCACCTCCTCGGCGTAGTCTGCGTCCTGGCGCTGGCGGATCGCAAAGTACCCCCGTAGCACGATCTCCGCGGCGGCGCAGCTCGTGCTCATTGTCAGGAAATGACGCGAGTCATAGCCTCTGAGGTACATGTCACGCGCCAAGTCTGCGACCGTGCGCTCCTTCTCCCCGAGGTTCCCGACCTGCAGCAGCTGCAGTACCGACCATCCCGGTGGCGGCAACCCCATGCGGGTCGGCGCGTCTGATAGCAGGTGCATGATCTGGACGAAGAGTGCTTCGATCACGTCTGGCACGGGGTCGCCCGTGCCCGCAAACGACACTATCTCGCCCGCGCGAGACACGGCTGTTAGGCCCCCTCGCATGATGTCAATCGTGCCGATCACGAGCCCGATGAGGGGATCGTGTCCAAACGTCTGCAGGCGATGAGTCTTCGGCCCGAAGCCATCGATGTCGCTCGCCACAGATGCGACAGCGTCGTAGGACGTGCGGAAGTGACGAGCCAGCCAGTTGTTCGACGGCACGTCCAGGGAGTGCAGCCACTGAGTGACCACACTTGCCTGTCCCTCCGCCGGGCGACCGAGGTAGGCAATTGGGCGAGGGATGCGCACGATGAGGAAGTCCACCGCGCCAGCCACCAGACCAGCCGCCACGGCCGCTATGATATCGTAAGGATCCAGTCTCGCGCGGATGTGGAGGCCTGCGGTAAACCGGTGCTGAATCCGCTCTACCTCCTCGGGATCCAGCAGAGCGTCAACGGAAGCGGTCTTGGGATCGACTCCACGAACCCTCAACCGATCGGTGGCGTCACGGACCAGTTCGTCCCATGGCAATGGACCCGCACGAGTAGCACGCCGCTGGCGCAGCTTGGCATCCTGCGCTGTTGACGCCACGGGGGCAACTCGACCGACCTGCCCGACGAGGGAGTCGAGGCGCTCCTCGACTGCGTTGATCTCGTTAGCCAGGTCACCTTGGGCGCTACGCAGTTCTGCCGCGTCGGCTTGCGCGCCATCGAGATCATCCGCCAGAGACGTCAGGACTACTTCCAGGTCCTCGATCACTCGCTCTCCTCCCTCATCCACCGGATCGCGTCCGCAAGCGCCGTCATCTTCGCCTCGATCTCCTTGAGACGATCCGAGTTCCGGTCGTTCAGGAGCCGTTCATCGTCCAACTCGCGGGCCAACTGGTCCCTCTTGTCCACCAATTCAGCAATGACCGACTTCGCCTTGGCGACCTGCATCTGGTTGTGAAGTAGGCCCTCTCTGTAGCTGACCTGTAGCTTGGTCAGTTCGGACCGGAACTCGGCGGCCCCGAGCTGCCTGAATAGCTCACCACCCGCTCCTCCGGCGAGCCCCACAACCGCGCTACCTCCAGAGACCAGCCACATGCCACCTGCCATCCCCCAGCCACCCGCCGCGAGCGGACCGCCCCCCAACAATGCGAGTCCGTGCCCTGTCGCCGCCGCGCCCGAAAGCCCCGCCGCCGACCCCAGAGCGCCGCCCAGGACCGGGGCTGCCAGCAAGCCGCTCGCGCCGAGGGCCAAGGCTCCGACCGTGCCGTAGGCAACTAGTTTCTTCCAGTTGGCGTGTCTGTGCGCCCTCGAGGCATCGCGCTGTGATTTCCTGATGCTGTGGACGTCGCTCTCTGCGAGCCCAACGATCCTTCCGACTTTGGCTAGCGCCTCGGTGAAGTCGTTGTCGTCGTAGCGCAATTGGTAGGGCGCGAAGGGGTTGCCGAACGCGAGGTCGATGACATACGGTCGCGCGTCGAGGCCGTCTGAGATTCGCCTGAGCAGGCGAGGTACGTCCCTTGAGCGGCGGAGCGCGTCGGCTGCCTCCGGCCAGACCTCGCGGAGCAGGCGGAGCTTCATGGCGACCACTCGTTGCTTCTTGGCCTTCCGTGCGGCGTCCGTCTCTGCCGCCTTAAGCTGATTGGCCAGTACGTGGGTGCCGGTTGCCAGCGCAAGCCCGTAATCCTCGGTCATGTGCTGCCCTCCCGTTGACGCGTGCCCGTCCATTCGTTCAAACCTGATGCCGCACTTCGTACCTGATACTCCTGCCGTTGCCGGAACGGCAAGCCATCCGCAGCGGACCTCGGAATTTGGGGTCTGTGGACCTGCGCATCTGCGGTCGGGCCCTACTCCTGGGGTTGTGCAGCGTCGACAGCCGCCTGCACCGCTGCCATCTCCTCGGGGGTGAGGGGCATGCCCCAGGCGCGGAGCGTCGCGGTGTAGTCGGCGCCGAGGGATGAGTTGATCCAGTGCGCGGTCAGCGCTGCTTTCTGCTCAAGCGTCTCCGCCTGCGTGACCGCGGCGGCGGGAATGGCCTTGCCCCCGCTGAGGAGCGGCAACACGGGCGACCAGTTGATGATCGTGTCGGCGTCGCCGCTGATCGCGGTGGACAAGTGCCAGATCATCGCCATGGCGATGTCGGCGCTGATTTGGTCGGCCGCGCCCTTGGCCGCGACGTGCGCGCCTAACGCTGCTGCGCCCGTGTTCTTGATCCGGTTGAGATCGCCCAGGTGCGCCGCCATCGCCGCCGGCCCGACGGTGATATCCCCCAGCTCCGTAAAGACCATCTCCTCAAGCTGGACGCCGGCGAAACGGGCGAGACCATCCGCGAATGCGGGCATCGCGGTCGCGACGGGGTTGAGTTGAGGGTCGTGCGTGAAGGCGCCCGCGACGAGTTCGAACCACTGACGCCACGGCGGCGGCGTGGCGACCATCGTCGGCGGGATGCGCGCGGGATCGCCCTGCGTCGGCGCCGCCACCTTGGGATCGACGGCGATCACGATCCGCTGACCGCCCCTAGGCGCGCCGCCGGCGGCCTCAGCCATGAGTCCGTAGGCCATCTCAAGCCGGTCCACCAAGTTGTAGGCGCGGATGTCGATGGCCTTGTCCGACGGCGCGAGAATCGTGATGTGCTCGCGCATGATCGCATCGTAGCCGACGACCGGCTCGCCCATGGCCCGGGCCGCCAGGTTGAGAGCCTCCTGCGCCGCCTGCATCACGGCCTCCGCGCTTCCATCGGCGAGGTGCTGGCACTCAACGTAGCCATCGTCGGCGAGCCCGCTCTGGACGAACGCGTTCGCCAGTTGCGCGTAGAGCGTCCACGCCTCTCGCGAGCGTCCGAGAAGCTGCGCGCAGCGGGCATTCCAGAAGAGAGCGCTCGCGGCTTTGGAGCGATTTGGGTAAGTCGCCACATACCGCGCGAACAGGTCGCGGGCGGCGCTGACATCGCCCTTCTTGAGCGCGCCTATGCCCAGCTCGTAGACGTAGTCATCCGACTGGCTGTAGTGGGGATATGCCTGGACCACCGCCCGCATGACGGTGTCGATATCCTCGGGCTGCTTGAGCTTGCTCTTGAGCGCTTCAAGCCTCCCGACGGCCGTCCGCGCGTGGGCGCTGACGGGGAAGACGCGGATGAGGGCGATGTACGCCTGGATGGCAGACACCCAGTCCTCCGCGCTCTCGTATGCCACGCCTGTCTTGTAGAGCGCATCGTCGCGAAGGTCGCTGCCGGGCATCGCGCGCACGAGCTGCAAGTAGGCATCGACGGCGCTGCCGGCCGCCTCGCCATGCGCGACTCCGGCCGCGCCATCGGTGACCCAGCGCCAGTCCGACTCCACTTGGCTGAACTGCTTGGGCGTTTTGGCCTTCTTCGCAGCCGAGACGTAGGTCTCGAGTTTCGCGTACGCGTCCCCGATCCCGTAGAGGCAGTCGTCAACTTGGCTGGCGGTCGGGTAGTCCCTCATGAAGCCCTCGTAGAGGGCTATGGCATCGCTGAGTTCGAGGAGATTTGCCGCGCGCCGCGCCCGGTCATACGCTTCGGTTCGGCCGCGCGACAAGATCACCGTCGGGTCGTTGGGATCGTACGGGTCCGGGCGTTCGATGTTCAGCCCCGGCATGGCGGTTCTGAGCGACATCGACGCGTAGTACATGTACATCTGCACCGTGCTCGCGTAGGGGCTGTGCGGATAGGTGTCCATGTAGTCTCGGCCCAGCTCGATGCACTGCAGCGGCTCCTCCGAATACAGCGTCAACACGAGCGACATCAGACCCGATTCCACGAGGTCGCTTCGAGGGTACTGCTGCGCGAGCGTCATGTACGCTTCCGCTGTGCTCTCGGTGTCGTAGCGCGCGGACGACGCAGCGCCCAGACCGCTCCAAGCGTTGTCGCAGTAGTCGCTGGTCGGGTAGCGTTTCAGCAACTCTTGGTACAGCTCAATCGCCAGATCGTAGCGCTTCTTCGTCTGCGCGTTGCTCGCGAGCCCATTGAGCGCGACGTCCCCATACGGGCTGGCTGGGAATCGCTGCAGGAACCGGTCGTAGGTGTCGTAGACGGTCTCCCAGTCCGGCACCCCCATGTACTGGTAGGTCACGTTCCAGAGCGCGTCCTCGGCGTAATCGCCATCCGGGAAGCTCGCGGCATAGCCCTCGTACGCGGCGATCGTCTTGGGGAGCTGCCCAAGACGCGTGGTGAGGGTCGTGATGTGCCACGCGGCTTCGTTAGCCATTCCCGCTCGCGGGTAGAGGTCGAGGAACATCTGCCAGGCGGCGATGGAGTCGGCGACTTTCAGCTTGTCATAGCCCGCCGAGTACTCGAGGGTCTGGGCTTCGTCCCAGCGTGTTTGGGCCGCCCACTTGGTGAACGGGGGCGGCGGCGTGACTTGAGGAGGATCGGCTGCCGGCGGCGCATCCTGAGACAGCCCAGCGGTGGCCGCCAGCGTGAGTGCGGCGATAGCAACAATGGTGAAACGGCGGATGTGGTAATGCATGTCAGCCCGTCCGGACGTACTCCTCGGCTTTGTCGTAAATCGCACTGACGGCCCGCGTCGCCTCATCGCCGATTTCGTGCGTGGAACCAGCGATTTCGTCTTGAGCTTGAGCCCACGCCTTGTCGAGAATCGCGCGCTCGCCCTCGGCCTTCCAGCGATCCGTGCCCCAGTGCCTGAAGAGATCCGGGAACCAGTTCATCTCGCGGAACTTGAGCGCCGTCCGCGCCGTGCCGATGAAGCTGCCCAGCTCAACGCCCTCACGGATCATCTCGACGGGATCCACGTCGGGTTTGCCGCAGTCCATTCCCGTCACGACTCGCTCGACATACGCGAGTATGTCGGCGTCGATCACGGCCTGCTGCGGGCTGAAGACCTCATCCACGGATAACTGTCCAACAGCCCCGAAGTTCCGCACGCCTAGCAACGCTTGCCACATTACGGAAGCCGTTCGCTCGCACGCCGCCTGCTCGTCGGGTTGCTTGGCGCAGCTCCTGAACATGCCGCTCCTGACGGGCCGACCCGTGAGACGCTGGGTCATCTGCAGGACCGATGCGCGATAGAGGCACCACTCAGGAGAGCCGAAGACGATGCCCGAATACCGGAAGTCGAACGGCTCGACGCGCAGCCCCAGGCCGCCGCCGAAGCCAAGTGCCGAGCTGATCACATCGAAAGCGAGCGACTCGGCAACCGACTGCACGAGCGCGGGCCATGGCTCGAGCGGCGCGGTCGCCCCGGCGATCGGGATGGCGCCCGTGAGGGATACATCGACGTCGGGATTGTCGCGGAATTTCAGCGCGGTTCTCGCCCCGATGCAGTTCAGTCGCAGAGGGCTGATCGCCACTTGCTCAACGAGACGGTACCGTCGGCACGCCGCGAGATTCATGTCGATCAGGAGCGAGACCTCGGCGGGATCGGTGACGGGCAGCGATCCGCCGAGATGGCGCGAGTTCTCGATGCTGATTCGCTCGGCGGCGAGGGTTAGCATGGCCGGCGGCACGTCGCCGGGCTGGACGGGCAGGACGCCGCCGTACCCGCGCGCGTCCCAGAACCTCGCCATCCGCGCCGCCTCGGCGCTGGTCGCGGACCTGACCTTCAGCGTCTCGGGGTCGCAGTACTGCAGCCCCGCCCAACATCCGCCCATGCTGAAGGCCGACTCCTCGCTCTCAACGCCTGATGCGGCCTGGCGGCGGCCCAAGTGCGCCGCGACCTCGCTCTTGCCGAATCGCACGCGCCCGCCGGAGTATTCGGCGGACGGCCATGCTTCGATCTGCCGCGCGACCTCCGGATCCGAGCAGTCGATGCCGATCTCGGCCAGCACGGTGAGCGCGCCATCGAGGATCGCATCCATATCGTCGTCGGTGAGCGGCGGCGTGAGCGAGGGTCGCCAGTTTGCCATATCGATCTCCGTTAGGTTTCCTACGGTCTGACCGCGGTCACGACGCCACATCCGTCGAGTTCGGGAGCGCGCGCGTTATTCACGTCGACGAAGCCGGCCTTGCGCAGCAGATCGCCGAGTTCGGTGAACGTGAACGCGCCGATGTACAGGTTGAACAGCGCGGCACTGATCGGCCCGATCCGGTCGTCGTTGAGGATGAAGTCCTGGATGATGATGAGCCCGCCCGGATCCAGCGCGGCGAAGGCCTTGGCCAGCTTGGACTCCGGATTCGAGGGCATGCCATGCATGACGTTCGACATCAGCAGCGCGTCGTAGCCGCTGCCGAAGTCGTCCTCGTTCCAGTCGCCCTCGATGACGCTCATCCGGTCGGCGACCTCGGGGAATCCCTCGATGACGGTCTTGGCAATCGCGATGGTAGCGGGCAGATCCCAGACGGTGGCGCGAAGCTTGGGGTTGGCCTTGCAGGCGTAGATGGAGTACGTGCCGGGGCCGCCGCCAATGTCGACGAGGCTCCGTCGGCCGGATAGATCCACGTCCGCCGCCAGGGCCGGGCCCCGGTCGGGGACGGTGATGTTGTGCATCGCGAGGATGAAGTCCTCGGGCGCGGCCCACGGCGCGTCGCCGTGATCGGGCCGGTAGCGATCCGGCAGCTCGCCCCACCGCGCCCACGTGTCCATGCCATGGCCGATCATGTTGCCCTGATACAGCGGCTTGCCGGGAACGAGATGCTCGGCGGCGAGGGGCGTGTTCGCGAACCGGTCGCCATCCCGATCCAGGAGTCCCATCGAAGAGCACGCCGTCAGCAGCGGCTCCAGTAGGTCCGCCGGAGTCTCGGTCGATTCCGCCAGCGCCGCCAGATCTTGCTCGCCATCGCCCAGCGCGGCGAAGATGCCGATATGGTGAGCCACCTGCAGCGTCCGCGTAAGCTGGGCGGCGCTCATGGTTGCGCGCAGGTCATCAAACGTCTCGATCTTCGATGGATACAGCATCCGTGGCCTCCTGCCGATTGCAGCTTCGACCGGAAGCGTTCGCGCGACCCGCGCTCGTTACCTGCTACCTCGCCATCCTTCCAGTCCGTCGCCCGCGTAGCAGCGTGGGAGGGGGGCGAGGACTACCAAAATACATGCTGATGCTGCGCAGCAATGTCAAGGATCTCGAGCAACGAGGCGTGCGTGACCCGGCGGTGCGCGCTTGCGCGTCCTCGCCATGCTGGTGAAGCTCGAAAGCCTGTCCAGATGACCCTCAACTTGCCTCTTCCCACAGGCGCCGGACGTTGGCCGCGGATGCCTCAACAGATGCGCGCTCCGGCTTCCCGCCGATCTCCATGGAGATGTACCCCGAGAACCCAACAGACCTCAGTTGAGCGAAGACCTCGCCCAGGGGCACGACGCCCGTGCCCGTGACCACGTGTGACAGGTCGGCAGCCCGATCGGACGCGTGGACATGGATCACCCGGTCGAGAACGTGCGGCAGGATGTCCAGCACGCTCGCGCCGGATTCCATCGGGTTGGACGTGTCGAGGTTGATCTTGAGGCGCTCATCGTCTACCAGTTCGAGGATGCGGACGAAGTCGCGCGGGGCGGTCCCGATCACCGGATGGTCCTCAAACGCGAGGACCACATCGGAGGCCTGCGCGTCATCCAGACAGTCGCGCAGTCCGTCCGCCACGAGCCGCAGCGTTTCCTCACGCTCCTGTCCCTCGATCCAGTTCCCGGCCACGACGCGCACGATGCCGGTCCCGGCCAATTGCGCCGAGCGGATGCCTTGCAGGACCTGTGCTCTGGCGGCTTCCCGGAGCGCGGGGTCGCGGGGCGCGAAATCGCAGTAGGTGGTGTACATCGAAACCTCAAGACCAACGCCGGCGATCTCCTCGGCTTGCCGGAGCACGGCCGCCTCGGACCAAGGGCCCACGAAAGCATCGTACAGCTCGATGCCGTCAAGGCCGACATCGGCCGCCTCCGCGTGCCAGTCGCCAGGACTCATCATCCCGCGATTCACTCGGTCGAAGTAGAGGATGGGAATAGCTCCCAGCTTCATCGAGGATACTCCCTTGGACCCGGGTGACATTACATCGGCCCCCGCTCCGGGCAGGTGTGTTTCGGCACGGATCTCGTCCTCACTACTCGAAGTAGGGCTGTACCTGGATGAAGTTCCAGATCAGTTCCTCGCCCTCCGGTCCTCCGGCCGACTGCTCCGAAGCCCAATCCGAGAGGAGGAGTCGGGCTGTCTGTCCCTTCGCGCGGAAGATCTGCTGGTGGTAGTTCAGGAAGTAAGCGTTGTCCCGGCCAAACGGTCCGGACGACTGCCACCAGCCGCTGTTGATGATCGCCTGGAAGCCCTTCTCCGGCACCGGCTCCACGCCTTCGATCTTCGCGGAGACGGCGTGCTTGCGGCTGACCGACTTGCCGGCGAGGAGTTCCTGGTAGTCGCCGGTGATGAACCGCAAAGAGTAGAGCCTGCCCGGCGAGAGTCCCTGGATTTGCTGCGAGACCACGTTGGCCTTCTCAGCGCCGCGCTTCGTCCAGAGCGCTGCGTCGCCCGTACCCTTAGGCGCGTGGTATTTCGCCTGGAGCGTGCCGAACCCGGGCGCGGTCTTGCCGGCGACGCTCTCCTCGGCCGCCGGGGCCACGGTCCATCCTGCGATCCCGTCCTCGAAGTCCGGGTTCTGCAGGTGGGGGAGGACATAGGGGTCCTTCAGCATCCGATCCGTGTTGCCCTCGATGGCGTAGTGGCGCACGAGCTTCGCGAAGAGTCGTATCTGTTCCTCGCCGCAATACGAGGATAGGTACCCCTGCACTCCCCGGATGCCGAAAAACGCGGGGTCGGTGGCCAGGAATTGAAGCTGGGCGTCCAGGAACACGTTGTAGTCGTAACCGGGAAAGAGGTCGCCGGTCTCCCAGCCCGGCTCGGACAGCAGTGACAGGATGACTATCCGATTAGTGGCCGCGCCTGGGCTCGCCTTCTCGTGGGATTCCCGGCTGGCCATCTCCCAGCCGGGACCGAACTCGGCCTGGAGGTCCTCGGTCTTGAGGATGATCCTCCCAGGTCTCGAGTAGCCCTCCGGGAGGTACCACTCCGGGGCCAGCCGATAGCCGCAGTCCATGATGGTTTGCACGAATGGGAACATCACCTCATAGCCATTCTCTATCGGCCAGAACCGGTTGGGGGAGTAGGCATAGAACTTGCGGCCGCTGAACTTCGGGTCCTCATTGATTCGGCGGAGCGCCTCGATCCACGCCGGGTAGTGCTTCCCCAGCCTCGGGCCGAACTCGTCCCCCCAGATGCCGTGCATGAGCGGATGCTGCATGCCTGGCGTCTGAGTCCAGTAGTCGTACGCCTCGTCGGCCGTTTCGACCAATGGTATGGGGTGCAGCGTGAACCAACGCTTGCCCTCGGCGGTCCATTCCTCGATCTCGGCCTCCTGCGTGCTCTTGCCCTCGGCGGTCAGAGCGTTGGCGCCGATGATGCTGTTGTAATGGTCCAGACAGTGCCGGCGGAGGAAGTCCCACGTATACTCGCCGGTCTCCGGGATGTGAGGGTTGCTCCCATATGTGGCGTAGAACAGTTCGCCGATGGCGCGCGCTTCCAGGCGATCCGGCGAGCCCGTGCCCGGCGCAATGCCAACGGAGTGCGAGCCTTCGCTGAGGTAACGCATCGCTTCGAGGTGCTCGCCCACCGCCTTGAGCGTCACCTCTTTCCCATCGACGAGCGCGACCATCTGCTGATCCGTGCCGGTCGTCGGTTTCGGGACGCGGATGTGCACCCAGCCCTCCCGCGGATTGCGGAAGATATGATCAAGGAAGCCCGGCGACTCGACGTTCAGCAACTCAAAGACCAGGTTGTTCAGCGGCGTCGCGCCGGCTTCCGGGGTGAAGCGGGGGTCGCCCTCCGGCGACCGAAAGCCTCCCTCGGGGATCTCTCCGAGGCCGACACCGGCGGCCGTGTTGCTGAAGATCACCGACGAAAGCACCACGATAGCGATGGATGTAGCGAGTTTCACGCGCATCACTGTTGCCTCCCGTCACTAGTTCTGCTGGCTGGATACCGTGGGATTGTGTCAGTGGGTGCCGCGAATCCTCTCTGGGAGAGATGATGTCCATGTAACAGCACGTGCGCGGCTGCGGTCGCTAGGCGCTCGCCCTACACAAACGAATCCGGGATGTCCGGCTGCCACTCCTCGTAGTGCTTCTCACACAACCACAGGCAGTCACCCGTCAGTCCCCGCCTTGCCTCGCGTTGGCCGGACCTCCCGGGGAGGTTCAGGGAGTTTGCGCGGAGTTGACGGCTACCCGGAAAAGCCCACAATCGCGGCAGCGATCGGCACGACGATCCACGCCTGGGACAGCCCCGAGAAGAGCGCCGTGAGCGCGGTGATGGTGTATGCGTCTGTGACCAGAGTCTTGCTCAGGCGCCGGGGCCAGAAGTTCGGGTCGCAGGTGCAGCGTGACACTGCGATGGCGAGAAGAGCGGCCGGCCACTCCAGCCAGGGCCAGATCCGCGGATCGATGTCGGCCGAGCACGCCATTCCCGCACACACGCCAAGCAGGCCGAGGACACCGAGGAGGGCTAGCCACGTGGGGTCGATGCGAGAGCTATCGGCTACGCGCCTGGAGCTGACCAGCAGGGGAACCTGAGCCCACAGTATCAAGGCAATCGCCGGGACACCGAATGGGATGAGGTGCAATTCGGGCGTGAGAACCTCCGTGGCCCCCAGGCTGTGCGCCGTCAGCACGAAGCCCCGAGCGAGTAACTCCGCCAGAGCTGACGACCCAAGGGCAAAGACCAGCCCTCCGGCGAGCATCGACCACCATTCGTGGTGACGCGCGACGGGCAGGAGGCCGGCCAGTCGAGGGGTGCTGTCGACGCCGCGACGGACGAACCATATCGTTGCGCACGCATATCCGCCGACAATGGGCATCAGCACCAATACGCCCCGCGCGGCGCCGATCAGCCACCCGGCATCGACGCCCCAACCAGCCAGCACCCACGCGGCCGCTGCGGTGAGAATGCCGGCGCCGATGGTGACACCCAGCAGACGATACATGCCGCGCGCCCATCGCCCGAAGTCATCGGCCGGGAGCATCGCCCACGCCCACGCCGTCAGCGCCTCCCAGCGGATCTCGTGCCGGGCGTCGTCCCTGGCGCTCCTGCCCCGGGCGGCACGCCTTCGGTCGATCACCCACAGTGTGGCACGCGCCGCTCCCCAGACAGCGGTGCCCATCGCGAAGACGAGCGCGCCCAACAAGACGAACCCTCGGAGCGGCGGGGTGTCGTCCGGCATCCTTCGTATCCAGAACCCGGCGGCAACCGCGCAGAGAATGAACGTCGCGCCAACGACCCGCACGACCGGCTTGTAGCTCCAGTATCGCGAGACAGCCCGAAGCTGCATGAAGAGAAGGCGTGGAGCCACGAATGCCAGGAGGACCATGCCTGGCCACTCAATGATCCCCCCAAGCACCCGCATGTCCCACTCGTGCGCGAGTAGCACGGCGAACGCCAGCATCCCGCACCCGAGGGCGGCCGGAATCCCCACGGCACGTGCCACCGCCCGTACTGAGATCGTGTTCCATCGGTGCTTCGCCATCGGCAGCAGGCGCGAGATGTGTGTCTGTTTCTGCGGACGCATGATGGTGCCGGCGAAGATCGCCTGGCTCGCCGCGCGGACGATCAGGATGCCCCCGATCATAGCCATGAGACCGGCCAAGGGGTGCCACCCCCAGCACCGGCTGAGCGCTCCGCGCGACTCGAATCCCACAGACCACGTCGCACCGAGTATGATCCAGAAGAGGTACCAGACAACCGCAGCGCCGAGCCGGCCGAAGCCCTGCAGGCTAGCGATGTAGGGCGCTGCCGCCGTTCTGCGTTCCCACCTCTCAATCGCCTTGTCCGCGCTCATTTCAGTTCCTGCTCCGCTCCCGTCGTCAACGCCACGAACAGCTCCTGCAGGCTCACGCGATCTGATTCGTAACTCGTCGCATCCAGCAACGCCGACAGCTCATCAGCTTTCTCCTCCGAGTAGTCGGCCATGACAACGCGCGCCTCACCGTTGTGCATCTCAGTGCTCACCACCCCACGCTGGATCATCCAGTCGGGATGCCGCAGTGTCGCCCCGCGCAGGCGCACGCGCCGATATGACGATGTCACTTCCTCGGCCCGTCCAGCCGCCATGGCCCTCCCGTCTCCGATGATGCAGAAGTGGTCGCAGACGCCCTCGAGTTCGCTGATGATGTGGGAAGCCATCACGACGGTGGTCTCCTGCTCGGCGATGGCGGCGATGATCGTCTCCATCAGGCGCTGACGGATCACCGCGTCCAGGTTCCCCGGCTCGTCGATCAGCAGCAACTCCGGATGGCAGCTCAGCGCCATCACGATCTGAAGCTGAGCCCGCTGCCCTGGCGAGAGCAACCCCACGAAGTGCCCCATCGGGATGTCGAGCATCTCAAGCAACTGCTTCTCCCGATCCGCGTCCCATGTGGGGTAGAAGGCGCGGACGAAGTCCACGTGGTCCTGACACGTCATCCAGTCATCCCGCATTGCCCATATGAGCAGGGAGGTTTTCGGTAGAGGTGCCAAGAAAC
>CAZKUN010000047.1:0-44553 GCA_964555935.1 uncultured Armatimonadia bacterium | reverse complement strand
CGCGAGTCGCGGTGATCTTGCGTTGGGAGCCCTCCCAAACGACACTCGCGCCGAGTTCGCGGAAGATATCGGCGAGCCCGACGAGAACTCGCCCGTTGAGTTCGGTTGGCGGAGCCTGTGTTCTCATGAGCTGGCCATCGATGAAGACGCGGTACCCCGGCGAGGGCTGAGGCGGCAGCGGGGGCGGGATGATGGGGCCAACCCCTGGTGGCTTGGGAAGGCCCGTGCCGGGGGGGCGGCTGGACGGGCGGCTTGGGGCCAGGCGGCGGGACAGGCGGCGGGACTGGCTTCTTCACCGACGTAAGCGCGTGCATGAGATTGTGGAACCGGTCGATCTCGGTCGGGTCGTCGGCCGGGCAGCATGCCATGAGAGTGCGCCCGCGCACCCAAGCCGCGTCGTAGCCCGTGCCCTCGTAAACCTCGTACCCGTCAGAGATGAACTGTTGCTCGGTCAGCATCTTGTCTCTGACGGGGTCGGGTTGCATCGGATACGCCTTGTGCCTGAGCATCTTGACCGTGGTCGCGCCGCGGTAGGCCTCGTGTTTGTGGAACTGAGTCATGTTGAAGCTATGACTGACGTACGTTTGGAAGTTGGGCCAAGGCCGGTACGCCGGCGCCCCATCGTAGCGAGGCTTCAGTCCGGCGTAGCTGTTCTTCAGGCATTGGAGAGCATCGTCGGGTGTCTTGAAGACGACGACGACCACGTCGTACGCCCAGACGGGGATCCACTCATAGGCGCGCTCGGGCGTAGGCGTAGGCGGCTTCGCTTGGATGGTGTATCGCCCTACGGTGGTCGGGTCAGACAGCTCCCTCGCCGTACTCCCGCTCAGCGGGCCGGCCTCGCGCACGTAGTGCTTGTTGAGGGCGGCGATAATGTCGGGTCCCGATGGAGCCCACATGGGGTCGTTCTGTGCTACTGCGCATCCCGACAGAACAGTAACAATCAGTACCGTTAGGCGCTTCATCTGTCAATCACCCTTCATCTGCAATTCAATCGCCTGTCACGCGGTTTCGCCATGCGGCTACCCGAAACCTGTACGTGCGGCCGTGGAGGAGTGCGGCGACGTGCGAGGAAGCTGCGCGAGACTGAACGCGACGCCCAAACGGAAGAGGGATGACCTGTGGCAAACTACCGATCGCTACTGCTGGGCTGTGGACCGCGCGCGACCGAGCACGCCGACGTCTACAAGGACCTGCCGAACATGGAGTGGGTTGGCGCGTGCGACCTCATCGAGGAACGACGCGAGCGCTTCAAGACGACCTACGACATCCCGGAGACGTTTGACGACTTCGAGACCGCGCTCGCGCAAACACAGCCTGACATCGTGCACGTCTGCACCAGCCCCGGCCGGCGAATCTGGGAGGCGGAGCGCGCGGCGGCAGCGGGAGTGAAGGCATGCATCTTCGAGAAGCCGGTGGCTGTGAAGCCCTCAGACCTCGAGGGTCTCGAGCGCGTGCTCGCCGACACTGACATGAAGATCGTGGTGAACTGCCAGCGCCGGTATTTCCCCCAGTTCCGCGACGGCGTCATCGCCGATATCATCCGCGAGAAGCTGGGCGATGTCTACTTCATCCGCGCGAGCACCAAGGGCAACACGATGGGCATGGGCCCGCATACGATGAGCCTGCTGAAGCTCTTCCTGGACGAGGCGGAGCCGGAGGCCGTGTGGGCCGCGGCGCACACCATCAACGAGACGAGTTACCAAATCACCCACGAGGCGCCGGAGAGTTTGCTGGCGGAGTACTGGTTCCCGGGCGGCCTCCGGGTGATGTTCGACTGCGACCCCGAGGCCCTTGGGACGCCGGGAGAGGAGCTGTTCTGGATGCATCTGCACTTCGACGTGCTGGGCACCGAGGGACGGCTGTACCTGACCCAGAACGCGGGGTATTGGTACCAGGAGAATGGCGCGGCCGAGCCCATCCATGGCCCGAGCAGTTGGGACGATCAGGGCCGGCAAGGGCAACGGGACTTCACCCAGGCGGTGGCCGATTGGCTCGACGGCGGCCCGCCGCACCTGAACCGGCTGGAGGTAGAAGGACCGGTTGTGCACGCGCTGTTTGGCGCGCAGAAATCGGTTTATGAGGGCAACCGAGTAGAGTTGCCGACGAAGTTCACGGATGAGGAGTGGACAGAGCTAAGAGGGCGCTTGAAGGCGATTGACCATGTGACGGAATAGACGACCGACGGCGTCACGGTCCGCCGTCGGCGAAGTTGCTAACGCGGTGGAACGTCAGGTGGTTGGCGTCGTGGAAGTTGTTGGCTCCGTTGAGCGCGGTGCGCGAGGCGACGATGATGTCGTCGCCGTCGAAGAGCCAATCGACATACTGAAAGCCCGTGTACTTCACCGCGCTGTTGCGATCATCGCGGAGGATGTCGCGGACGATGTGCCACTCATCGAGGTCACGTGACCAGACAAGAGTCAGCACGCTTCGCTGGCCGGCCTGGCCCGTGGTGACGCGGTTGACAAGACTCCAGTAGATGCCCGTCTCCGGGTGCTTGCGGATCGCGAATTTCGTCATCCCACCGTAGAAGTCGATGACGCGATTGTAGCTGAGGCCCGTGCCGTCAGGCGCGATGTTCAGGACCATCGCCTTCCCGTAGTGGGGCGTGGTGTTGTAGCGCAGGATGTTGACGAGATCCCCACCGGGCGTGACAACCGCGTTCCCCTCCAGGTACCCCTGGATCTTCACGGGCAGGTCCCACCCCTCGGGCAGCCAGGCGGCCTCGTATGCGAGCGGCGCGCTGAGCGCCCAGCTCGCGGGATCGGTGAGATCGGCATCCACTGGCACGGAGCACGCCACCGCCTGAAAGCCCGCCGGCCAGCCGCCAGTTTGGAGTTCGACGCATGTCCACAGCTTGCCCTGGTGCTCGATGATCGGCATGGGCGCCTTGTGGTAGGTCCCCGACACGATCACGATGCGAGGCTCCCACGAATCGCCGCCGTCGGGCGAGTGATGAAGCAGGAGATCGCCATATTCGGTGGCGGTTGAGAGCAGATACAGCTCTCCCCGATGCACGAAGAGCTTGCCCCAGAACGCGGGCGCGACATCGCTGATCCAGGCCCAAGACTCGCCGTCATCCTCGGAGCGAAAGACGCGACTGAAACGCTGCGGTCCCGGTCCGAACAGATCGTGGCTGGCGATCAGGCGGCCGTCATCCAAGCGCGTGATGGACGGGCTGCCGATGTACTGACCATGCTCGGCGAAGGCCTCGTCCTCGCGGTGGAGGTAGTCGACCACGACTCCCGGCACGGGGCCGGGAGCGACGATGCGCTCGGCGCTCTGGCCAATGGGCTCGCCGGTGGCGTCGACTGGCAGAACTCGGAGCGTGTAGTCGGCGTAATCCCAGAGCCCAGCCACGCTGAACGAACGCGCCTCAGCCGGCAGTTCGGCGCGATCTGCCTGCTCCCACGCCAGTTCGCGGAGCTTGATCTCAAAGATGTAGCCAGCAACATCGCCCTCGTGCGGCAGCCACTCGACATCAACGGTTCCGTGACCGGGGATGACTCGGGTGATGTACATGGTCGGCTTAACAGGCGGAGTCAGATCGTATTTCACGCTAAGGTACTCCTCAGTCTGCCGTCGCTCTTCATCGGTCAGCGCGGCCGAGCAGATCATCAGCTCGGCGATCTCACCACGCAGGTGTCCCTCCGTGCCGCCGGGGTTGAGGCGCTGGCCGAGGTAGACGGGGTCGTCGTTCGGGACCTGAGCAGCGACGCCCTCGGTGACCTTGATCTCGCTGCCATCGCTGAAGATGCGGATGGCGCCCGACACTGAGTCGAAGAGGCTGGTCTGCACGTGCCAGCGATTCTGGCGATAGCTCCGACCACCGCCCCACTTGCCCGAGACGCCCAGGCCCTCGGCGGGGGATAGGAACCACCCGTCGGCGACGATGCCGCCGCTATTGCTCTTCTTCTGCGCGACGCGGAAGCCGTCTGCATAGCGGAACACGCAGAACACTGTGAAGCCCTCGCCGGCGTTGAGTTCGGGAGCATGCTCGATGGTCATACGGGTTTTGGCGCCGTCGAACACCACGGTCGGCATGCCATTGATCGCATCAGCGCGGACGGTGGGTCCGGAGCCGTCAGAACTCGTCGCGTGGTTGCCCCGGCCGGACTGGTCCTCCCACTGGGCGACGCGTCCCTCCTCAACGTAAACGCCCTTGCCGGCGCGCAGCCAGAGGGCGAGGTCGTCCTGATGTGGTTGGGCCATAGCCGTCGCCGCCATTCCCATCAAAAGCAGCATCGTGCAGCCCTCCACGTGCCTGCAAGCGCGATTGGCCGAAAACGCCGCCTGCTCCTCCTCGGAGGATTCTCTGGCGACGAGGCACAATCACCGAGAGTGGCCTGCGAGCCGCAACCAACCTGCTCTTATCCGAAAGGGGCTTATTACCGTGCGACCCTGGATCATGTTCACGAAGCATCTCGAGGGCTACGACCTCGGGCAGATCATCGATGGTCTCAAATCCGGTGGCGTGCAGGGCGCGGATCTGTGCGTCCGGCCGGGCTATCCGGTCAACCCGGAGAACGCGAAGACCGAACTCCCCGCCGCGGCGAAGCGATTCGCTGACGAGGGTCTGTGCATTCCGCTCATCACGACGCCCGGCGACTTCACCGATGCGTCAGTCGACTATGCGGAGGGCCTCTTCGAGGCCTGCGCCGAGGCGGGCGTGAAGCTGGTGAAGCTGGGCTACTGGCAGATGGAGGACGACGGCTACTGGGCGACACTTGACCGCTGCCGCGCGAAACTCGAGGGCTTCGCCAAACTGGCCGAAAAGACGGGCGTGAAGCCAGTGGTGCACAACCATTCCGGCGCTACGATGGGGCTGAACTCCTCAGCGGTGATGAACCTCATGGAGGGTATGGACCCGGGCCTGGTGGGCGTGTTCACCGATGTCGGTCATCTCTCGATCGTTGGCGAACCGTACCCGATGGCGCTGGACATCGTGAAGGACTACATCAGTTGCGTGGCGTTCAAGGATCTCTACAAGAAGAAGAACGCCGACGGCTCGTGGGCGATCGACATGGCGCCGCTGGGGATGGGCTTTGGCAACTTCCCGCAGGTGATGCAACTCCTCAAGGACATGGCGTTTGGGGGCCCGATCAGCTTCCACTGCGAGTACCACTACATGCCGCCGGAGTCAGTCGTGGATCAGCTCCGCATCGACACTCGGTTCATCCAGGCGATCGTGGACGAGCTGGAATGACGGCAACGAAAGCGGGAAGACGCTAAGACCGGAAGAACGTCAACGGACAGGGGAGCCTCGGGTGGGGCTCCCCTTTTCGTGCTCTATGGGGCGTCGGCGAAGGCGGCGTCCATGACCTCGAGGACGCGCACGCCATCCTCACCGGTGACGCTAGGCTCGCGATCCTCGTTGATGGCGTCGGCGAACTCCTTGAGTTCGGTCGCCCACGTGCGCACGTAGGCGAAGCCGCTGAGCTGGGCTGTGGCAGTTTGCGGGGCAGGCAGGAGGCCCGCCGTCGGTGGCAAGGCGATCTCCGTGAGGTTGGCATACTCGGGAATGATGCCGCTCTGGATCCAGAGCGAATCGCTTTCCCACTGGGCCCGGATACGGCCCTTGGTACCGAGAACGTCAATCCACCCGTAGCGCCCGCCGAGGGTCTGTGACGCGACAAGCTGGCCGAGAATCCCATTCTCGAACCGGATATTGATCATCGCCTCCAGCTCGACGCCTCCCCCATCCCTGAAGTTCATCTCCGCCGTGACGCGCTTGGCGCGCGAACTGGCGACCCAGATCATCTGATCCAGCGCGTGAGTGCCGATGTAGTACAACGGCCCGCCGCCATGCTTGCGCTCGCCAAGCCATCCGCCCATCGCGCCGATGCACTGGCCGCTCATGATCTGGCAGACATCGCCGATGGCGCCGCGATCAAGCAACTGGCGCATGAGGATGCGTGGCGGCATGAATCGGAGCGAGTAGCCGACCATGAGCTTCACCCCGGCGGCCTTGGCGGCGTCGACAAGTTCTTGTCCGCCGGCGGCGGTGAGCGCCGCGGGTTTCTCGACGAGCACGTGTTTGCCGGCGTTGAGGGCAGCGAGAGCCTGGGGCTGGAGTTGGTCGTGGATCGTGGCGACGACGACGGCGTCCAACTCCTCATTCGCCAGCATCTCCCCAGCATCAGCATAGGCGGCGGCGTAACCGATCAGCCTCTGGGCTTCGGTGGTCGCGTCGGGGTTGGGATCAGCGCACGCCACGAGGTCGAACGCTTCGGTGATGGCCGCTGCCTCGCTAAGATACCGTCCCTGCGAACCACTGCCGATGAGACCGAATCTGATACCACTCATTGGATTTCACTCCGTCGTGCAGCCTAACGCTCGTTGCGCGCCCTTTCGTTGCGTTGGTTATCGCACCTCCCGACGTTCAGAGGAGTACGGCGCGTTCTTGGCGTACTGCTCGCTTGCCGCATCCCTGACCACAGACCCAACCACAGAGGATTGACATGACAGTGCTTCTATGTCTCGCCAGCACCGCGAGCCTCGCCGCGCCCACAGCGCTGCGCTGCGAGTACCAGACGAACCCCATCGGCATCGATGTCACGGCGCCGAGGCTGTCGTGGCAGCTCGACGATTCGAGCCGCGGTGCGAAGCAGACGGCGTACCAAGTCGTCGTCGCCGATTCCGCCTCCGACATCAAACGCTCTCGCGGGACGATGTGGGACACGGGCAAGATGGATTCGGACCAATCGATCCACGTGGTGTATGAGGGCCAGCCAGTGGTCTCTCGAGGCGTCTACCACTGGCGCGTCCGGACGTGGGACCAAGACGGCGTGGCCTCGAAGTGGTCGCAGGCAGCGACCTGGGAGATGGGGTTGCTGAACGAGGACGACTGGGCCGCCGAGTGGATCACGATGGACACTGCGGAGGAGACTCCGACCGTGGGCCAGTGGATATGGGCGCCGGAGCGGAGCGCGAACCAGCGGATTACTCTCACCAAGTCATTCAGCGCGACAGGGGGTGTCGAGTCAGCGAGGATCCGTTTCACTGCGGACAATCGCGCGAAAGTCTCGATCAACGGGCAGGTCGTCGGCGAGCACGACACGTGGGAGTCGATGGCGGAAGTCGACGTGGTGTCCGCCCTGCGAGCCGGCGAGAACACGATCTCAGTGGAGGCGGCAAACGAGGACGGACCGTGCGGATTCGTGGCCGGATTGCTGGTCACGATGGATGACGGTTCGACCATCACCGTGCTGACTGACGACACGTGGACGGTGGGAGACGCGGGGGCCACGGTGGTTGCCGAGTACGGCGCGCAACCATGGGGACGACACGAGGGGAACGACGGGCGCTCCATCCGCCTGCGCCGGGAAGTTGAGGTCGAGCCCAACGTCCTGCGCGCGCGGGCGTACGTGACCGGGCTTGGGCTGTACGAGCTGTTCATCAACGGGCAGCGCGTCGGCGAGGATGTCTTCACCCCCGGCTGGACCCACTACGGCAAGCGCGTCCAGTACCAGACATACGACGTCACCGACCTGCTGAAGCCCGGCGCGAACGCCATCGGCGCGCAACTCGGAGCGGGGTGGTTCTCGGGGCGGATCAACAAGCACGTGACGCCCGAGGGCGGCACGAACGCATTGCGGCTCCTGCTGCGGCTTGAGGTGACTCGCGCGAACGGCCGGACGGAGGTCATCACGACTGACCCGACATGGGCGGCGCGCGTGTCCCCGATCATGGCGGATGACTTCTACGACGGCGAAACCTACGACGCCCAGCTTGCGACGCCCGGCTGGACCGAGCCCGGCTTCGACGATTCCGACTGGGGCGCCACCAAGGTTCTGGACGAGCCCATCGGCAAGCTCGTCGCCCAAGCCGGGCCGACGCTCCGCGTAACGGCGGAGCTTCCCGCCCTGGAGATCACGGAACCGACAGAGGGCGCGTATGTCGTCGACTTCGGCCAGAATGCCTCCGGGCGCGCGCGGCTGACGGTGAGGGGCGCGGAGGAAGGGCAGCGCATCCGAATCCGCTACGCCGAGACCCTCAACGACGACGGCACGATCTACACGGACAACTACCGCTCCGCCAAGGCCACGGATGTCTACATCTGCCGAGGCGACGCGGGGGAGACGTGGGAGTCGAGCTTCACGTATCGCGGCTTCAGATATGCGGAAGTCACGGGGTATCCGGGCGAGCCGGGGGCGGATGCGCTGGTGTCGCTGCCTCTGAACTCAGCCCCTGACTGGGCCGGCGAGTTCGCGTGCAGCAATGACCTCATCAACCAAGTGGACCAGAACACCCGATGGGGACAGATCGGCAATATGCACAGCGTTCCAACGGACTGCCCGCAGCGCGACGAGCGGCTGGGCTGGACGGGGGACGCGCTGATCTTCGCGCAGACGATGTGCTGGAACATGGACATGGCGCGATTCTTCACCAAGTGGAGCCGCGACCTCACCGATTCGCAGGGACCAAACGGCGAGACGAGTGACATTGCGCCGATCGAGCATCCACACGGCCCGGCGTCGCCCGGTTGGGGTGATGTCATCGCCACCGTACCGTGGGAAGTCTACCAATTCTACGGCGACACGCGGCTGATCGAGGAGACGTACGAGGGGATGAAGGCGTGGGTCGAATTCATGCGCTCGCAGGCGCCGGGCCTGCTCTACGAGCGCGAGGGCTATGGAGACTGGGTCGCGGTGGTCGGCTCGCCGAAGAAGCCGATCGGCGCGGCGTATTTCCACTACTCAGCCCAGATGCTCGCGAGGATGGCGGAGGCGATCGGCAGGGACGACGATGCGCGCGCGTACCAGGCGCTGGCGGACGGAATCGCCGACGCGTTCAACGCGGCGTACTTGGATGAGGCGACGAGCAACTACCCGAGCGGGACGCAGACGGCCAACATCCTCCCGCTGGCATTTGGGATCGTGCCGGAGGATCGGCGATCGGCGGTGGCTGGAAACGTCGCGGACGACATTGTCGCGCGTGAGAACCACCTCTCCACCGGGTTCCTGGGGACGAGCTACCTGATGCCGACGCTGACGGAAACGGGGCACCACGAACTCGCATACACGCTGGCGGACCAGCGAACCTACCCATCGTGGGGCTACATGGTGGAGAAGGGCGCGACGACGATCTGGGAGCTGTGGAATAGCGACACGCAAGGACCGGGAATGAACTCGCGCAACCACTTCGCCTTCGGCTCGGTGGGGCAGTGGTACTACGAGTACCTGGCGGGGATCCGACCGCTCGAGCCGGGCTTCAAGCGAATCCTGATCGCGCCGATGCCGGCGGGGGATCTGACCTGGGTGGAGGCGACCTATCCGTCGATGTACGGCGAGATCAGGAGCAGTTGGCGGATCAAGGGCGAACGGCTGACGCTGGACGTGACCATGCCCGCGAACACGTCAGCAGAGATCCGCGTCCCCGTGTCGAGCGATACGCCGACGATCACCGAGTCAGGCGTGACGGTGGTGGATGGCGGCGAGAAAGCGCTGCGAGCGGCGGGTCTCACGTTCCGTGGAATCGCGGAGGGCGTTGCGGTATTCGAGGCAGGCGCGGGCCAGTACGGATTCACGGTGGAGTGATGGATAACAGCGACAGATCGGTTCTTCGGCAACTGGCCGAGAGAGTCGCGGAGATCGCGGACCTCCCGGAGCAGCGGCATCGGGCCGAGGCTTGGCGCCGACTGAACCAGTTGGAGCCCGAGCGACCGCTAGTCATCACGCGGCTGTGGCCCTACTGCTGGCAGGAAGTGCTGCCGGATGAGACGACGCTTCAGACCACGGACGAGACGGCGCGCGAGTATGAGCGGCGGCTGCGACAGAGAGTCTGGGAGTGGGAGAACCTCACGGACGACCGGGTGGTCGAGCCGGTCATCGAGTACCCGCAGGTCTGTCACTGGGACGGCTGGTTTGGCCCGCGCAGGGAGTTCCCTGACGACCGCTCGGCGGGAGCATACCGCCCCGTCCCGGTCATCATCGAGAAGTCCGACATTGAGAAGATCATCGTGCCGACAATCACGTTCGATGCGGAGGCGACGGCAAGCAATCGGGAAGAGGCTGAGGAGATCTTCGGCGACATCCTGAAGGTGCGAGCGGCGCCTCCTCCCCACGCGGGCTCGTCGATGGGCGATGAGTGGTGCGAGCTTCGAGGGATGGAGCAAGCGTTCTTGGATATGGTAATGGATCCGGCATGGACTCACGAGGCGCTGGAGCGCTTGACGCAGGCGTGGATCGGTCGGCTGACGCAGTGCGAGGAGCAGGGAATGCTCCGACTCAACAACAACGCCGACCCAATTTACAACGTCGGCCCCGCACTGACGGATGAACTCCCGGCGGCGGGGCACGACCCGGAGCACGTGCGCCTGAAAGACGTGTGGGGGTTCAGCACGGCCCAGGCGTTCATCTCGGTCTCGCCCGCGATGCACGAGGAGTTTATGTTCCAGTACGAACGGCGCGCGCTCAAGCACTTCGGCCTGAACTGCGTGGCGTGCTGTGAGAACGTCGACACGAAACTGGATGGGTTCCTCTCGCTGCCGAACCTGCGCAAGGTGGCGGTTAGCGAGTGGAACGACTTCGCGACTGTGGCCGAGGGGCTGGGAGGGGATTACGTATTCTCCTACCGGCCGAGCGGGATCGCGCTGGGCGATCCGATCTGGAACCCAGAGGCCATCCGCGTCGAGTTGCGGGAGGTCATCGACAAGTCAAGAGGGTGCGCGGTGGAGATCGTCAACAACATCGGCGGCTCGTGCTACGGAGAGCCGCGCCGACTGCTCGACTGGACTGAGATCGCGATGGAACTCGTTAGGGAGCGCAGCCATTGACGACCGATGTGCGAGCAATCACCGAGGTGTCGGCACAGCACTACCGCGTGCCGCTCGCAGAGCCGCTGTTTGACGCGCGGCATGGCGAACACACGCACTTCGAGCTGATCATCGCCAAGGTCCGGTGCATCGATGGCGCCCTCGGCGTCGGCTACACTTACACGGGTGGGAGGGGCGGGCGAGCTATCCACCAGGTGATCACCCACGACCTCGCGCCGGCGCTCGTTGGGAGGCCGGCGAGCGAGATCGCCGAGCTGTGGGAGTTCATGAACTGGCACATCCACTACGTCGGCCGCGGCGGGATCGCGGGCTTCGCGGTGTCGGCGGTCGACATCGCGCTGTGGGATCTGATGGCCCGGCGAGCGGAGCAGCCTCTTTGGGAGTTGCTGGGAGGCGAGGGGAAGCCGGTCAGGACATACGCGGGGCTGATCGATCTACATTACCCGCTCGATCGGCATCTGGATGCCATCAGCGGCGAACTTGATCGGGGCCATACCGGCATCAAGATCAAGATCGGTCGGGACACAATCGCCGAGGACATGGCCCGGGCGCGCGCGGTGAGAGGCTTGATCGGTCCCGAGACGGAGTTCATGGTCGACGCGAACATGAAGTGGGACGCGCAAACGGCCATCGAGGCATCCAACGCGCTTGCAGAGGTCGACCCGCTGTGGCTCGAGGAACCCGTGCCGCCGGACGATTTCGAGGCGTTCGCAGAGGTCGGCCAGGCATGCCCCATCCCGCTGGCGATGGGGGAGAATCTGCACACGCTGCCGGAGTTCGGCCTGGCGTTTGACACCGGAGCGCTGGCTTACCCGCAGCCGGATGCCTCCAACGTCGGCGGGATCACGGGCTGGATGCAAGTGGCGCGAATGGCCGAGGAGCGGGGCCTGCCGGCGAGCAGCCATGGGATGCAGGAACTCCACGTGAGCCTCCTCTCGGCAGTGCCGAACGGCGGCTACATGGAGATGCACAGCTTCGCGATCGACCAGTACACGCACCGACCGTTGACCGTCCACGATGGGATGGTGACGCCGCCCGAGGCCCCAGGGATCGGCGTCGAGTTCGACTGGGAGAAGCTGGCTCCACACCGCGAGCTCTGGAGCCCTGTCTGATGGACTACGGAGAGAGGCCACCATGCAAGTAGTAGTTCTTCTTATAGCGGCGATCGCGATGGGCGATGAAGTGCTCGTGGACTTCGAGCGCGACGGCATTCTCGCCAGCATCAAGACGGATGGCACGCGCGTCCAGGTCGTCGACGGCGCTCTCCGGACTGAATTCGGGCATGACCGGAAATGGCCTAGCATCACGCTGCTCCCGCCCGACGGCACCTGGGATCTCTCCGAGTTCCAGGCCGTCACGCTTGAGGCCACCAACCAAAGCGCCGCTTCCGCCTATGTGGGACTGCGCGTCGACAACCCCGGCGCGGATGGGGCAAATCACTGCGTGCAGGTCATAGAACGCGTGCCGCCCGGCGAGACCGTTCCGCTACGAGCGCGCCTGCTTCACCCCCTGGTCGATAGGGACGGGACGCCAGTGAAGCTCTTCGGCATGCGCGGGTTTCCGGGCGGCGGGTCGGGCGCCGAGCGACCGTTTGACCCGGCGAACGTCACGCAGATCGTCGTCTTCTTGTCCGAGCCCACCGAGGACCACTCGCTGGACATCGGCCCCATCCACGCGGCCGGCACCTACGCGTCGCCGATCGCCTCGATCGACAGCTTCTTCCCCATGATCGACGAGTTCGGCCAGTACAGGCACATCGACTGGCCCGGCAAGACCCACAGCGTGGTCCAGATGCAGGGCGCGCTCGAAGCCGAGAGGCAGGAACTCGCCGCCCGACCAAGGCCCGATAACTGGGACGAGTTCGGCGGCTGGGAGGATGGACCGACGCTGGAGGCCACGGGTTTCTTCCGGGCGGAGAAGCACGAGGGGAAGTGGTGGCTGGTCGATCCCCTGGGGAAACTCTTCGTCAGTCACGGAGTGGATTGTGTCGGGGCGTGGGGCGATCACACGCCGATCGAGGAGCGTGAGCACTTCTTCAGTTGGTTGCCCGAGCCCGACGACCCGCTCAACACCTTTCGTGGTGAGAGCGGGTGCCTGTTGAACTACTACGCGGGCCGTCGGCCGGAGATCTATGACTTCACCGGCGCGAACATGGCCCGGAAGTACGGCCTGGACAACCGCGCCAGCATGGACGAGGTGATCCTCCGCCGACTGCCTAGTTGGGGGTTGAACACCATCGCCAACTGGTCCGATCCGGGACTCTACCTGAAGCGAAAGATGCCATACGTCGTCGCGATCCACTTCCAGGGCAAGCTGCTCGAGGGGAGCGAAGGGTACTGGGGCAAGTTCCGCGATGTTTTCGACCCGAGTTTCCGCGCCGCGATCGACGAGCAGATGGCTGCCCAAGCCGAGACAACCGCCGGCGACCCGTGGTGCATCGGGTATTTCGTCGACAACGAGATAGCTTGGGGGAACGACACCACGTCGCTGGCTATAGCGACGCTTCGCTCGCCGTCCGATCAACGCGCCAAGCGCGTGTTCCTGGAGGACCTTCGAGCGAAGTACGAGTCGATCGAGGCGCTCAACGAGGCGTGGGGCACGGAGCACGAATCGTGGCGGGCGATGCTGGAGGCTGACACGGCTCCGGAGGTGGACAGCGCTCGCGATGACCTGGAGGCCTTCTACGCGAAGACGGCCCAGACGTACTTCAGAACGATCCGCGATGCCGTCAGAGCCGTCGCGCCCGAGCAGCTCTACCTGGGCTGTCGGTTTGCATGGGCGAACCCGCTGGCGGCGGATGCGGCCGCGGAGCATTGCGACGTGGTGAGCTATAACATGTACACGCGCTCCGTCACGGATTTCGCCTTGCCCGGAGGCCACGACGTGCCCGTGATCATCGGCGAGTTCCACTTCGGCGCGCTGGATCGAGGCATGTTCCACCCAGGGCTGGTCGAGGTCGCCGATCAGGCCGCGCGCGGAGAGGCCTACAAGAGCTACGTCTACGGCATGCTGGAGAATCCGAACCTCGTGGGTTGTCACTGGTTCAAGTATCGCGATGAGCCCACAACCGGCCGGACGTGGGACGATGAGAACTACCATGTCGGACTGATCGACGTCTGCGACACGCCCTACGTCGAGACGGTCGAGGCGATCAGGGAAGCGGGAACCAACATGTACGAGTACAGGGCAGACTACGGGAACGATCCCAGGTGATGATTACGTTAGGGCACGACGAGAGCTTCGACGGATAGGGCCGCGCCGGATGGCGAAAGCACGGCGGGAACAGAGAGTTCGACCGTGACGTCGGTGCGCTCAGCGTAGACGGGTTCACCCTCGACGGTGTGGTACGCAATGGGGGGTGAAGAGACGACCTGTGGCTCGCCGGCGTCGAAGGTCACCGAGAGACACGCCTCCGAGTCGGCCGCGAGTCGCAACCCCTTGCACTCGAAAACCCTGCCGCGCACCATGCCCAGCCCGACGACGCGATGGTCGGGGCCGAGGTGCGCAGTCGCGAGCTGCCCATCGAAGGACAGGCCGCTGCCGGATCCCGCGCCGATGATGACGATGCGCATCGAGCCGTCGGCGTGGTCGATCCGGTATGCGCGACCGCCGTCAACCGCAAGCTCGTGGATGGAGACGGCTATCGGGCTTTCGTGGTAGGCCTCGTGAACCGCGACGAACAGACTGGACGGACCGGCATGGCGCACCATGAGGCTGTGCGGCGCGGGATCGGGGTACGTGCTGAGGACGTTGACGGTCTGATTCGGCTGGGCGGCCATCATGACGCGTGAGAAGACATCGCGACGACGACCGGGGAGGTCGGCTTTCTCGGCGGCGGGGATCCGCCAGGTGACGGAAAACGGGTCGCTCGTCGTCGCGGTCTGATAGTCGCTCCCACCTCGCATCACGTATAGCGCGGGCTCGAACCCATCCAGCGACTCCATCACGAGCGAGGCATCGGGAGCCTCGCCAATCCCGTGATGGAACCAGTCGTGAGTCTCTCCCCCCTCCACGCGGAAGATGTCGAGCAAGTACTCGTCGAACTGGCAGAGCAAGCGCCCGTAAGTTGCGGTCTGCGGGTAGACCCCATCGCCGCGAGCTTCGGCGACTTGGAGGGCTGGGAGGTCGACGAAGGTGGCAATGCTCGGGATGCGGTCGCCGGTCAGGTAGTTGCCATGTTCCTGGGACGTCTCGTCGACCGTGACCGTATTGTGGCCGTAGGACGCGCCGCTGTAAGCGCGCTGCTCCACGTCGGTGTAGAGAGTGCGCTTCTCCCCGGCGAGCAGGCGGTCTCGGGAGTAGGTGATGAGGTTCAGGCGGTCGCCGTGAGAGTGCCCGCTACCGGGCACGAGGGCATTCAGGCCCGCGTAGAGGTGGTTGTCTCCGGCAACCCGCCGCAGGGCGACGTAACCGCTGGATAGGAAGGCTGACGGGTGGGAGAACGGCTTCGGCTCAATGGTGTCGGCCCCATAGAGCACGCCGGTCATGCTGCGAGTTCCTTCAGTGAGACTCGGGTAGCGACCGACCTCCTCAGCGCCCAGGAACCGGTAGCCGATCTCGGCGGTGAGGGCGTAGGTCGCCAGGCTGACCCGCCCGCCCATGTCGCCGAACGGAGCCATCGTCAGGTCGGGGAGCGCCTGAGAGGTGAACCACTTAATCGCGCGGCGCGCGGTTTGCCCGCTCGGATTCGATGGATCCATCTCGTCATAGAGTTCAGGCGGGAAGAGATCTGGCATCTGGCGGCTCAACTTAGAGCCGAGCAGGATCGCCTGGCAATGGGGCCCGAGGGCGTAAAGGTGGTAGGCGCTACAGAGCCCCCAGAAGGCGCCGTCATCGAGGTGGTTGTTCGCGCCGAGCCAGGCGAGGCTGCGGTGCTCGGGGCGTGCGGTGATGGAGTACGCTCGCTGACCATACGCCCAGTCCACATAGTCAGCATCCTCGATGGCGCAGCCGACCAGCGCCACAGTGAAGAGATAGCGGTAGGTGTTGTTATGGCGTTGGCTGTGGTCTTCCTCGATGCGAAAGACTGAGTCGACCCAGTGCTTGAGAAGGTCCTGCTGGATCGCGCGGTGCTCCTCAGGCGAGAATAGACCATCGACCCCGCGCAGGAGTTCGTATGCCGTGACGAGGGGCGTGAGCGTGGAGCAGTCCCCTTCGTAGGCGTAGGTCCAGATCACGGGGAATGAGGTGGACCCTTCGACGGGCAGGCCTCTGGTCCGCTCGGCGAAGAGGCGGAGGATCTCGGCGGCGCGCTCCGCGTAGGAGCGGTCCGCGCCGAGGGCATGGAGGAGCGCGAGGCGCTTGGCGGCGCCGGAACTCTGGAGGATGAAGGAGCACGCCCAGCCATCATAAAGCGTGCCACCGTAGGGGGCGCTCGGCGCCGCGGCAATCGACTGTTCGGTGAGGAGATGATCCTCGTCGCAGCGGCCGCATTGGACTGACACGTTGTTGAGGGGGTCGAACGGCAGGCGCCCGCGGCACTCAGGACACGTCATGAGCCAGTAGACTCCGGCCCGCTTCGTCGGCATGAGCGCTTCGAGACGCTCCGTGGACAACTCGAGCCAGAGCTGAGCGCCCGCATCGAGGCTGGCTAGTTGCCGAGCGGCCCACTCCTGGGTCTCGCGTTTGTGAGCGATCTCCTCCACGGCCGTGCGGTCGAGAAACCCCGCCGGGTGGGTCCATCCGTCAGCCAATACCGCGTCTGACACCAAGAGCATCAGCATTGTCCCGATCACTCTCATTCTCCGTAGACTCGTATCCAGTCGATTTCCGAAGTGCCGTCTTCGCCCTCGGTGCTGTGGTCGATGGGATCGCCGCCATAAGGTACCTTGCCAAACATGACGACGACCGCGTCTGCGTTGAGCGCCCCGCCGTGCTCAAACGTCCGCAGGCGCTGCCAGACCTGCCCGTCCTCGCTGATCTCGACCACGCCGAGCCGCTTGGACCACCGCGCGCGCAGGTGGGTCCACTCGCCCGGAAGGTGGGTCTTGTGGCGGCCGAGGACGTGCTGCCCGCCAAGCACGTCGAGCTGAGCTTCGCCCTTGCTACGAAGCCCGAGGCGAACGCGCGAGCGCTCCCCCACCTCAATGCAGACGCCTGGCCCCCACGACTGTCCAACATCAGTGCCGAGCCTCAGGCGCGCCTCAAACCCGGAGACCTTGCCGGCGAGCGGCGCGCGGATGTAGGCGTGGGTGTGGGGCTTGCCCGAGACGCGGAGCACCCCATCAGCGATGGCGAAGGGATCAGCGTTGGCAGGCGAGATGAGCCGCTCGCCATCGGGGATCCGGTCGAATTCGAGGGACATGACCGGAGCATCCCACTCGGGGGGAGATGCCAGGGCGAGCATCTCGCTCCGGACCTCCCGGACCTTGGCCGCGACCTCGATCTGCCGCGCGTCACAGCCCGCGTCGACATGGCGGCGGAGGTCGGCGTTGAGGCGCGGCTTGTAGGACCCGTTGATGATCTCCATGATCTCCGGGCGATTGACCCAGCCGCCGATGGTGTGGTAGCGCCCGTTGACGCCCAGCAGACGCTCGCACTGGTCTAAGGTCGGGCGCCCCTCGGCGGAGTTGTTGCAGAGCACGCCGATGGAGTTATGGATGTTGTAGCCGGAGACGAAGTAGCGGAGGTAGTCATCATCGTCATAGCGCCCGCCGCGGCCCTCGCCCCGGAGGATGAAGTCGACATACGCGTCGGCCTGAGGGAGGTAGCAGTCGCGGCTTCCCAAGGCCCCCGTCGAGTGCCATTCGAGGATTCCGTCCTCGCCGATGAGCTTGCGAGTCCGTCTGGCGAGAGCGTAGAGCGCGGCGGGATTGGCCGTGTACTGGCCATCGAAGTAGAGACCGTCGGGCTTGTGCTGCTCCATGACGCGCTCGATCGCCGACATGAACAACTCCATGTTCCGCCCGCTCGCGTCGCCCGGCGGCCAGGTGGTGAAGTTCTCGAAGCTGTTCATCGCCTGACCTTCGTTGGGCGTGCCCTTGATGAAGTAGTAGGGGCTCGTGTAGACGATGAAACGCATGCCGAGATCACGGATCGTCTGGCGCACGCGGGCGAATTCGGCATCCCCGAGCCTCGGCACGAAGTCGAGATTCCAGTCCTTCCAGAGCATGACCTCAGACTGGAGCAGAACCGTGTTGCCGTGCTCCTGCCAGGACTGCAGCGCATCGTCAGGCGGGTAACCGAGCACGTTCGACCAGTGCCAGACGACGTTGTCAGTGAAGCTGCGGTCCCAGTCGTATTCCTTGGGCGGGCAAACCGCGAGCCAAAGCACCTCATCGGCCGGCAACGGATAGAACGCGACGCTATCTCCATAGGGGTCGTACCCGTCGTCGATGGACGTGTCAGAGCAGTAGATCCCGAAAGCGCCCCACTCATCAGCGATGAGGTGGTGGACCTCGTGCGACGATTCCCAGGCCGGCTCGATCCGACTCTCGACGCGAGCTGAGACCGGCTCGTGGGCGTGAAGCATCAAGAGGGAATCACCGTTGACGCGGATGGTCAGCGAGGGCTTCTCAACGGTGATTCGAGCGAAGCCGGCGCCGGAGTGGGTGACCCTCACTCCGGTCCACGGCGTGTCGGTCTTCAGCGCGACCAACTCGCGGCGATGGCCGATGCGCTGGCTCAACCGAACCTCGCCCGTGGCGAGCAGAATGCGAATGTCGGCCCCGGTGGTGAGGACACGGATCCCCTCGGGCCGCCGGTCGACCGATTCCACGACCATTCCCCGCTGCGGCTCGGGGAAGACGGCGGGGTCCATCAGCTCCTGATAGGTCGGGGCAGCCGGGGGCGCGGCCAGGGCAGATGTGGCAGCGAGCATCAGACCGATCATAGCGTCCTCCTGAAGGCTACTCCCCTTCGCCCCGTCGCGTGACCCTCCTCCGTCCGTGGCAGGGGTTGAGCCTGTATCGAAGTCTCAGAGCCGGCGTCTGATCGGCGAGTTGAGGGAGCACGCTGCTGTCTTGTGTAGGAGGGGTTTCAACCCCGACAGTCCGTTCGTCCCGGCGCACAGCCACGGCGTCGGGGTTGAAACCCCTCCTACACAAGACAATAACTTCATCACTCCAGCAACCCTGAGACTGGGATACAGGCCCTGTCCGTGGCAGGGGTCGAGTCATGGGCCAGCGAATCTCGGAACATGTTGACCTGCCGCGACGCAGCGACGCCTGACGCTCGGTTCGTCGCTGAACCGATCCGCGAGTCGTTCATCGAGTAGGCGGCGCGGGCGGGATTGGCGTGAAATACGGAGCATCCGGTATCGTGCGAGAGAAGGCGTTCACCAGCGATGAGCGTGAGGGCCGAAATCGGACTCGTAATACGGCGCGATGACCCCGCCCGGAGGCGAGACATCGTCAAGTCGCTCCAGGTCCGCGTCGGTCAACTCGACATCGAGCGCGCCGAGGTTGTCCTCGAGCTGGGTCATGGTGCGCGGGCCGATGATGGGGCTCGTGATGCCCGGCTGGTTTGCGCACCACGCGAGCGAGAGTTGCGCGGGACTGCAGCTCTTCTCTTCGGCCATCTCAACGACCGCCTCGATGACATCGAAGCAGCGCTCCTGCAGCAAGTTCTTCCCGCGCCCCGCGCCGTCGGCGTAACGCGAGTCATCCGGGCGCTCGCCGTCGCGGCGGTACTTGCCAGTGAGGAAGCCGCCGGCCAGGGGCGACCAGGGGATGATGCCGAAGCCATAGGTCTGACAGAAGGGCACGAGTTCGCGTTCGATACGCCGGTCGAGAAGATGGTACGGCGGTTGCTCGGCGACGAAGCGATTCAGCCCGTACTCTTTGCTCACCCAGAGCGATTCCATGAGCTGCCACGCGGCGAAGGTGCTGGCGCCGATGTAACGGACCTTGCCGGCGCGGACGAGATCATCCAGCGCGCGGAGCGTCTCATCGATGGGGACGTCTGATGCGGGCCGGTGAATCTGGTAGAGGTCTATCCAGTCGGTCTGCAAACGCCGTAGCGAGGCCTCGCACTGCTCCATGATGTGCCGGCGGTGGTTGCCACGCATGTTGGGATCGTCATCGGCCATCACGCCGTGGATCTTCGTGGCGAGGACAATCTGGTCGCGCTTGCCGTTGCGCTGGAGCGCGTTCCCGAGGATCGTCTCGCTCACGCCGCGGACATAGATGTTGGCCGAGTCGATGAAGTTGATGTCGGCGTCGATGGACCGATCGACGATGTCGAAGGCGTCCGCTTCGGACGTGTCATCGCCAAACAGCATCGTGCCCAAGCAGAGCTTTGAGACCTGAACGCCGGTGCGGCCGAGACTCGTGTAGTTCATGGCAATCCCCCACTCACTTCGCGTGTGAGGCTGGAACGCCCGGGGGACCGGCGAGGCCTTCATCGAGGGATGGCGAAGGGTACGGGCATGGGTGGAACGTTCACGGTGGCGTGCCTCGTCGTCGCGAGTGCCGCGGCTGGCCACGCGGAGTGGACCACGAAGTACCACGACGGTTCTCCGTGGGACACGACAGGCGATCCAACGGATCTGGATCGCGCGGTGGCTGACGGCGCGACGATTCTGAGGTATGATGACGGCACGTACGTGCGCGCGATCCACAGGCAATACCCCAAGTCGTGCGGCCCGTCGTCGATGGCGATGATCCTCCGGAAGATGGGGTTTGATGATCCGGAGGCGAAACTGACGCTGCCGCTCGACGTTGATGGGGCCGGCGTCGGTGAGGTCGATGTTGGGCACCTAGGCTCAATGGAGCACCTGATCTGGCTGGGGCTGCATCGACTGAGGCTCGTGGAGGGGAACGAGGAATGGAACGCGGCCGAGCCGCTACTGATGTCGAAGGATGGGATACTCAACGCCGAGCCGAGTAAGGGCAAGGTCGCCACGCTCGCGCCGAATGGCGAGATGGGCTACCTTGGTTTCGCGGACGAGGAGCGGGGGCCGAGTTGGCTGTGGCATTCACCGGGCATCGGCACGCGAGGCGACGACAACGGCTGGGAGAAACTGCCCGGCATCATGAACTATGTGATCGCCGGACCGTGGGGCAAGGGCGTCAAAGACGCGAGGCCGTTGACGGCGTTCTCACGTACTGATGATGAGGTGCTCGCGTTCCGCCGGATCGTGAAGGGATACATCGACCACGAGATCCCCATCCTGCTAGGAGTAGAGTCCGGCGGACATTTTAACGTGATCATCGGGTATTCTGGGAATACTGAAGACGTGGATGCCGCGTTTCACATCTACTCGGCGGAGCCGCTGGACGGATGGGGCCGGAGCGAGGAGCGCCAACCGAAGCGCTGGCGCAGGATGGACGTTGCCGCCGGGAGCATGTTCAACGGCAGCAAGCTGATCTACCAGTACGTCTGCTGGAATCAGCATCTGGACGGCGGTTGCGACGAGGGGGGATGGGCGGCGGAGATCGACGCCAGGAGTGGCAACGAGTGGCTGTGCGGGCGGCCGGTGCCCGAGGATGATCCATTGAGAGATCCAATTACGACGACTGACTGAGCACGAAGAGGACCATTGAACAAGGCCAGAGCCGTGCAGACCATTGAGATTGACGGGCGCCCCGTGCCGTATAGCATCCGCCGTAGCAAGCGCGCGCGCCGGTGCTGGCTGAAGGTCACGCCCGAGGACGGCCTGGTCGTCGTCCAACCGCGTGGCATGACCCGCGCCGACATTCCGGAAGTGCTCCAGTCCGAGAGCCGGTGGATCTTCAAGCAACTCGACCGACTGGCCGCCATGCCGCCGCCTGCGCTGCCGCATGATGTCGACAACGGTTCGGAAGTGATGTACGGCGGCGAGCGAATGGTCGTCAACGTCAGCCTGTCGGCGAATGGTCTAAGGCACCCGACGGTGAAGCCGGATGGCCGGTCGATCCAGGTGACGATTCCCCTCGGATGCGATTTGCCGGTGCGAGAGATCCTCGAGACCTGGATGCGGAACCGGGCGAAGTGGCTGATCCGCGCCGAGGTGCACGAGCTTGCGACGGCGCGCAACCTCAAATACAACCGCGTCTACATCCGCGACCAGAAGACCAAATGGGGAAGCTGCTCGACGAACGGGAATATCTCCTTCAACTGGCGACTGGTCATGGCTCCGCCGCATGTCCTAAGATACCTCGTCGCCCACGAACTCGCGCACCTGATGGAATTCGGGCACTCGAAGGCCTTCTGGAACGCCCTCGCCGACCTCTGCCCCGAATACGAAGAAGCGAAAGCCTGGCTCCACGAGCACGGACACTCCCTGCGGTTCTGAACGAAGTGGCCGGACCGGTCGTTAGTAGATGGGATGGGGCGCACCGGGTCGGCCCCCCGGTTGCGGCCCGGCGGCGACATATCGCCAGGAGCATTGGTCATGGTCCTAGCAGCACTAACAATGGCGCTCGCGACGGTGACGCCGGCGCAGGACGTGGTGATCCTGCGCCCGAACGCGTATCTCGCCGAGCACCGAGACAAGGTGGGCGAGGCGACGAAGTTCCTCAACGTCGCGCGCGGGATCATCGGCAGCGTGGGCCTGACGCATCACACCGTAAACGAAGCGGATGTGTTGGCGGACGGCTTCCCCCAGGGGCAGTTCCTTCTTTGCGCGTACAACCCAACGATTCCCGAAGGTGTCCAGCAGCGGATTCAGGAGTACCTGGATGCGGGCGGGCACGCGCTGTTCACGTACTACCTCCCCGAGATCCTGCGCGAGCGCCTCGGCCTCGCGCCGCTGGAGTATGCCGCCGCGGGCGACGAGAAGCTGATGGAGTACCTCGCGACTGCGCCCGACGCGCTGCCGGGCCAGCCGAAGAACGTGAAGCAATCGAGCTGGAACGCCCACATTACCGAGCCGACGCGAGACGATGTGAGAGTCGTGGCGAAGTGGCTGAGCGCGGATCGTGAGACCAGCCCGGGGGCCGCGCTGTTTGTCGGCCCCGAGGCCGCGTACATGGGACATCTCTTCACCGACGGCGACCAGGCGGAGAAGGCGGCGCTGCTCGTCTCGGTGATCAGCAACTACTACGGCGGGACGTGGAATCTGATCGCGAAGCGCGCGATGACAGACGCCTTCGAGTTCCGCCACGCGCCCGGGGTTGAGGCCTTCCGCGAGCTATGCCAAGGGGCGTGGTATGCGCAGCGACTGGCAAAGCTCGAGACCCGCGCGCAACGGATCGAGATCCTGCGCATGACGGGACGGAAGCGCAAGGCGTACCGGCGCGCGAAGGCTCTCCGGAACGATGTCGAGAGGCTCTACCTGGCATGCATGAACGGGCGCAAGGACGAGTTCAGGGCGGCGTGGGTGGTGATGCCCGGGGGGGTCGGTGACTGGGGCTGGGAGAAGACCGCGCGTGTCGCGAAGCGCAATGGCCTGGATGCGCTTTTCGTGCGCGTCGAATGGCGCGGGACCGCTCACTACAAGAGCACGGTGCTGCGGATGGATGAAGATGTCATCGCGGGCGACGACCCGCTGGCCGAGGCCATTGAGGCATGTCACCGACATGGGCTCGAAGTGCATGCGTGGTTCATCAACAACAACTGGCGCACGCCGTCGGCAGACCTCATTGAGGAGTTCAGCAAGGCAGGGCGTTGGCAGGTAGCGCCGGACGGGCAGGATCGGGTGCTCGAGGGCGGCGAGCGCGTCTACTGGGTGAACCCATCAGACCCCAGGAACGTGCAGCTTGAGGCGGACATGATGGCCGAGGTTGCGCGCGAGTACGATGTGGACGGGGTGCACTTCGACTACATCCGCTACGAGAATTACTCGGGATCATACGGCGACGCGGATAGAGAGCGATTCGAACGCGACACGGGCCTGCGCGCCGCGCGATGGCCCGAAGATGTGCTCCGCACGCCGCGAGGCCCGCTGAACGAGCCATTCCTCGAGTGGCGCGTGGAGCAGATCTCAGACCTCGTGGAGGCGTGCTCTGACGCAGTGAAGGCGGAAGACCCCGAATGTGATGTGTCGGCGGCTGTCTACCCCGCATGGCCCGCGCACAGGCTCATCGTCGGGCAGGATTGGCCCCGGTGGCTGGAAGAGGGCTGGATCGACTTCGTCTGCCCGATGAATTACGACTCGCCGAGTTACTACGAGCGCCACGAGGGGCGTGTCGTCGCTCAACGCGAGGCGGCGCCCGGATTCCCAGTCTACTCCGGGATCGGCGCGTGGTTGCAGCCCAATGCCATCGAGGTGGCGGATCAGATCGTGACCGATCGCGCAAACGGCGCCGATGGCTTCCTGCTATTCTCGTTCACGGAGCAGTTCGGCGAGGAAGTGCTGCCGAGGCTGAGACGCGGGCCGCTGAAGTAGATGCGCCCGCTCAAGCATCCCAACCGAAGTCATCCCCGATGAGGTCGAAGAGACGCTGGTTGTGGGGGGCGAAGTGGTCAAGCAAGCGCTCGCGAGTGGTGGGGTCCATCGTGCTGCTGAAACGCCCAACCATGTGCTCGCCGAGGTCGGTGGTGTCGATGTGCGGGAGCCCGAGGAACTCCTCGGTCCGGCTCACGACACTGTTGCGGTCCTCCCGCAAGGCCTCGGTTGAGAGCACGAGGATCTGCTCCCGAGGGAAGAGCGCCAGCCACCGGTCGAGCTGGTCGGCATACATTCCGCGGAGCTGGTACGAGTACCGCTGAAGCGCGAAGGCGCGGTAAGTCTCATCCTCTAGCAGTCGCTCAATCTCCCGGTCCAGACGCTCTGGTTCCGCTTCGATGGCGTCCTCGAACGAAAGCGTTTCGTAGCCGCGCTGGTGGTTGTGACGCCAGTGGCTGAAGGCGCGGTCGGCGGGGTTGCGCAGGATCGTGATGAGTTTGGCCTCGGGCGCAACCTGTTTCACGCGCTTCGCCGCGAGGGGATAAAGCATGTAATAGGGGCTCGCCTCGCCGGTGAGGTCCGCGTCGTCGGGACGCGATATGGGAAAGTGCGCGCGGTACCAGTCGACGCCTTCCCCCCACTTCTTGGGGCGGTCGAAGAATCGGACCTCTTTGCGGAGCGCGGGCGAGACCTTCGGGTTGGCGGAAATATACTCGTGCAGCGAGGTCGTGCCGCATTTCTGCACGCCGAAGATGATGAAGTCGGGCAACCGGCGCTTCTTCGCGGTTGGCCGGCTGATGAGCCCCCAGCGGATCGACCTCGCCACCGATGAGAGGAAACGCTTGCTCGTGCGTCCGCCTCCGCGCTGAAAGATGCGCGTCCAGTATGTCTTTGCGTTGCCGGAATCCATGTGGGACGTGCTCCGAAGTCAGAAACAGCGTCGGGGTTGAGACCCCTCCTACAGCGTGTCTTTGAGGCCCTTGAGCTTGCCGTCGATCCGGCGAGAACGGCTCATCATGCGGTTCCAACTGATCTCTTTGCCGGCGTAGGCGGCCTCGCGGCCGAGAATGGCGGTGAGATTGCTGCGAACGCTCTCGGCGGAGTTGTCGATCGGCCGGTCGTTTTCGATGGATGCGCGGAAATCGATGATGTTGCTCACCGCGCCGTCCTTGTAGATACTCCCGGTGTTGCCGCCCTCGTAGGCCTCGTCGCCGCGAATCCAGACATCGCCGCCGTAGTGGGTCTCGACCGTGCCTGTGGTGCCGAATAACCGCACGCACAGATCGCTGAAACCCACGTCGAACTGGCTCGAACTGAAATCGATTACCACGTCATCCGGATACCAGAACGTGCAGACGAAGTGATCCCAGCAATCGCCGACATCAACGCGGGCTTTCCGCCCGCCCGTGCCGAATGCGCGAGTAGGAGCGGCGTCGAGTAGCCAACCGGCGACATCGATCACGTGGATGTTCTGCTCCACAATGATATCACCTGACAGCGCAATATCGAAGACCCAATTGCGCAGGCGCGCTTCGGGCGTTCCCGGTTCGGCTTGCGGGCGCAAGCGGCCCGCGTGGTAGAAACACTGTCCTGAGACGGGAGTGCCGATCGCGCCGGCATGGACCCGACGGACGGCTTCGCGGTAGAACTCGTTGTTGCGGGTCTGGAAGTCGACGAGGAAACTGAGTCCCTTCTCCACCGCCTGCGCCGCGGCATCCGAGACCGTCTTGCAGCCTGGAACATCGACCGCAGCCGGCTTGGCGAGATAGACATGGCGCCCGGCGTCGACGGCGGCAAGGGCCTGCTCGGGATGGAAGTACGGCGGCGATTCGATCGCCACGGCATCCAGCCGGCTCTCCAGCAGGCGCTTGTAGCACGACAGTCCCGTGTAGCGGCGAGACGCATCGACGCCATGGGCGTCACCGAGCGCATCGACGCGGTCCTGGAAATAATCAGCCGCCGCGACCACCTTCGCGTTGCCGTGCTCCTCAAAGAGCTTGCCAATCCACTTCCCCCGGCCCCCACAGCCAATGACGCCGATCTCGAGCTTGTCATTTGCCTGGGCCGTGCCCCGCGACGCTGGGTTGAGAAGCGTGAGCGCGCCGGCAGTGGCGGCGCTGGAGATGAACTGGCGGCGAGGGATTGTAGGCATGGATGAACTCCTGGGTGATGCTTGTCGGGGTTGAAACCCCTCCTACAATTGGCTCTTCTCCCAGTCACGGAGGGCGGGGAGGTTCTCGTCGACCTTGGCAAACGCGCTGGCGAGTCGGCCCATCTTCTCGTCCGACGCGTCGACGTAGTTCCAGCCCATCTCCACCGACTGGGCGATCTTCTTCTCGCAGTTCGGCACCTCGACAGCGCGGTAGTCGATGCCGCTCTGGCGGAGGGACTCGGTCCACATGACCTTCGGGCCGTCGTAAGTCTGCCAATGGAGCCTCGGCCAGGTGGGAATCGGCGAGGGGATGTACTGGAAGCAGCTCACGCCCTCGGCCGCCATAGCCGCGAAGAACGTGGACTTGCTGACCCCCGCGTGATCCGCGTTGAAGTTCATCGTGAGCATGTGGTAGACCGGGTCGTCGCCCTCGGCGTATTCGGGGAAACTCACGACCTCAACGCCCGCCATTCCTTCGCGAAGGAGCTTGACGCTCTCGCGGCGACCGGCGTTCTCGACATCGATCTTCTTGACTTGCTCCGTCAGCATGGCCGCGGTGATCGGCGAGAGCCGGTACGTGTAGACCAGTGAATCGATGTGGGCTCCGAGCCGGTCGTGCGGGAAGTCGCTCTCGGGCGAGCGTCCCATGTGCTGACTACAGAGCGCGGCCTTCCAGTAGACGTCCTTGTCGGGGGTCAGCATGTAGCCGGCCTCGGCGGAGGCGAGGAGCTTCCCACCCATGCACGAGAAGCCGGCGGCATCGCCGAATGTACCCACCTTGCGGCCCGCATGAATCGACCCGTGGGCCTGGCTGCCGTCCTCGATGACGACGAGATCGTGCCTGTCCGCGACCTCGCGGATGGCTGTCATGTTGGCGGCTTGGCCGAAGATATGCACGGCGAGAATGGCCTTCGCGCGCGGCGTGATAGCGGCTTCGATCTTGGTGGGATCGAGCAGCCCCGTATCCGGGCAGACGTCAACGTAAACGGGAACGGCGTTGTTGTGCAGGATGCACGAGGTGGACGCGCCCCACGTGAAGGGCGTGGTGATGACCTCATCGCCCGATGAGACCTCAAGCCCCATCAGTGAGTTGTGGAGCGCCGCGTGGCCTGACGACGTGACCATGCAATGCTCGACGCCCTGCCACGCGGCAATTGCGGCTTCGGCCTCGCCGATCTCGGGCGTGCCCTTGTTGAGGCCGACCGTGCGGCGTTTCTGCATGACGTCGACGACTTTGCTGATCGCATCATCGGTGAAGCTCGGGTGGCCATCGGCGGGCGGAGCGCCAACAGCCTCGCCGCCGAGCAGAGCCAGTCTGCTTGCGGACATCAGAGAACCCCCAAGAAGCGTCTTGCCCAAGGCGCGTGCCTTCGGCGTGATCGGTTAGAAACTGTCGGCTGAGACGTATGCGTCGATGAGCTTCTGCTCGCCCTCTTTGCCGCCCTCGCTCAAGCCGTGCTCCATGCCAACGATGCCCTCGAAGCCTTTGTCGGCAATGTGCTTGAAGACGTTGCGGTAGTTGATCTCACCGGTGCCCGGCTCTTTGCGGCCGGGGTTGTCGCCGACCTGGAAGTACGCGATCTCGCTCCAGGCGCGATCGATGTTGGGGATAAGGTTGCCCTCGGTGACCTGCTGATGGTAAAGGTCGTCGAGGATTTTGCAGGACGGGCTGCCGACGGCGCGGCAGATCTGGTACGCCTGTGGGATTCCGGTCAGGAACAGGCCGGGGTGATTCGCGTACCAGTTGAGTGGCTCAAGCACCATGATCAGCCCGGACGGCTCGCAGATCTCGGCGCACCGCTTCAGCAGGTCGATGCAGTTGGCGGTCTGGTAGTCGGGTTCCAAGCCCTGGTCGACCGAGCCCGGCACGACCGTGCACCACGTCGCGTTGACGCGCTTGGCGACCTCGACCGAATCGCGCATGTCCTGAAGCGTGCTGTCGATGAACTCCTGCTTGCCGGACGCGAAGGTGGGGTTGCCGAAGTCGCCGGTGGCGACGAAGACTCCCATGGTCATCTCCAGGCGCTGCATCTCGGCGGCAATGGCTTCCTGGAGCGCAACATCGCGGCCTTTCATCCCGTTGTCCTCGAGCGCGGTGAAGCCGGTGTCGGCCATGAACTTGAGCTGGTCGATCGGGTCGCTGCCCGCGTGGTGCTGGACCATACCGAAGTGGGGCGCGTACTTGAGCTTGAACTGATGCGTGGGCATTGCTGCCTCCTGGGCGAGGATGGGTATCGATTGGTTGACGGCGGCGAGGCCCACACCCGCCGTCGCCGCTGCTTTCACGAAGTTGCGCCGGTCCATGAGGCCTCCCCACGGTTGAGCGTTGGTCTGAGGACAGTACTATTCGCGCGACGCGGGCACGGACCTTGTTCGTCGAGGCGAGCGTCTGTCGAGGAGTCGAGCGAGTTTCGCGGAAAGTAACGGGACTGCTTTGCCGGACGGGAGAACGCGATGCTGCAACTGCTGCTGATGATGACCATGGTGGCCGGTGCCGAGCCGGTGGAGATCGCGAGTTCGGAGCTGAAGCTCGTGATCGACTCCGAGACGGGCAGCTTCCTGTCGCTTGAGGACGGGGCGACGGGCGAGCCACTACTGAGGCCCGGGAGCTGTCCGGTCTTCCAGATCCAGTCTGCCGGCGATGACGGCGGGCAGGTCTGGAACGACAGCAGCGGCGCCGAGGCCGTCGCGGCGGATGTCGACGGCGACACGGTGCGGATTGAGTACTCTAACGTGGCCGACGGCATCAGCGCCGTGGTCACCGTGATGGCGAGCCCTGAGTCCCGCGAACTGCGGATGAAGATCGACGTGACGAACGATTCAGACGCCATCATCGATTATGTCGTGTTCCCGAAGATCGAGATGGCGCGCCCGCTGGGCGAGAGTGTGGAGGACGATCGCCTGTTTATTCCCGGCGGCGACGGCTGTCTCGTCAGGGCCGAGGGGATGGAGCGGCAAACGTGGCACCGGCGCGAGTACCCCGGCAGCGCGTCGATGCAGTTCTGGGCTCACTTCGATGAGACGCTGGGGCTGAGCATCATCTGTGAGGACACGGATGCCGGGCCGAAGATGATGGGCGCCTCGCTCGCCGAGGGCCTGGTTGACATGGCCGCATGGCTGCGTCGGCCGTACTTGCCGGGCGAGGACTACAACAGTCCGTGGTTCTCTCTCCGCAAGTGCGCGGGATCGTGGATGAATGCCGCCCAGGACTACCGCGAGTGGGCGCGCGAGCAATGGTGGGCCCAGCCCAAGACGGGCGACCTGGCGCCCGCGCAGTGGATCTCGGAGTCACCAACAGTGCTGTCGCTGGATTGGCGCCCGATGGGTAATGGCGACTACTTCATCCCCCTCGAACGGGCCAACGAGCACGTGCGGATCTGGAAAGAGGCCATCGGCGCAGACAGCGTGATGGTCGAGACGCGTAACTTCGAGGCGGGCGGGTGCTACACGTCGCCACGGTATTTCCCGCTCTTCCCCTCCGTGGAGAAGATCCAGGACGTGCTCGGGAAGCTCCACGCGGACGGAGTGCATAACCAGGCGATGGTGGCGGGGTTGAAGTGGATGTACAAGCGCGAGGCGTTCCACACGCCCCACTACAATATCCTGGCCTACGACGCGGAAGAGGATTGGCTTGAGAACGGGCAGGATGTCTGCGCTGTCGGGCGAGATGGAGAGGTCTTCACGCGGGAAGCAGGCGCTACGTGGGACGGTGACTGCGCGTTCATCTGCCCGGCGACGGACTTCGCGAAGGAGCATTTCCGAACAACGGCGCGCGCGCTCGCGGAGGCGGGGTTTGACCTGTTCGAGTTCGATCAGATGAACGGCGGCGTGTGCCAGCCGTGCTACAGCATGGAGCACGATCACCCCCCTGGCTATGGCCCGTGGATGGTGGAGTCGATCCAGGAGTTGATGCGGATCACGCGCGACGAGGGCCGGAAGATCAACCCAAACTTCGGGCTCTCGATGGAGGACCCGGGCGAGCTGTACGTGCAGCATCTGGACACCTACTGCAGCCGCGCGAACCACGTGAACCACTGGCCGGGAATCGGGCCTGGGTCGCGCGTGGTGCCGGCGTTCTACTACGCCTACCACCCGATCATCCCGAGCACCAACTTCGACATCCGGTATTCAACTCAGCCGGACGACTTCACCATTCTGCGTAACGCGAAGGCGTTCGTCAGCGGCGCGGGACTCGCCATGCAGATGACCGAGTGGCAGGTTCTCAACACGTACGAAGAGGGCGACCGCTTCCCCACTCCCGATAAATGCGACGCGCACCAGGTGGAGCAACTCCGCAACGCCGTCCGCACGCGCGACGGGTCGGGGCGCAGTTACCTCGTAAGCGGCGAGATGCTCCAGCCGATGGACATCGACACGCCGCTCGCCGAGTATCCACGCGTTCGGACCGTCGGCAAAGAACGGATCAGCGAGACGGTGAGCGAGGAGGCGGTGCTGCACTCCGCGTGGATGAACGCGCAGGGAGACGTCGCGTTCTTCTTCGCGAACACGACGCGCGATCCGGTGAGCTTCACCTTTGCCCCGGAGACTGCGGAATGGACCCCGGACGCGGATGCGGTGGCGCGTGTCTACCTCAATGGCGATGCGGCGGGTGAGATGCCCGTGAGTGACATGGAGACGTTGAGCGTTCCCGGCCTGGGCGCGCTGATGTTGGAGTTCGACGGTGGGAATGAGTGACGAGGGACGGAGGCAATGATGGCCACGACAGGGAGCGCGAGAGAGTGGCTGAACTCATGGCGGCCCATGGCGCCGGCGAGGCTCAGTGACGCGACGCATGAGCTGGCGGCCAGGGCGATATCAGGCGAGCACGGGCTGGCCATGCAGAACGCCGATTTCGCGCTTGATGAGGGTGCCCTGGGCGACGTCGGCCCCAACACGCGGCTTGGTCATGCGGCGATGCTTGTGGCCGAGAGGGCGCCGCTGCGCATCCTGCCGGGCGAACTCATCGTTGGCTCCGCGACGCTGCTCGAGGCCGCGCGTCACATCGTGCCGGTCGCTGACATCCAGAGCGTGAGCCACACGACGCTGGGCTTCCATCGAGTGCTTCCGACGGGGTGCCGAGCGCTTAGAGAGCAGGTAGCAGAGCGCATCGCGCGCGGCGATCTCGACGAGAGGGGCGCGGACCTCCTGGAGGGCATGCGCCTATGCCTCGAAGCCGCCGAGACCTGGCGGCGGAGACATGTGGAGCTGTTGGATGAACTGGTCGACGACTCGGCAGGCGAAGACCGAGCGAATTACGAGACCGTTCGGGATTCGCTGACGCGGGTCCCGGAGGGTGAACCCGAGTCGTTCCGGGATGCGGTGCAGTCGCTGTGGTCCATGTTCGCGTTCCAGCGGCTGATGGGGAACTGGCCGGGGATCGGCCGGGTCGACGAAATGCTCGGGCCCTATCTGAGCCGCGACCTCAGTGCCGGGCGGGTCACGCGGGATCAGGCGCGAGAACTGGTCGCGCACCTGTGGATCAAGGGCTGCGAGTGGACCGGCGCTTCGGATTTCGGAGGCTCCGGCGACGCGCAGCACTACCAGAACGTGCTGCTGTCAGGGGTCAACGCATCGGGCGAAGATATCACGAACGAGGTGACCTACCTCATCCTCGACGTCGTCGAGGAACTGCACATCAGCGACTACCCCATCGCGGTTCGCGTCAACGCGCAGACGCCGGACAGGCTCTTCCGGAAGATCGCCGAAGTCCAGCGACAAGGCGGGGGCATCGTCGCGATCTACAACGAGGACATAGTGCTTGAGGGGCTCGTGAAGTTCGGGTACGAGATCGCGGAAGCGCGGACGTTCACCAACGACGGTTGCTGGGAAGTCCTGATCCCCGGGCGGACGCAGTTTGGGTACACGCCCTTCGACGCGCTGGCGCTGCTGCATGAGGTGCTGGGGCTGGGATCTGATGAATCCGCGCCCGAGTTTGCCGACTTCGAGGAGCTATACCTCGCGTATGTTGGGTGCCTACGGCAGCACGTCGACTGGCACCACGAGCAGTGCGACAACTGGGGGAATCACGGCCACCCGGCACCGCTCATCTCGCTGCTGGTGGAGGACTGCATCGAGCGCGGGCGCGGGTACTACGATCGCGGCGCCAGGTATAACGCCCTCGCTCCTCACGCGGGCGGGCTGGCGAACGTGGCTAACAGCCTGCTCGTGCTCAAGGCGCTGGTGTACGACGACCGGGAGTTGACGCTGGCGGAGTTGATCGAGATCCTGCGCGGAGACTGGGAGGGGCAGGAATCACTGCGGAAGATGATCCTGAATCGGTTCGCGTTCTACGGGAACGATCATCCCGAGGCGGACGCGATGATGCAACGCGTGTTCGCCGATTACACCGACCTCGTGTGGCGCGTGCCTGAGCGCAACGGTGTCAAGCGACCATGCGGCATCAGCACCTTCGGGCGCGAGATCGCGTGGGCCAACGAGGAGGATGGCGGGCGGAGCGCATCCCCCGACGGCCATCACCGAGGCGCTGTGCTGGCAACGAACTTCAGCCCATCCCCAGGCACGGACCGCGAGGGGCCGACGGCGGTGGTAAAGAGCTACTGCAAGCAGGACTTCACGCGGACGCCTAACGGCGCGACGCTCGAACTCAAGCTCCACCCCGCGAGCGTGAAGGGCGAGAGCGGGCTGGAGGCGATGGTGGGCATCCTCCGGACGTTCGTTGAGTTGGGCGGCTTCTATCTGCAGGTCGATGTGGTCGATTCGGAGATGCTCAAGGACGCGCAGGAGCACCCGGAGAGGTACCCGAATCTGTCGGTGCGGATATCGGGCTGGTCGGCGCGGTTCGCAACGCTCAACAAGGAGTGGCAGGACATGATCATCCAACGCACTCAGCAACTGCTTGAAGGCGGGGGACCAAGATGACGATTGGCGTTCTGCTGATGGTCGTCGCAGGCGCGAGCGACGGGCAACCGGTGGCGAAGAACCTGCTTGTCGATGCGAAGATCTCGGGGAACCTCGAGGGCTACGACGAAGGCTCGCGCGGCGCGGCGGATCACGTGATCTACGACGTCGCCAAGGGCACGTTCATGCGGAACTCCCAGTGGCACGAATATGGCATCGGATTTGGGGCGGACCTGGGCGTGGTCACCGAGGCAGACCCCGCGTGGTGGATGGCGGAGTGGGACGAGCCGGTGGAGGTCAACGGGATAGTCCTGAGCGGCGCGTACCCCAACCAGCCGCAACCGGACACGGCCTGGAAGATCGAGACTCGCGCGAACGGCGAGTGGGATGAGCTGGAGCGTGGAATCGGCGGCTGGTATGACGACGGGCTATTTGAGTGGGGCGGCGCGGAACAGGGACCCATAGAGATCGATGCGTTCAGAGTCAGCCTGTTCAGCAAGGACGATACGTCGCCCCTGAAGAGCATTCACTTCCGCGGCGAGGAAAACGTCTCGTGGATAGTGGGCTTCGTTCCGCCAATTGACGCGAGGATCGTGCTGCCTGGAGGGCGCATCACCGCAGGGCAAGGCGTGACGCTGAAGGCAGAGCCCGTGCTGGGGGATATGACGTGGTGGGACTGGGAGATCCAGCAGGGAGCTGGCAGCGACGAGCGAGGCGAGGGACCCACGCTGGCGCACGTGTTCAACGAGGTCGGCCACGCAGTTGTGCGCCTTAGGTTTGGGACCGATGAGCATGAGAGCGTGGTGACCGACACGGTTCGCGTGAGATCGCCGATTGAGGCCTCGATCCAGCCACTCGACGGGCCGGTGATGGTTGGGAACGCAGTGAGGCTTCGGGGCGAGGCGAGGCTCGGACGGGCGAAGACGTGGCGTTGGGACTTCGGAGACGGCACGTCATCCGGGAGCCGCACGACGCAACGCGTCTTCAAGGAGCCCGGCACCCACCGGGTCACGCTGACGGTCTCAGACGGCAAGTTCGAGGACCGGTGCATGGCGATCGTGCGAGCGCATGACGAGAGCACCCTCGGCATCCCTCAAGTACACCTCGACACCGACCAGAAGAACGAGCAGGACGACCAGCACTACCTCGGGTACGGCGTGTTCAGCGAACTCGACATCCTCGGCGTCAACAGCATCCACCACGGCGGCGGGCAGGAACAGGTCAACTACGACGAGATCATCCACGTGCTGGAACTCTCGCGCCAAAGCGGTCTGCCCGACTCGCGGCAGCCAGACGTTTACCGGGGCGCCGATGAACGTCTCGTGGTCCCCGCAAGCAAGGTGTGGAGCGACACCGAATACGAGCCGACCGAGGCGAGCGAGGCGATCCTGGCGGCGGCGAGGGGCGCGTCACCGGCCAATCCCGTCTGGGTCGTGCCGGTCGGTCCGGGCACGAACACGGCGGCGGCGATCCTGCAAGCGCGCGATGAGGGCCTGGATCTGCAGGATCGGATGCGCGTGATGTGGCTCGGCGGCTCTAGCGATGCAATTACCCATGAGTTCAACGGCAACAACGATCCCTGGTCGATGCACATCGTCGCGAGTAGCGGCATCGAGACATGGATCATGCCTGCGCCAGTGGGTGCCCGCGTCGCGATCGACAAACGAACCCAAGCAGACTGGTACGCCGACCACGCGCTCGGGCAGTACCTGCTGAGGATCGTCCCCGCGAGGAACAAGCCGCTGTTTGATCCCTCGTGCCTTTCAGCCATCATCAGCGAACACCTCGGCCTGGACTGGGTGAAGGAGTTCGAGCACGTCACGGTCGGTGGGCCGGATGAAGACTACCGATGGAGTGCGACGGACGAGGCGACCAACGTGAAGGTGATACGCGAGATCGACCAGGAAGCGATGAAGCGAGACATCTTCGACACAATGAAGGGGAAGGCCAGCCACCTGACGACGGGAGACTGAACCACCACAAAGCAGCACGTGGCGCCGGCCGATGGGCCGGCGCCACGATTGGTTCTGGCTAGCGACGAGAGAGCCTCAGATGCCCCAGTGCTCGTTGATCGGATCCTGGTAGGCGCTCACCTTGCCGTCGAAGACGTCCTGCACTTTGACTGGCGCGCCGGCGAGAGCGGATTCGTAAATCGCCAGGCAGATGGACTTGGCGACCTTCGTGTCGCCGGCGTCGATCTCAGGCTTGCGCCGGTTGATGACTGAATCGACAAAGTCCCAGCACTCCAGCGCCATGTCGTCCTCGACGCCACACGGGAAGAGCTTCTCGCGGGTCTCGTCATCGAGTTGCGCCCTGTACTCGGGCTCGATCTCCTCGTACGACTTCGTGGTGCCGTCGGCGAACGTCAGGTCGCCGCCATTCTGGAACGTGTGCATCCAGCCCCCCCGGTCCGTGGCGGACCCCTCGCTACCGTAGAAGATCTGCGTGGCGACCGATTCGCCCGGCGCGGTCACGGACCAGGAGTACTGGCCGACAATGCCGTTGACGAACTTCCAGGTGGTCATCCAGGTGTCCTCAACGTCCATCTTCTGCTCGCCGAGTTCGGGCGAGTCGATGGTGACATCCTGGTAGGTGTGCGTCCACGCGAAGACCTCATCGACCGGCCCGAAGAGATGGAGCATCATGTCGGCGAAGTGCGCGCCGGCATCAAAGAGCATCCCGCCGCCCGTGAGGAGCTTCAGCAAGCGCCACTGCCACATGTAGGCTTCGGAGTAGTTCTCCGCCGAGAAATCCCAGGCGGAGAAGCCAACGACCGACCAGAAGCGGATGTCGCCGATCATCTTGGCTTCGTTCACGGCCCAGTCCATCGCGCGGGCTTTGATGCCGCGGCGAACTTGCTCGGCGACGGCGACGAGCGTCCCCTTCTTGTTGGCGGCTTCCATGATGACGTCAGACGCCTTGATCGTGATGCCGCAGGGCTTCTCGACCATCACGTCGATGCCGGCCTCGAGGCACGGAACAGCGGTGGTGTGATGGAACGCGTGAGGCGTGCAGAGGTCGGCGGCCTGGACTGCGTCCGCGGCGACCATCTCCTCCACCGAGGAGAACAGAGCCGGTTCGCAGCCGAACATGTCCTTGACCTTGGCCGCGAACTCAGCGCGACGGCCCTCGTTGGTATCACACAGCGCGGCAAGCTCAAACTTGTCGTAGCCGGCGTCGAGCAGCTTCTTGTACCCGTTGAGGTGGGAGCCGGCGATGCCGCCGGTACCGACGATCCCGAGTCTGACTTTGTCGGACATAGTTGATAACACTTCCCTTGGTGAAGATTCGCACGACATGGGCGCGATGAATCGCGCATCCACGCACAGATCAGTTGCGCCAGGGCGGTAGTTCGATTACGAGAGGGGAGGGTCCTGCATTGGCTGGCCGGAAACGGACAGCGATATGAAACGAGACACGGCAGTACTTGACCGCCTGATCGACGAGCTGAAAGAGACGGAGGCATCGGAGCGCAACCAGGCCAGAGCCCGGTCGGACGCGAGGCCGCGGATCAACATTGAGATGGAGGATCCGATCGCCTGGATCCGACTCTTCGGCTACGACCCCGAACCGTACTTCAACGATCCGCTCTTCAACCTCGAGCAGCAGATCCGACAGAAGCTCTGGAAGTTCCGCAACTTCGAGGACGACATTCCGCTGACGAGTCACATTCCCGCGTGGCTGGGCCACTACCCGGAATACACGTTCTTTGGGATGGATGTTGGCGTTCAGGAGCACGGCGGCCCCGACATCCAGACCGATCACCCGATGACCCGTGACGCGAATGTGGGTATGCTCGAACCAGTGGACTTCCGCGCGAGCGGGTGGATGCCGAGAATGCTGAGGTGGTATGAGGACCTGGCAGAGCTGGCTGACGGGCGACTGGAGGTTTCGTTCTTTGCGTGGAATCGGGGCAACCTCGACCTCGCGGTACAGCTTCGGGGGTACGAGAACCTGCTGATGGACTGCTTGGAGACTCCGGAGTTCGTGCACGAGCTGATGATCTTCCTGACCCGGCAACGGAACGCGTGGCACGATGCGCGGGCGGAGCACCTCGGAACGGGGATCGGACCCACTTGGGTGGCGGACGACTGGGTCGCCGTGCCGTACATCTCGCCGAAGATCTTCGGCGAGTTCGTGCTGCCGAGGTACCTTGAGATCGAGGCGCACCACGGCGTGTTCGGCGGGTTCCACTCGTGCGGCGACCAGAGGCCGCTGCACGCGGACATGCTGAAGATCGAGACGCTGAACTCATACGAGGTCAGCCCGTGGATGGATGTCGAGACGGCGATGGAGAGCCTGCCGCCGGACAAGCACGTGCACATCGCGGTCCACCCGAACGACGTGGTGGTCGACTCAGCCGCGGCGATGGCCGCTAAGCACAAAGCGAAGGCGGAGGCGTTGAAAGACAGTGGGCGGAGTTTCGCGCTGGGGACGTCCGGCCTGACGCCGCTGCAGGACGAGGCCGAGTTCGTCGGGCGGGTCAACGCGTGGATTGAGGCAGCACGGCAAGCGTTTGCCTGAGAGCACGACGTCTCAAGACAAAGGCGCCAACATGGACAGACGACGGTTCATACAGAGCACGACGGCAGCGGGAGCGATGGCGATGAGCGGCATCACGTCAGCCCAAGACAGGACGGATCAACGACCGAACCTCGTGTTCGTCGTTCCGGATGAGTATCGGAAACAGGCAATCGGGTTCTGGGGTGACGACCCGGTCATCACGCCGAATCTCGACGAGTTCGCCGGCGAGAGCTGCGTGCTGACCGACGCAGTTTGCGCGGCGCCGGTCTGCAGCCCCTACCGCGGGATGCTCATGACGGGCCGCTACAACCACTGGACCGGCCTGCCGACCAACTGCAACACCGGCGAGAGCGCGGCCGATGTCTACCTGAGGCGCGACGACCGGTGCTTCTCTGACGTGCTGCACGACGCCGGGTACAGCCTGGGGTACATCGGCAAGTGGCATCTCGACAAGCCCCGCGAGCCGTACGTTGAGCCGCCGCGCGCGGACGGGAAGGTGTGGGACGAATACACGCCCACAGAGGGCCGGCACGGCTTCGATTTCTGGTACTCGTATGGATGCTACGATGGCCACATGACGCCTCATTACTGGACAAACGACACGCCGCGCGACGAGCCTCTGCAGTTCCGGGAGTGGTCGCCGATCGTCGAGACCAACGTGGCGTGCGATTACATCGCCAATGCGAATGGCGAGCGCGACCCCAACAACCCCTTCGCCCTGGTCGTGGCGATGAATCCGCCGCACATGCCGTTCAGCCACGTGCCGGACGAGTACAAAGAGATGTATGGCGACAAGGGCTGGGAGGAGCTGCTGACCCGGCCCAATGTCGACCGCTCCCTCGATGAGGGGATGACGAAGCGCGCCAAGAACTCGGTGCGGGACTACTTCGCCATGGTGACGGGCGTCGACGATCAGTTCGGCCGGATCATGGCGGCGCTCGACGCGCAAGGGCTGAAGGACAACACCATCGTCGTCTTCACCAGCGACCATGGGGAGATGATGGGCAGCCACAACCGAATGCACAAGAACGTCTGGTACGAGGAGTCGATGAGCATCCCGTTCATCATCCGATGGCCAGGCAGGATCGCCCCGAGGCGGGACGACCTTCTGCTGAACGTTCCCGATACCATGCCGACGCTGCTGGAGATGATGGGCTGCCTCGACGCCGTGCCGGAGGGCGTGCATGGCACGAGTTACGCGCGGGCGCTGATGGGGCAAGAGCAGGCCCGACCAGAGTCGACGCCGTACTTGATGTTCAAGCCCGGCGGCGTGCGGACGCACCGCTACACGTTCGTGAAGCGCGACCGCAACGACCGAGACCCGATGGTCGTGCTCTACGACAACCAAGAAGATCCTTACCAGATGAAGAACGTGGCCGAGGAGCGGCCTGAGACGGTGACGGAGTTGACGGGCGAGTTGAACGGCTGGCTGGAGAAGCTGGGCGCGGACTGGAGGGCGTAGCGACTGACGGCAGATGGCGGGCTCTTATCTCGTGATTGGAGGTCGCTCAGACATGTCACCAAACCTCGAGACAAGCACCACCCCACGCTCGACCACTCTCTGGATCGTGGCCGGCTCCGTAGTCGGTGTCGTAGTCATCCTCATCATGATCGGTGTTGGGGCGTTCGTCGGTCGAATGCCATCGAACGAGAGCAGAGCGCGGCCCGACCGCGGTGAGGAGGAGTACTTCGGCGCAGGCTCCCCAGGGGGCAGCGCGAGACGCTCTCCACGCATGAGCACCGGCGGCTCAGTCATCGACGCAGCGGCGGCGCAAGCCGCGCCCTCGACCGGCTCTCCCAAGAGTCGCAGCAACATCAGTAGCGGGCCACGCAAGACCATGCCGACGACGCCAGCGACCGCCACCAAGCCAACTCCCGCCGCGTCGGCGCCCAGCGCAGCAAGCGGCGCCGGAGCTACGGGCGCCGCTGGCGCCAAAGGCAAGGGCCAGTCGAGCATCGAAGGCGGCCTGGCTGCACCCATCGCGGAGCCCGTGACCGAGACGGTGACCGTCTCCATTTGCGTAGAGACGCGCCTGCGAGCGAATCCCTACTGCCCGAACGTGCGGCCGGAATCGATGGCCGCAGACAAGATCCCCGAGATCTGCGCGAAGCACAGAGCGCGCGCCGAGGAGCAGACGACCAACGAGACGATATGCGTTCAGACAGGGCTGCTGGCGAACCAGTTCTGCCCGCAAGTGGTGTCGGCGACATTCGCATCGGGCAGCGTCCCAGGCACGTGCGCGGTCCATGGCGAAAGCCGGGAAAGCGCGGAGACCGAGACGGTGACGGAGGCGGTCTGCGTGCAGACGGGGTCGCTGGCGAACCAGTTCTGCCCGGATGTTGAGCCAGGGACGTTCACGGCAGGCAGCGTGCCCGGCACATGCCAGGTGCATGGGGAGTGAGAGCGGCTCGCGCTACTCGACCGCGACGGTGACGGATGCCGTGGCGCCCGTCTCGATGCGAATCTCGAGCATCTCGGCCGCGGAATCGTATTGCCAGGATGCTTCCATAGCATCGAGGACGGCGTCGACGCGAGGCAAGGGCTGACCGTCCACTGCCACGCTCGCGGCCTCGGGGCAGTTCGCCAGCAGGATGTAGTGTCGGCCAGAATCCGGGAAGGTCCGGCTGAACTCCAGCTTGCCTGAAGCTTCATCGAAGGACACGTCGCCGGGCGTCCCGGCGGCGGTGATGGCGAGCACTCGCCCGCCTGCGTCGACGGTCGCTGTGGTCGGCCCGAACGGGACATCCATCAGCCGGAGTAACGTCGAGCAGTAGTGATACGGCGCCACCCAGTAGTCCGACCAACTGCCGTCCATGAGGTTGGTGGCGTCGGTGTACAGTCCCCGCGTCGGCCCATCTTGAGCCTGCTGGTTAGCGGCACTTGCGGCGAGCCCCTCGGCGATTCCGCGCCAGTCGAGCGAATCGTCATACGCGCTCAGCTCCAGCAACGCGTCGGCATAGTCAGACCCACACCACTGCACGGGTCTTCCGAACCACGCGCCCGTCCACCACGTTGCCCCGAAGACAGGGATCGAGCCGTACCGCATGTACGGGTACTCCCCGCTATCCCAGAGGTAGATGAACGGCAGGCCAAGCTTCGCCCACCGGACCGCCTCGACGCGCCACTGCTCGTCGCCCGTGGCGCGGAATCCCGCGAGGTTTGCGCGGACCGCCTGTGAGGCGGCGAGGACATCGGGCGAGTGCACGGGGATCTCCCAGACCTGCGCCGCCCGAGGCACATCGAACTGCCCCATGCGCTCAAGCGCCAGTAGGCCGGCGGCGAGGGCCTCGGCGTCCTGCGCGACGTGCGCGAACACCAGGAGGGAATGGGCATTGCGCGCGCACGTTCCGAGTTCGACCGCGCCCGGCTCGCCCAGCGACAGGCCGTCGTGCGGCCCGCCGGGCGTGACCGGCTTTGGCTCGTAGCCCCAGCCGCCCGCCTCGTTCTGCTTGGCCATCGTCTGCTTCGCGCTCGCGCGTAGACGGCGGCCCATCAACTCGATCAGCCCGCCATCGCACACTGCGACTTCGAGCCCGAAGTTGCCACGCGTGTCGCCACGCGCAAGCCGAGCATGCTCGCGGATGGTGCTGCCCAGAACGTCGTCCGGGAGCAGGCGCCCGGCGACCGTCTGGTCGCGCATGAAGGGCCAGAACGCGCCCGTGCCAACGGGCGGGCCGTAACCGTTGAGCCAGGCGTTCTCCTCCGGTTGCCACAACACGTTCGCGTAGCCCCCGAGCGAGAATCGGTAAGCGTCCATGAAATCGGAGCGCGGCGTCTCGGCGGGCTCGGGGAGGCCAAAGTGCTCGATCCAGTCGAGCACGATCTCGGCGGATGAGTCGGCGGGGCGCATGACGAGGAAGCTCTCGACCACCGCCCCAGAATGGTCGACCGCCTCGCGGGCGATGAGCGAGTTCTCGTCGAGTACCTCGGGGGCTGAGAAGGCCGACAGCGCCATGAGCGAATCGTCGCGGTCCTCGAAGGTATTGGGCACGGAAAAGAGCGCGCCTGGCTTCGTGAAGCTCGTCGACCCTTCCGGCATCGGGTCCCACATGAGCCCGATGAGCGCCCGATGGGCGTGGACAGCCATCGCGGGAACCGTGATCTTGTTCCGGTGCGGCACGTAGCGGATACGATCGTCGGTCGTGCAGTCGAGATCACTTGAGGACTTCTCGCCCCCTACGAGCCATTCGAGGCCGGGGAAAATGGCGTCCTGCTTCTCGACGCCCCCCCCTGGGCTCGCCAAGGTAGATCGTCGGCCCGATGCAGCCCCGAAGTACGCCGGAACCCGGGGCGTCGGCGCGGTGGACAAGCTTCATGACGCCTTGCTGCCTTGTGGCTTGAAGCGTTACGTTCGACGAGTAGGCGTGCAGCCGAGGGCCAGGGGCGCTAGCGAAGATCCGCAGTTGCCCGGTGGACTTGGTGACCTGCCGAGGCGCGGCCTCCCAGGGGTGGAGCACATCCTCGTAGGCAGCAAAGAGCGCGCAAGATGAGGGCATGAAGAACCCGTCTCGACCGAGGCCGACGGTCTTGATGAGGCCCCAGGAATCCCCATGTCTCTCGATGACGAACCTGCAGTGTGACCCCTGTACTGTCGCAACCTCGTCCGGCGGGCCGCTGGGCTCGATGAATGTCCGGAGGATTCCGTAGACGGGCGGGTGGTTGCCGAACAGGACGGTGGCGGCGGCGGGATGGGGGCCGACCGACTGCGGCGCGATCTCCCATGCCAGTTCGGTCGACTCGCCCGGCCCGAGCGAGGCGGGCGCTTCGGCGAGCAACCGCGCCGCGCCGGAGTCCCTGCGGAGCTTCAGGATTGGCTCAAGCCCCTCGGCCCGTTGGCCACCGGTGTTCGTCAGCGTCATGCTAACCGCGAATGGCTTGTCCTCAGGCACGATCGCCGTGCGCGGACCCGTGAGCCTCGAGGCCACAATCTCGGCCGGACGCTCGGCGTCGGCGACGAAATGCACGAAATCGACCTCGACTTCCTGCGCGGCGACGGCGGTGGGGTAGACGTCGAGCGGATCAAGCCGGAGCTGGGTGATCGTGCCGGTCCACTCGCGGTGTTCGCGGAGGTCCAGGAGGGTCTCGGTGAACTGAGTGTCGGATGTCAGTCGGAACGAGAGGAGCTTGTCTTGGCTGAAATCAGGATCGTCGGCGCGGGTGAAGTAGATGCTGCCGGCGGCAAAGTGATTGGCACGAAGCCGGAGCTGGATGAACGGATAGGCCGCCGCGTCCACCTCGATGGGCGGACCGATGATCCATGGATCGGCGCCGGTAAGGTGGGTGCGCAGAATCCCGTCGGCAACCTCAAGCGGCGCGAGGTTGTGCTCGCGGCCCCAACCGAGGGCGTCTCCCGGCGCGTCCCAATCCCAACGCGGAGGCGCCTGAGCGGATGCGACGGACGCAAATGTGAGGAAGATGACTGTCGTGGTGATTCTCAACGAAGGGTCTCCCGAGCGGCGCGCGACATGGCGACGATATTCTGCCCCTGTATGTTGCCGATGCAGTGGTGGCAGTTGGCGACGACGTAGCCGCCGCACGATTCGAAGGCGGAGACGTTGTGCTGGACTGCGGCGGCGACATCGTCAGGCGTCCCAAACGTCAGGAGTTGCTGGCAATCGATCCCGCCATAGAAGACCAGCTTGCCGCCGAAATCGCGAGCGATCGATTCGGCCTCCATGCCGGCGGCTGTGGTCTGGAAAACCAGCATCGCGCTGACGCCAATGTCGATGAGGTCGGGCAGGATGTCTCGGATGGCGCCGCACGAATGCAACATGACCGGCAGCCCGGCCGCGCGAACCAACGCGACCTGCTCGGCGAGGTAGGGCTTGATGAACCGCCGCCAGCGCTCGGGCCCCATGATGAGCGTGTCCTGGCTGGCGTAATCGTCGCCGAGCCAGACGATGTCGGCGACGCCCCGAGCCGCGTCAACGGTGCGAGCCAGGATATCCATGTAGTAGGCGTGTTGGTTCGCGACGAAGGCCTCGAAGACGTCGGGCTGAGTCGCCATCTTTATGAGGGCATTCTGCATGCCAAAGGCATCACACGCCGAGCAGAACAGCGGCATCCACCCCGGGCACATGACCACCGCGTGGTCGGGCCATTGAGCGCGGAACGGCGCGAGATCCGGAGCCTGCCACCAGGCCGGATCGGGCCACTCGTGAGCTTCGATGTCAGCGACCGTCTCCGCGTGAGCAAGGCGGCGCTCGTACAGGTCGTCAGCGTAGGTGGCGCCCCAGTCCGGAGGAAGATCATCCGCCGGTGGCTCGTGAGCGGGCCCCGCGTACTGCAAGTGCGTCCACCGAAAATCGGTGTCGAGGAAGTCGAGGATCTCAAGCGAGTCCGAGAGCGAGTGCTCGGCCTCGAAGTACTGGAGTAGCTCCGGCCAGATGGCTTGTTCCATCAGGTCAAGCGCCACGCGGTCGGTGGGCCCGAAGTCAAAGGTGGCGAGGACCCGCTCCCGGTGGGTCATCGACTACTCCTCATCCCGGGGCGAGTACAGGAACATCCGCGACTGTATCCCCCCCGCAGCTCCCGCGGCGGCGAGGCTGGTGTTGACTCGAATGGCGATCGTGTTGGTCTCGCCCGCACGGATGGCGTTCGTCACGTCGACGTCCATCTCGGCGGGCCGAATGTAGGCTTCCCGGTATGGCCGGTGCCCCACATACTCGCCGTTGACCCACGCCCACGCCTCCGTCTCCAAGATGGGCACGTAGAGCCGAACGGGATTGCCGGCGGCCGATTCGGGGACGTCCACGCGCACGCGATACCACACGTGCCCCAGGTAGGTGTGGCCGCGCTGATCCTGATGCCCTTGGGTGTAGAACGGCTCCGTGGTGAGAACAGTCTGCCAATCGCGCGTGTTCAGCTTCTGGGCGTGCCATTCGTCGGTCGTGCCCTCATCGTGCGGGTCCGTGCGGAACTGGGCCTTTGCGGGCAGCATGGCAACCAGGTCGCCCGCCGCGCCCGACGTCATGTCCGCGAGTGACTGAAAG
>CAZKUN010000046.1:14694-46291 GCA_964555935.1 uncultured Armatimonadia bacterium | reverse complement strand
GCGCGTCGTCGTGTGGAGCGGATTCCGCTCGGTCGGTGGGACAAGCACGAGTCCGGACGCGGCGGCCATCTCGATAACGCCGGTAGACTGGTCGCCAAGGATGCCGTACTCGGCATCGACGATCTCGCCCAACGGACCGGTCACGGCGGCGGATAGCAACTCGCCTCCGGTACCCTCAACGAGGGTGCGGGCGGTGCCGTCGCCGCCATCGGCCATGGGCACGAGTACTGTCTCGGCATCCGGCAAGGCCCGACGAACGCCCTCGTCAATCGCTCGGCAGACCTCGGGCGAGGTCAGCGAACCTTTGAATGAATCCGGCGCGATGACAATCTTCATCGACACTCCGCTACAGAAGTCCCCAGGCGTCTTGCATCGTGCGCTTCGTGTTGGCGATCACCATCTCAGGCGACTCGTCGCCGAGCGGCTTGACCTCAAAGGTCACGACCGGCTTGCGGGTCGGAACGTCCGACTCGAAGTAGCCGATGTAGATGAGCGCTTTGAAAAAGTCCGCAAGTTCAGTGACGCCATTCTCACCGTCGGGGTGGCCGAAGCGCGGGTGCATGTCGCCGTAGCCCTCGTGCTCTTCGTCATGCATGATCGCGTTGCCGGCGTGGATGTGGATCAGGTGCTCGCCCGCGGTGGCCAGGCAGGTCATGGAGTCTTCGCCGAGCAGCGGCAGGTGCGAGAGGTCGACGCAGAGCCCGAAGTTCGGGACTTCCTCCCGGACGCGCTCGGACACCTCGACGGCAAGATCGGTCGGGCCGATGAGGCATTTCTTGTCGATCTTGTGGTCGAAAGTCTCAAGCGAGATCCAGACCGTGTAGTCCTTGGCCTGCTCCTGCGCGTGCTTGCAGATCTCAACGAGCGATTCGACCAGGCGATCGACGGCCGCCGGGCGTTCGGCGTCGTCGTCGACATCCGGGCCTGAGAGGCAAGCGGCCATCCGAGCGCCGACTTCATACGCGGCGTCGACGGACTTCTTGACCTCGGCAATCGCGGCCTGGCGGCCGGCTTCGTCGGGATCGTTGAGGCTGAGCTTGTTGAGCAAGAGCCCGGGCTGGGCGCCGATGCCGATGTTGAGCCCGCTGACCTCGGCGATCTCCGCGAGCTTCTCGTGAACGCCAGGATACTCCGACCGGCGCACTTCAAGCACGTTGAAGAACGGGTCTTTCGCGATCGTCTCGGCGGTCTGGATCGTCAGCTCCGGGTTGTCATCCTTGATGACCGGGTAGATCATGAAGTGAACGATCCCAATGTCCATCAACTCAGTCCAGTGTCTTTCCATCAGACTTCGCTCCTTGTCTGTTCTCTGGCTGTCGCTCTAATACGCGCTCGACCGCGCCGCGGAAACGTGTTGCGCGTCCCGGCCATTTCGCTATGTTGGCCCGCATACCTGCCAGGGGAGATCACCATACGTTGGCTGCGACGGGGACCTCGCCACGGGGCCTGAGAGTGATGGCTTCATGTGGGCAAAACGTTCGGCAGACGCCACATCCCCAACATATCCGCTGATCGATGAAGATGTTCTCGTCACGGGCTCGGTAGGCCATGGCGCCGAACTGGCAGCCCTGCATGCATTCTCGGCAACCGATGCATTTCTCTTCGTCGACCTCGGCGACGTACTCAGCCCGCCACATGGTCTTGAGGCCCCGCTGAACGCTGGCGTTCATGGCCAAGCAGTCGGCGCGGTCGCAGTTGCAGAGGCCGCCGATGAAGGGCGTTCCGATGGTCCAGATCGTGTGGCAAAGGCCCTCTTTCTCGTGGCCCTTGATCGCCTTGAGGGCTTCCTCGGGGCTGACTTCCTCAAGGCGGGAGGTATCGGGACCCTCGCCGTAGGCGCTCTCCATCTCACCGAGGATATCGCGGAACTGGTCGCCATTCGGCCCGAGCGTCAAGCCGTAGCAGTAACCGACTTCCTCGCGCGAGCCGATCCAGCGACACATGCAGGGGACGCGGACGATGCTATTGACGAAGCCGAAGACCTGCTCGAGATCCTCAATGGGGATGACCTGGCCGAAGTGGTCGCGCTTGAGGCGGCGGGACATGGCGCCCTTGATCGCGACCTGGACGAAGGTGGGCGCTTTCTCGATGCGCTCGAGCAGCTTGAAGCCCTTCTCGATCAACTCGGAGTTGAGGAGCATCTCATCGATGATCCGCCGACGGCGCAGGTCGCCGGTGAGGTCCTCGCCGTAATTCTTGGCCTGCAGATACCACTTCTTTCCGTCACCGTGCTTATGGCAGAACTCGCACATGTACAGATCTCCGGGCAACCTTGCCGGCATCTAAGTTCAGGCTGGGAGTATTGGCCTGGAGTGGGCGCGATCCCTCTTGAGAAGCGCAGCGAGCATATATCGAAGTCTCACGGCTGACGGTGGATTAATTAGTGTCAGACACCAGTTTATTCAGAGCGTTATTCTACGCTACAGGGGCCAAACCGATCGCTAAACTGGTGTCTGACACTAATTAACGGTACGAATGTGCCGCACCGTTGGGACAGTAGCGGGCGGCTGGTCCGCAATCAGCGCTTCGAGCTACTGCAGCGGGGGCACGTCGATGATCTCGCCGCGGAGTTGCTTGGCTTGCTCGGCGGGATCGTAGGTGCCATAGAAGACGGCGTTGCAGTCGATCCATGTGGCGAGACGCTCGATCGACTCGGCATCGAGCTGCACATCCTCGTGGCCGTCGAGGAGCATCCCCATCAGCCGACTGCCGCGCGAGCCATACATCCCGCCGGGATCGATGACGTGGACGCTGTTCCATCCGCCGAACCGCGGGACGAGCGACTTGGCGGCGTTCTCGGCGTTCGTCCCCGCCTGGTAGAACGTCTTCCCCCCCGTCAGCGAGAGGTATGACTTAGTCCAGGGAGCCTCCGGTGTGCCGGTGAGGCTGAGACCTTTGGCCGGCTCGTCATCACCGTGGCAACTGACGCAGTGGCGGTCGAGGACGGGCTGGACGAGGCGGGCGAAGCTGAAGGGATTGGAGCCCTCGGGTCCGGGCGTGATGGCGACCGCCTCACCGTTGCCGGCCGCTATGATGCGCGACTCCGGCGCCTCCGTCCGCGATTCGTGGCACCCAATGCATGAGGTCTTCTCACCTGGTTGGAGGTAAGCCGTGCTGCGCATCGTGTGGATGGCCATTCCCTGGGCGTCGAGCGCCTGGAACAGCAGCGCCTTGCGGGCGGGCGCCTTGAAGTGGGCGGAGCCGTCGTCAGCGACAGGGACCGTGCCGAGGACAAGGCGCGTGTTTTCCTGACCCGCGAGCCCAACCGGTGGCACGTCGCCGATGGGAGTGGACTTGGGCAATAGCTGGATCACGCGAAGCGCCTTGACCTGACCTGCGTATTCCTCCGGCAAGCCGCGATGGACGTCGAGGAGGACGATCTCGCCCTCGTCGGGGCCGGAGCGAGGCAGCGCGCTCGGAAGGACAGGGGGCATCGGTCGCGCGGCTACGGGGATCGGGGTGGTAGAGCCGATCTGTGGGTCGCGATAGAGCAGTTCGCGATTCCCCCAGCGGTCGAGGTAGTACAGCCCGAGCGCGGCGGGATCGTTGGGGTCAGGCTCGGGGATGAGGCGGTCGTGGCTGAAGGAAACGAGGTAGACATCCTCCGACAGCGGCCAAGGCGTGGCGTAGTAGCTGCTGGGCCACGATTCGGCTTCGGGGAACGGCACGTCCGGCGTGATCCGCTCGATGGCCTCGTGACCGTCGTAGTCGATATTCGGGTCGATGATGAAGATCGATCCGCCCGTGACGGAGTGATGCGCGGAGCCGGTGCAGATGATCTTCGAGCTGCCCGGGATAGCCTGGGCCTCAAAGCTGCAGTGAGGGACCTGGGTGTGGTTGCCCCACAGCACCGAGGCGCCGGTTCCGTCCGGGCTCGTGCGCCAGAGATTCTGGTGCAGGACGGCATGGCGGTCGACGTAGTCCCACCGGGCGTACGCGACGCTGCCGTCGTTGAGGACCGAGGGGAACCACTCGTTAGTCTCATGGAACGAGAGCGTGCGCAGGTTGCCGCCGTCGCCATCCATGCGGTGAAGCGTGTAGACGTGCCACTTGTCGCCGAACTGTCCACCGAAGCATCGCGAGTAGCCCCGACGGCGCGTGCTGGAGAAGATGACGCCGCCGTCAGGCAGATAGGCTGGCATGAGGTCTTCGTACTCGCCGGAGGTGAGCTGACGCAGGCCGGAGCCGTCGACGCCGACCTCGTAGATGTGAAAGTACGGATCGTCCTCGGAGCAGCTTGAGTATGAGAAGACGACGCGCTTGGCGTCGTACGACAGCCGTGGCGCGAGGACGCTGCCGCCCTCGAGTTGCCCGGCGAGGATGTTGCGGGTCCGCAGCGAGCGGCCGGGCTCCCCGAGGACGTGAATCCCGCCGCCCGGCCTCGCGCGCCAGCCGAAATACTGCATCACAAGGTGGCTATACTCGGTGGGAACGCGCTTGGCGAAGAGCAGCTCGCCGAAGTCCAGCAGCGGATTGCCGAGCGCTGCGTTCCGTTTGATCCAGCGGGCCTCCAGGTAGGCCTGGCGGAGCGTGCCTCGCGGCACGTCGGGAGTGGAGACCACTTCGCGGAGCGCGGAAACGGGGTCGAGATCAGCCCCGAGTTTCTCGGCGCGGTCGAGCTGATCGAGGGCGATCTCAGCATAGGCGGCAGGCGTCGGAATCGGGTCGGTCCGCGCCCAATCTGCCTCGACGAGGCGCCAGAGGTCGAGTTCGGGGCGATCATCGGACACCATCGCGACTTCGGTCGGGCGCGAGCGGAGGAAGCCCCGCTCAGTCTGAACGGCATAGCGAGCTACGTGGCCCGGCAAGAGGGTCGCGTCGTGGTAGGTGGCCCCGCGCGTGCGGGTGATGACATCGCCATCGCGCCACACGACGTGCGTGAGGTCCGGGCCACTGCTCCAGGTGAGGCGCCCGTCACGAGAAACGCTGAGGTCCGCCGCCGCGGCGGGGATGGCGGTGCTCACCGCGCCGCGTCCAAGAGCGTACTCGATGGCGAGGGCGTTGCCCGGCGGCAATACGATGCTGAGGCCGGTCCGCATGAGATCGTCGCCGGTGCGGAGAGTGGCCTGCCCCGCCGGGGCCTCCGTGACTCGATACTTGCTGCTGGCGTCGAGGGCCGCGAGGGGCACGGTCTGTTCAGGGGTTTCGCTGTCGCCGCGGGAGATGGACAGCGCTCCGCGAGAGGCGTCGGGGCTGATCCACTGCCGCACCTCCCACCCGGGGGCAAGGGCGGAAGTCTGGCCTTCGTCGGTCTCCATCTCGTACGACCAAACCCCTGTCTCTTCGCCGAAGCCCTCCGACGCGCGGTGGACCTCGCCGTCGGCGTAGGTGATGGCCGGATCCCAGTAGGTGGTGTCGCAACTGATCTCGCCGCCATTCGCGAGGGCGAACCGGAGACGGTCGCCAGGGGCGAGATCGACCTCAAGGTCGAACTCGACGCCGGTGGTATCGGCGAAGTCGATCTGAGCAGACCAAACCGTCTTCGCGTTGTGTCGAATGGCGAGCGCAACGCCGTCGCCGCACTTCACATCAGCCTTGTAACAACGACCGGTCACCTGAGCCTTGCCGGGCTTCGGCGCGTTGAAAACGCGGACGCTGTTGACGAGGTTGCCCGAGTGCTGCCAGTCGCGGCCGACGCGGGTCCAGTCGGGTCCCGTCCAGAAGGTGGAGCCGTACCAGTCGTCGCTAGAGTACTCTAGGTCCTCGTAGCTGAAGCGCGCGGCATCGTCGCCCTGCACGAGTGACCAATCGGGCTGCACGACGTCCTTGAGCGCGTCAGGTTGCGCGCCCGCCGCGGCCGTGGCGAGGAGACTGACCAACATCGCATGGGTGCTCATACGCGCTCCCTATCTGGCTCGGATCACCGGCGTTCCCCAGACTGCCCAGTCAAAACCATACTCGCCATCGGAGTCGGTCACCAGCGAGATAATGACGTCTTTGCCGGCCCATGGCTCAAGATCGGCGGCGAGTTCATGCCACTCGCCCGGCACCATGAGTTCGCGCGCGATCTCGACGCCGTTGGCCTGGATGCTGAAGACGCACCCCTCGGACTTCGATCCATCGCGAAGGCCGACGAAGCTATGCAGCTCCGCCGCCTCCGTCGGGAGGCTGAGCGGCAGGCTGGCGATGGTCATGCCATGGTCGGGCGGGTGGGCGTGGATGCCGGGCTTGGCAACGCCGCCGACCGCGGTGGGCTCATCAAGAGCGTTGGCCCCGGCGAACTGCGGCGAGACAAGCGCCTGACCGTCCGAGCCGGCAAAGCTCACGCGGAGCGGCGCGGCGGCGACATCGAAGGGCAGCGCGACTGGAAGCATCTCAATGTCGGCGGTGAGCACGGTCGCGCCGGGCAAGTCGGCCGGCAGACGGTAGATGTCGCCTTCGCGCTCGGGCACCGCGCTGGCGGCGCCGGAAAAGGCAAGGTCCCAATCCTGGCCTCCGCCGACGACAATCTCACCCGTCGTGGCGGTGTCCTGCTCAACCCGGGGCTCGTACCAACGCGCCCAGTCGAAGGAGGGCGCGTCATCGGGGCCCGGATGCACGGTGAGTTCAACCTGAATTGTCCGACCGGCGAACGGCGTCAGATCGATCTCAAGCGGCCGGCGGACCTCGCTGGCGTTATGAAGCTCGACATGCTCCTCGTCGCCGCCAGAACGGACTGTCACGCCGAAGGTCACGCCGTCGGCGGTCTCCTCCTTGGCAGCCGATGAATCCATCGCGACCTCGGTGACGAAGCGCATATTGCCCGCCGCCGGGAGCGTGACCTCATAGCGCGCGTAGGCGACGCCCGATCCGGGCGTCTTCCACGGGGGATGAGCATGGAGCACGCTGCCCTCGGCGCGGAAATGTGATCCGTCTTCGGCGAACAACGGGCCGCGCGTTTCGACCTCTGGGCCGTTGACAGGAATTGAGCCACACGTCGCTTTGCCGATCGATTCAGTAAGGTCAGCGACGACGCCGCCGACTTGCTCGGTGCGGACGATGGCCATATCCTCGTCGACGGTGACCATCGACACGCGGAAGCCCTCGGTCAACCCCTCGATGTGAAACGCGTCCATGTCGCGAGGCTCATCGACGTACGCGTACCACGCGCGGGGATCGAGGCCGAAGATGCGCTCCGCGTTGTAGACGCGCCAGCCGGGGATAGATCCCGGCAAGGCCGTCTCGGTGACCTCCGAGATGGTCCGGATGATGTCGTCGCCGTCGATCACGGTGCGGCGGTCCTTGGTCTTGACGACGCGCTCGCCTGAGGCAGTTCTGTACGGGAAGGCGATGTCATCGGGCCAGTCGGCGTCGACATCGATGTCGAGCCGCTGGTCTTGCCAGAACTCCACCTCATCGTAGAACTGCCGCGTGAAGCCGGTCGGGTTCTCGACCGTTCGGCGGTTCGGCTTCAGCGTCGGAATGACGCCCCAGCTCTGGTAGGCATCGTTCCACGCGGCGTAGAGCTGGCCGTTGTCGGGCGAGGTGTAGCCGAGATACCCGTAGATGATCGTGTAAGGTCGGAGGAGATAACTCGCGATGGGGTGCGCGCAATCGAGCTGAGACCGATTCCACGTGCCCTCATGGTGGACCAGCCCCCATGCGTGGCGTTGGGCGAAGGCCTCGTAGCGATAGGCCACCTCGTTCAGGCCCTCGCCGCTGAGGGCGACCTGAGGAATGGCCTCGCGGAGCTCCTTGTGGATGGCGACGTTGCCCTGACTCATCGACATCCCATCCATGAGCCCATTGTTGTCGTTGAAGATGCAGAGCGTCTGGTCGAGGTGGATCGCGTCAATCTCGTAGCGCTCGCAGAACTCCTTCATGCGGGCAACGAAGAGATCGCGCCACGGTTTGTGGGCGGGGTTGATGTAGGCGAACTTGATCTCCGGCTCGGCGCGCGTCCAGAGCCACCATAGCTTGTCGTGGTTGCCCCACGGGTCGCGGACCTGGTACGGCTCGAACTGTTCGTAGAGTTCGTTGAGCGGGTCGACGCCGAAGTAGTTGACGTGAGGCATCACCCGGTAGCCCAGTTCGTGAGCGCGTTTGACGAAGGGCTCGAACTGGGGGAAGGGATCGTCATAAACGGGATAGTCGCGATCGTAACCGGCCTTGCGCCAGCCGGGGATGTAGAGCAACGTCTGCTCGGGATCGAGGCGCTCCGTCAGGTCCTCAATCGTCGGGATATCCATCCCCATGATGACGACGCAACGGATGTCCTTGACCCACTCGGGGCCTTGATCCTGAACGAGCGTCGGGCGGAGGTTCTCGACCATCCAATCCCGATACGTGCGCGCCGGAACGCGCCAGTCGCCCTCGTAGACGTTCACGTGCCAGATGGGGCTGACGGCGTCTTTGCGGTCATCGAACGGCGCGTTGTTGATCGAGGCGAATCCCAGCCGCCAGCCCTCGTCCGTGCGGTCGACGGTCAGCCGCTTGAACATGCCATCAGGGTCACCGGCCCACACGTAGAACCCTCGGCCCTCACCCTCAACAATGACCAACTGGGCTTCCCACGCGAGGGGGTAGTCGAAGGTCTGAGTGCCGAATGGAGAGTCAGCGGAGAGCTTGATTCCCGAACGTCCGGGAATGATGATATCCATCTCCAGCGGGATGTAGGCGATGTTCCACTCGACGCCCCAGACGCCCGATTCCGTGGTGCGGCAGGACTGGGTGATGATCAGGTCGTCGGTGTCTTCCTCGACCTGGTAGCGAGTCTGGATGAGTCCCGCAAGCGTGTCGGTGAGGGTGTCGTAGGTCTGGTTGCGGACCTGTCCGACTTCGACGGTGGCGGGCGCTTCGTCATCCCGTGACCAGTGGTCGCCACCGATCGTGCGGATGGCGCACGTCTGGTCGGGTATGGGGCCGTCGACGAACACGTTACCCGCCGCGTCCACGAGCGATGTGACCGCGCCGCGGGTGACTTCAGCCGAGTAGCCGTTGGCCTTGATTTGGAGCGGCGCGGCGTGGGCGGCGACGGCGAGGAGCGAGAGCGTGAGTGGGACTGCGAATCGCATGAGGAATGCCTCTGTGTCGGCGGTTGGCGGATGGACGGCGCGTCACCGGCGGCGGAGCTTGAGGGCCACGTCCGATTCGAGACCAGGGAGGTTGAGGGTCAGTTGCCCGTCCTTCACCGTCGCTGTCTCGGTGCGGTCGATCGAGCCACGCCACGTCTCCCACCACTCGATGTCATACTTGCCGTTCGCCAGCTCGAGATCCACAGTGAACGCGTCGACCGGGCTCACCTCGCCGTTGCCGGCGTGGTTGTACCAGGAACTGGTGCGGTTCTGTAGCCAGACGATGGCGGCGTCCTCGGCCCTCATGCCGACGGCGATCACATCCGGGCTATCGAGCAGCGTGCAGTCGGTGAAGGCGTAGCCCCTGACCTTGATCCAATCATCGCCGAAGTTCTCGACGCGAATTCGGTGCTCGCCGGCAGGTACGGGGATCGAGATGTCCTCGTTATAGGTGGTCTCCCACAGGTCCCAAGTCTCGCGGAAAGTGCTGCCCAGGCCGAGACCCTCGCCGCAAGGAAACTCGCGCTCCAAGACTTGCTCATCGTCTATCCACACGCGCAGCAGACCCGAATTGGATACCACGCCAACCTTCACGATGAACTCGCCGCCGGTGGGGTAGTTGGCGATGAATGTCGGCGGGTTCTTGATGTCCTCATGGCCGGTGCCCTGGAGCAGTTCCTGCGGCGCTAGGTCTCCGACAAGCAACCCGTTCGATCCCAGAACGAACTCGGCGTATTCGGGCTTCCCCCAGCGCTGCATGGGGATGATCTCCGCGTCGCGCGCATCGGGCACGTGGTTGGGGTCGGCAAACTCGACGCCGGACACGTCGAGCAGGCTCCACTCGGCCGTGCCGAAGGGGAGGTCATCGACGAAGTTCGCGAGCGACCCGAAGTGGAAGTAGAGATCGAGCTTGTCGATGTAGTTCTCGTGCCACCACGGCATGGGCGGGCCGGCATTGAAGGCCAGAAGACCCGACCACAGGGCATTGTGCACGGCCCAGCCCTCCGGGTCTTTGTCGGCGGTCGTCGAGTGGCTGCGGATGCCGAATTCGCCGAAGATGTGGGGCTTGTCGAATGTCTCCCACTGGTGCATCCCGTACTGGCGCATGCGGATGGCAACGTTGGAATCGTCATTCGTGTAACAGTGAGTCTGCACGATGTCGATGTTCGGGAGCGCCCAGAATTCCCTGGGCCCCGTCCCGCCCCACCAACTCGTGGTGATCATGTGCCGCCAGGGGTCGATCTTGGCGAGGTAATCGCTCATCTCCTCATGCCACGGCAGCTTGATCTCGTTGGGCGAATCGGCCCACCCCTGGAACTCGTTGCCGAACTCCCAGCAGAGCACGCGCGGGCTGTAGCCCCACCGCGCGACCGTGTAGCGCAACCGCTTGCGATAGAACTCGCGGGCTTCCTCGTTGGTGAACCAGTCGCCGGCAGTCTCGCACGGGCCACCATTGATGGCGTTGAACGGGTTCTTGAGCCAGCCGCCCTCGCGGAAGTCCTGGTGCGTGTCCATGCACAGCATGTAGTAAAGGTCGAGTTCCTCGGCGAGGTCGAGCGCGTAGTCCATGCGGTAGGCGTTGTCCTGCCGGTACCAGCCGAGGTCTTCCATCCACTCGATGCCGAGGCCGCTGGAACTCATCCACCAGCGGTTGTGGTTCTCGCCGGCTTCCGCATACCGGCGCAAGGCCTCATCGGTGAGCTGGCCGCTGGTGTGATAGATCGGCAGGTTGTGCCCGATCGCCATGTAGCCCTCACCGTTATCGAACGCCATGTAGTGAGGGTCGACCTCGCTCAGGCGGACGAAGCCCTTCGAGCTGCCCCGAGTTGCGCGGAAGCTGCCGGCGGGCGCCTCGAGCACGCCCGACGAATCGCGCAGGCGTAGCACGTACCGATGCCTGCCGATCTCAGTCGGCGCGTAGCGGACCTTCCAGACGCCATTCCCCCGAGGCACAACCAATTCGTGGCTGTCCTCAACTGCACGGTCCTGCTCGACCATGAAGAAGCCGGGCACGGCTTGGGTCTTGCCCGAAGGGGCGGTGACGATCGCATCGAGGGCAATCTCGTCGGGGTCGTAAGGGTTGTCGTAGGTACCGGTCAGGTCAACGGTGAGTTCGAGCTTCTCATACAGCCCGACCTTCGTTGCGGATTGCCCCACGGAGTTGATCGCCAGGTTCGCGACCATGGGCTCCACGTCGCCCGGAAACGTGCTGGGCATGTCGTCGAAGGAGATAGCGTACTCGGCGACCACCGTCTCGCCGACCTCGAAATCGCGGGCTACCATGCCCAGTCGATACGCCTTCGAGTTCCCATAGGTGTCTTTCTCTGCCGCGCGGAAGGCGGAGGGTATCAGCGCCAGGCTGCGGCCTTCCCGGAGTTCAAACAGCAGGCGCTTGACGGGGCCGCTCGCGACCTTGCCCTGCGTCGTGTGCCATGACGGATCGCCCCAGACCATCTCGCTGCCCGTGAACCGATCATCTGGGTTGACGTGCAACAGCACGCCCCTGGGCAGCCGCAGCTCGCCCGACTTCCGCAACTCGCACCGCACGTTGATTCCCGTCTCAGACGGCGTCACGGTCTGCGAATACAGTACGGCCGGCGCGTCATCGGTGGTGGAGAACGCGCCGGAGATCGCCATCGAACCGTCGGCTACCAGCGTGGGACCGCTCTCGACCAGGCCGCCCGTCTGCGACTCGTAGACCCAGTCATCGTGCCACAGGACCATCTGCCACGAGAGCGACGGCCCTCCCGCGAGGCCCGCGCTGACGGACGCGCCATTGACGCGAATGGTCTCATCGCCATTGCGCCAGACGAAGGCGTCTCCGTCGGCATCGAGCCGCTGCGCGGACGCCGCCGCGGGCAGCAGCAGGCAAAGCAGCACGTGCTTCATTTCGTATCTACTCCAATGGCAGGTCCACGCGCCGCCCCTCGCGGGCGGAGCGGTATGCGGCCAGGATCATTCCCGTTGAGAGCTTGCCGTCACGAGCCGTGACGGTCGGCTCGCCGGCCTTGTAGGCGTCGAGGATGTTGCGGGCGACGGACTGGATTCGCACGCCGTGACCGGCCGGGATCTCGATGCCCTGATCCTGCCATCCTTTCTCAGGCGCCTGGCTGTCGTAGTACCGGAGCGCGACAGCGCCCTCGGGCGGCGGAATCGTCAGCGCGGGACCGTCGCCGTAGTTCTGAATCGCGACACCTCGGTCACCGTAGATCTCGGTCGTGTTCTCACCCACGTGGACGACGGAGCTGTTGAAGAGCATCCCCATCTCGCCATTGGCGAACCGGTAGATGGCCATGCCGGTGTCGTCGGGCGCGACGTTGGTCAGCACGTTGTCGATCTCGGCGGTGACGCTGACGGGCTCGCCGAGCATCCAGAGGAAGAAGTCAGTGGCGTGGGAGGCATCGTCCATCCACATGCCCATGTTCGCGACGGGATCGACGTGCCAGCTGCTGGGCCCGTTGACGAAGCCATCGTTGAAGAGAACGGGGATGCAGTGGCGCCGGCGCAGCATGCCGACCTTGCCGAGATCGCCGCCGTCGATGAGTTCCTTCATCCGGATGTTGGCCGGGTCGTAGCGCATCTGGAAGGCTAGCGAGAAGAAGACGCCGTTGCGGTCGACCGCGTCGATGATGCGGTCGCAGTCGGCCATGCTGAGCGCCATCGGCTTCTGCAGCGCCACGTTCTTGCCCGCGGCGCAGGCGGCCACAGCGAGGTCGGCGTGCTTGTTGGTCTCAGACGCGATGAAGACAATGTCGATCGCGGGATCGTTGAGGACGTCCTCGATGTGCGGAGTGAAGGTCGCGCCGAAGCCGCTAGCCGCGCCCTCGCCACGCGCGATGTCATCATCCCAGATGCGTAGAATCTCGGCGTCATCAAGGTTAGCGATCTCATGCGAGTACGATGTCACGTGCCCATGCGCGTAGCTCAATACGCCAATGCCGATCTTGCTCACAGCAATCCCTCCGGATGCGGGTTGGTCAGGGGTCTATGGTCAGGTCCTGGCGAATTCGCCGGGGGAGTTGCGGGGGCCTTTGCGGGGGCAGACTACTGAGCGGCGAGAGCGTTGGCGACGCGGTCGGCGAAATCGTCGATCTCCTCGGGCTTCTCAAAGCCCACCACCATCGTGTCCACAGACCCCAGACCGAGGACGTACTTGATCGACTCGTCGCGTTTGAGGGGATCGTCGCGGTATTGGCCCTCGCCAATGAGTTTCATCCCGACGACGCCCTTGCCCGCATCGTGGAGACGTTTGAGCACCTCCGCAACGACGGCGGGGTCGCGGTCGTCCATCTTGTCTCCGTAGGCGTTGATCCGGGCGTTGACCGAATCGACCCAGGGGCTACTGATGCAACTCTCAAGCGCGCCGATCGAGTGGACCGACACGCCGTGGGCGCGGATGACGCCGTCGGACTTCAGCTCGGACAACTCGTCCATCTGCCATTCCTCGGTCTGCTGCCAATTGGGGTCGGTCACGCAGTGGAGGAGGACAAGGTCGACGTAGTCCGTCCTGAGTTCCTGCCGGAAGCGCTCGACGGATGCCTTGGGGCCCGGCCGATCTTGCTCGGGGAGGCCTCGCTGCTGCCACCAGATCTTGGTGATGATGACGTAGTCCTCGCGAGGCACTCCGGTTAGGGCTTCAGCAAGGTATGGGTGGGTTCCGTAGAGGTCGGCGCAGTCGAAGACCCGCACGCCGCGCTCGTAGGCGTGGCGGATGAGAGTGCTGAAGCTCTCCTTGCCCGCGCGGGTTTGGTTGGAGTTGCGCATCCACCCGCGCATGCCGGTTCCGGCGCCGATCAACGAGACATTCAGCCCCGTCTGCCCCAGCGGGCGCAGGGCGAATGGGCTCGGCGCCTGGGCGAGGGAGGCAGTGCCGTCGAGCAACACTCCGCCGGCCCCGACCAACGCTGCGTTCAGGAAGCGACGACGATCCATCGACATGTGGCGTCCTCCGGGCGGTGTCTGACTACGAGCTTACCGTAGAATCAACGCTCGCCCGTGGCTGGAGTTCACCGATGCCGCGGCCGCCGGCATCGAAGTGCTACTCCGCGAGCCTGTGTACCCCCGCTCCGCCACATCCCTGCAACGCCAACAGGCCAAGAAGCAGCCACGTGAGCCAGCCAAGCAGTGTTGATACGCGCATGTTCAGCGCCTCCTCCGTCCGCGACAATCTGTACGGGTCTTGACGGACATGCTATTCAACACGCGTTCGGCGCCGCGTTCTCCGCCAGAGCCAGCCCCCCCCCCCCAGCAAAGGCCTTGCCCATGCGCGAGACGAACCCTCGTGAACTTCCACGGGGGTGAAGCACCATGGTCCTATCGCTTCTCGCGCTCTCTTGCTTGCCCGCTGTCGGCCTGGCGGCGGATGATATGCCCCGCAGCCACACAGAGACCATCACCGGCGCCTCCCACGAATACACGATCCGGATGGGCGGCACGATGGATGGGGTCAACACGCGCGATCCGGTCGGCTACGGCGCGTTTGGGCAGGTGTACGAGCCGAACCAGTTCGTGAGGCTTGAGAACGTCGGCGAGCGCCCGGTCGTCAACCCGTGGGTTCTCGTCAACGGCAGGCATCGATGGCGGACCATGGAGGACATCGTCGATGATGCCGTGAGCGACCTCCCGCCGGATGCGTCGGAGGAGGAGCGGGTGCGAGCTATCTGGGAGTTCCAGCGGCATCACCGCTTCCACGCCACGACCGGCGACGCCGAGGTCAAGGACCCGGTGAAGATGCTCAACGTCTATGGCTACACGCTGTGTGGCGACGACGCGCACGTGCTGGCCGACATCTGGCGGGCGGCTGGGTTCCAGACTCGGTCCGGCCGGCCGCAGGGCCACTGCACCAGCGAGGCCTACTATAGCGGCGACTGGCACCTGCTGGATGGCGATGAGAACATCATTTGCCTTCTACGCGACAACGAGACGATCGCCGAGGAGGCCGACATCGTGCGTGACCATGACCTCATGAAGCGCACGCACACCTATGGGATACTCTCGGGCGATAGCCGCAACACCGACGAGTTCTCGGCCTCGCTGACGGTCTACGATGGCGACGACCGCGGCGGCGAGTGGAATTCGCACATCGGGCATGCGATGGATTTCGTGCTGCGGCCCGGTGAGAGCATCGAGTGGCGGTGGGATCACCGCGAGAAGGCGCACGGGATCTGGGAGAGCAAGAATCTGCTAACAGGCTGGGGCGAGACGGCCTGGGCGCGGCACGGCAACGGGTATTGGCGGTATGAGCCCAAGGTGAATCGCCGGTCGTTTCTGGATGGGCTCGAGAGCCAGACCAGCATCGCAACCAACGTGACCCGCAGCCCGAAACTCCACCCCAAACTGGCCGGCACGGCCTCGCTGGTGATCCCGATGGCGATGCCATACGTGATCGTCGGCGGACGCGTGACGCTGACCGGGGCCCAGGCCGAGGGCGGGCGCATCTCGATGGCGCTGTCCTTCGACGGGGAGAAGTGGGAGCCGGTGGATATGGGGACGGTCCAGGCCGACCTGGACCCGCACTTCGCGCAGGGCGGACCGGCTCGGTACTCCTATCTGCTGCGAATCGACATGGAAGGCGGGCGTGAGGTGGGTCTCGATGGCTTGCTCATCGAGAACGACCTTCAGATGGCGCAGCTATCGCTGCCAGGGCTGACGCTGGGCGACAATCGAATCGCCTACGCGGACGAGTCGGAAGGCCCGAGGAACGTGAAGCTGACGCACTCGTGGGTCGAGCGGTCGACATCGCGCGCGCCATCGGCGCCGAACGAGCCCATCTTCCCCACGGATGCGGGAGACGCGGAGGGGACGAGGATCATCTTCGAGTGGGAGCCCGCCGAGGACCCCGACGGTGACGAGATCGCGGATTACCACTTCCAGCTCGCTAGCCGCGCCGACATGCGCTGGGTGCTCTCACCAAACTTCGACAAACTGATCGCGAAGACCGCTGACAAGGGCCAGGCGCGGCACGCGCTGCCGTACGACGGGCTGCTGAACCCGGACCAGATGTACTACTGGCGAGTGCGGGCGCGCGACGGGCAAGGCGTGTGGGGGGAATGGTCTGAGATTTGGAGCTTCACGCCACGATCCGTGGGCGTGCCGCTGGACGTCGCGCTGAGCGACGGCACGCTCACCTGGCGCGCGAACCCGCGGGGCCGAACTCCCGCGGAGTTCCGCGTCTACGGCAGCGACGAGCAGGGCTTCAGCATCAGCGACACGGACTATACCGTCAACACGGGCAACCAGGCGGAGAAGCTCGAGCCAACATTCCCGGCGAACTTCGTGGCCGAGGTAGGCGAAACGGAGCTGGTGGTGATCAAGCCGGGCGCGGACCTGCCCAACGCGGACCGGGCGTTCTACCGCGTCGTAGCGGTCGATGAGAATGGGAATCGAAGCGGACCGAGCGATTACGCGGAGGCGCCAAGGCCGCTCATCACCACGGTCGCGCACGAGGCAGTCGAGGTTGGTGCCGCGTACGAGTACCAGCCGCACGCGATCCGAAGCCTGGGCGATCTGCGGAGCAAGTCGATCGAGGGCAAGGGCAGTTACAACGCGCATTTCTGGAACATCGAGAAGCCTGCGTGGTCGCTGGTCGATGCCCCGGGATGGCTGTCCGTCGATCCCGAAACGGGCGTGGTGTCGGGCACGCCAACCGAGGCGGGCACGTTCACGGCAATGCTGCGGGTGGAGATCGACGGCGTCGGCACCGACGAGCAGCGGCTGACGATTCCGGTCGAGTGAGGGAGACACCATGCGACGGTTACTGGCGGTCGGCCTGATGGCCCTGTGCGCGGGCGCCTGCACGGCGGACGAACTTGAGACGACAGTGCCAGACCTGAAATGGGGTGCGCTGCCGGACCTACCCGTGCCGGTGAGCGGCGCGTTCGCGGGGATCAGTGGAGGCCAGCTCATCGTCGCCGGGGGCGCTCACTTCCCCACTCCTCTCTTCGATGGTGGAACGAAGGAATGGGTCGACACGATCTACACGCTGAAGCCGGGCGATGCGGAGTGGACGGCGGAAGGGACGCTGCCGCGACCAACGGCGTATGGCGCGACCGTGCAGAGGGGCGACTGGGTGTATTGCGTGGGCGGAGGAGATGCTGAGCGACATTACGCCGACGTGGTCACGGTCGGGTGGCTAGACCAATGCGAGAGTCGGCCCGGTCGACGCCCCGGGGAACTCATTATGGTGCTGATGGCGGAGCCTCGATTCGCCGTTTGGCCGGATCTTCAGCCGCCACTACCGACCACGTGTGCCTTTACCAGCGCGGCACTGATCGACAGAACCGTCTATGTGGCCGGTGGGCAAGAAACCCCGACGTCGACCGAGGCCATGGCGAACTTCTGGTCCGTGAACGTCCTGACCGCCAACAGGGAATGGCAGATTCTCGACCCCTGGCCCGGCCCGGCCCGCATCCTCCCCGTCGCGGCTTCGTGCGGAGGCTCGTTCTACCTGTTCAGCGGGTGCGAGTTGTATCCGGACGACGAGGGCAAGGCGGCTCGACGATACCTCAGCGATGCCTACCGCTACACGCCGGGCGAGGGCTGGGAGAAGCTGGCCGACATGCCGCGCCCCGCGGTTGCCGCGCCGACGCCTGCGCCGGTGATCGATGGGCGCTACATCCTGCTGCTTGGCGGCGATGACGGCGCGAACGCGGGACGCACGTGGGAGCTGAAGGACAAGCACCCCGGCTTCCCGCGCGACATCCTGGCGTATGACACGGTCGCGGATGCGTGGCTGACGATGGGCGAGCTGCCGAAAAGCCTCGTCACGACGCCGACGATACCGATGCCGTATGGTTTCATCATTCCCGGCGGCGAAGATCGACCAGGACACCGCTCGCCGGCTATCCTGCGGGCCAAACCAATTGCGCAGCGAGAGGACGGAGGTTGACTGATGTTCATCGAAGGGGGCATCCCCAAATTGGTGCGTGAGGAGGGCGAGATTTGGACTCGGGGCGATGGCTACACCGAGTGCTCGGGCGTGGGCAACTTCCTTTGGGCCGGCAAGGCGATTGGCGAGGGCGATTTCCGGATAGAGGCGGAGCTTGAAATCCATAAGCTCGGGAGGAGCGCCGCATCGTTCGTGATCGATGGCGACAGCCACTTCGGCTTCGAGGGCTCCAACGGCCAGCTCTTCGTGCAGGGACCCGTCTTCGGCGGGGCGACCAAGTTCCTCGGTGAGCCGAATGAGTTCGTCCGCGAGGGCGAGCCGTTCCGGTTCGAGGTCGCGCGCGCGGGCACGAAGCTGGAGTTCATCATCGACGGCAAGGTGGCCCATACCATCGAGGGCTCTCGCGGCAGGCTCGGGACGATCGCGTTCCGCCCGTGGCGGAGCACGATGCGGATCAGAGAGTTCCGAGCGGGAGGCGAGTTGATGAATCTCCCGCCTCCGCGCTCGCAGCCGACGAACTACACGATTCCCACCCTCGACCTCGCGCTTGAGCTGGAGCGACAGGTCATCGTCGAGACGCTGCCCGGTCAGTATCTCGGGCATCCCACGACGGTACTCCTGGCGGACGACAAGACGATGCTGTGCACGTACCCCTTGGGCCATGGCGGACCGGCGGCCGTGCTGAAGCGCAGCGAAGACGGTGGCCTCACATGGAGTGAACGCCTGCCCGTGCCCGAGAACTGGGCGACCGCCACCAACTGCCCGTGCCTGCATCGGCTGACGGGGCCGGATGGCGTGGAGCGACTGTTCAACATCGAGGGCAACGGCGCGATCCGCCAAGCCGTGTCGCTCGACAATGGCGAGACGTGGACGCCGTTCGAGCCGAACGGAATGCACGGCGTCGTCGCGCCGATCACGATACTCCCCATCGAGGGCGGCCGACACCTGGCGATGTATCAGGGCCACGGCGAGGGTCGGCTGAAGGTCTGGCAGAGCATCTCGAAGGACGGCGGGCTGACGTGGGGCCCGGAGCGGATGATCGCCGAACACCCTTGGGCGCATTTGTGCGAACCGGCGATGGTGCGCTCGCCCGACGGCAAACAGATCGCCGCGTTCATGCGGGAGAATCTCCGCCGGTACAACTCGTTCCTCATCACCTCAGATGATGACGGCGAGACGTGGTCGGAGCCAATCGAGCTGCCGGCCAGCCTCACGGGTGACCGACACTTGCCACGGTATGCTCCCGACGGGCGGTTGGTCATCCCATTCCGCGACATGGCGAAGGGCAGCCCAACCTACGGGGATTTCGCCGCGTGGGTCGGCACGTACGAGGATGCGGTCAGCGGGCGTGAGGGGCAGTACCGCGTCCGGCTTCTCGACAGCCCGGTGAAGGTCGATCTGGGCTATCCAGGCTTTGAGGTCCTGCCGGATGGGACGCTCGTGATCACCACCTACGCCGTGCTGAAGCCTGGCGAGAAACACTCGGTGGTGAGCGTCCGATTCAGTATTGAGGAACTCGATATGAAGGCCGCGATCCAGCCCGAGCAACAGGCGATCTTCATCTCCGGCAAGGAGGGCTACAATACGTTCCGAATCCCCGCGCTGATCGTATCGAAGAAGGGCACCGTGCTGGCGTTCTGCGAGGGTCGAAGAGGCAGCGGCAGCGATACGGGCGACATCGACATCGTGCTGAAGCGGAGCTTCGACGGCGGGAAGACGTGGGGGCCGCTGCAACTCGTCGCCGATGAGGGCGTCAACACGATCGGCAACCCATGTCCGGTACTCGACCAGACCACGGGCACGATATGGATGCCGCTAACGCACAACCTCGGCCACGACCATGAGGGCAAGATCATCGAGCGGACGAGCGAAGGCACCCGCACCGTCTGGCTGACGAAGAGCGATGATGATGGCGAGACATGGGCCCCGATCACTGAGATCACGGAGACCACCAAGAAGCCCGATTGGACGTGGTACGCGACGGGCCCAGGCGTCGGGATTCAGCTCGCGAGCGGGCGGATGGTGATCCCGTGCGATCACATGGTTGCGGTGACGAAGGAGTACTGCTCGCATGTCATCACGAGCGACGACCACGGCGCGACGTGGCAACTGGGCGGGGCGACAGGTGACGGCGTGAACGAGTGTCAGGTGGTGGAACTGGCGGATGGATCGCTGATGCTCAACATGCGGAACTACCACCGGCAGGAGAACAACCAGCGCGCGATCGCCAGCAGCACGGATGAGGGCGCGACATGGTCGGAGCGCTGGTACGACGCGGCGTTGGTTGAGCCGATCTGCCAGGCCAGTTTCCAGCGCTACACGCTCGCCAATGACCACGGCAAGAACCGCCTGCTCTTCAGCAATCCGGCGAGCACGAAACGCGAGAAGATGACCGTCCGGCTGAGCACGGACGAGGGCCGCACGTGGCCGCTCGGGCAGGTGCTGCACTTTGGCCCGGCAGCGTATTCGTGCCTGACGGTGCTGCCGGACATGTCGATCGGGTGTCTGTACGAACGCGGCGACAGGCACGCGTACGAGACGATCACTTTCGCACGGTTCGGCCTGGAATGGCTGTCAGGCGGGACCCATTCGCTGGAGTGACAGGCGCGGGAACTCAGACACCGAGTTTCCCTACGCCTGTCCTACGACGACAGACGGCATTAGACGGGGCGGGAGCCTTGTCGTCACGTGACGACAGACGGCATTCGACGGGGCGGGAGCTTTGTCGTCACGTGACGACAGACGGCACTCGACAGGGCGGGAGCCTTGTCGTCACGTGACGACAGACGGCATTCGACGGGGCAGGAAGGGAAACTCGCGGAGTTTCCACGTCGCTACGGGGATGAACTGGTCCACGCAAGACACCTTTAGGAGATCCACATGCTGCAGGCATTGCGTGCGATGGTGCTCGTGACGGGCGCATTCGCGGACGGCGAGATTCGAACGGGCGGCGTGCCCAACCTGGCCGTAGGCGCCCAAATCGAGGCATCGAGTTCGGCCGGGCTGGTCGGCGCGAAGTATGGCATCGATTCCGCCATCGATGGCGACCGGCGGACGTGGTGGTGCTCGCAGTCTCGTTCCACCTTCCCCGTCTGGGTCACGCTGACGCTCGCCGCACCGGCCGAGATCGACACGATCGCCTTCGTCCAGACCGGGACCAACGCCCACATCTACTCGAACTGGAAGAGCCTGCGAGTTTCCTTCTCGGATGGCAGCAATCTCGAGACACAACTCGAGGACCAGGCGGCGCCGGTTGTCATCAGGTTCGAGCCGCGAGAGGTGGCGTGGCTGAGGCTCGAGATCCTCGAGCCGCACGAGCGGGAGAAACACTACGTGACGCTACAGCAACTGATGGTCTTCGCCGACCCCGAGCAGAAGGTGCGAGTGAAGATGCCCCCAACTGTTGGATGGAAGGACGCGGACGTGACACCCCAAGGCCGGGACACGCATCCGTGCGTGTACATGACGCCGGATGACGTGGCGCGGGCTCGAACACGTATCCAGACGGATGAGTGGGCGAAAAAGTGGTCTGAATCGACGAGGGCGACGGCGGACACGTGGATGGCGAAGGACGAGGCGTGGTTCCGGTCGGTGATCCCCAAGCCCGGCTCGGCGTTTGCGTATGGATTCACGGGCTGTCCGATCTGCCGGGCGCGATGGGGCACGTGGGGTGGAGCGCGGTGTAGCTTCGAGAATCCGGGGTACGTCACGTGCATGAACGGGCACGTGCTGCCCGATGATGACCACCCCGACGAAGGCGAGGGCTACACTGGCCCGGACGGACGGATCCACTACTTCGTCGGCTCCTACAACGCGTGGGTCACCGAGACGCTGCAGTTCAAGGTGCTGCAGCCGCTGGCGTTCACCTACACGCTGACGGGCGACGAGCGCTACGCAGAGCGAGTAGCCTTCATACTCGACTTGCTGGCGGACATCTACCCGGAGTGTGACGCAGGATCGTGGGACTACCCGAGCACGCCGCCGAGCGGGCGTTTTGCGCGGCCGTGGTACCAAGTCGCGCGCGTGCTGATCCACTTCACCGACTGGTATGACCAGATCTATACCAGCGCGTCGCTGGATGAGCCGTCGGTGACGGAGGGCCTGACGCGGCGCGAGAACATCGAGGTCAACCTGCTGCAAAACGGGGCGACTTACTGCTACAAACAGTCGCTGAAGGGGCGCCTCCACAACGGCGAGGCCGACTACATCCGCGGCGCGCTCGCGGTGGGGGCCTGCCTCGGCATCCCGTGGTACATTGACTGGGCATACGACGGTCCGTATGGGATTCTCAGCCAAGTGCGCAACAACGTCGACCGCGACGGGCGATACTTCGAGACATCGACGGGCTACGCGGACCACACCCGGAGTCTCTATCTCACTTTCGCGGAGCCCCTCATCAACTACCGGAGCGAGAAGTACCCTAATGGCGTGAACCTGTACGATGACGCGCAGTTTCAGAGCTTCTACGTGCTGCCGCAACTCAGCTTCAACTGCGCGGGGAAGCGACCGAGGTTCGGAGACTCAGGCCCAGACACCGCCAAGGAGTACCTGCCCGATGAGCTGACATCGAACTTCGACTACCGACTCGCCGAGCGTCTCTATGCTCGCGTCTCGGGTGACGCCGAGAAGGCGAAGTTCGCGTCTCTGCTGGGCGCGCTGACGGGCGGCGACATCGCCGGCGCGCGCAACGGCCGAGCTGAGATGCCGTGGATGCTATTCCATGCCGGCGACGTGCCGGCATCGGCGGGCGAACTCCACCCATTGATCCGGCGGAGGATTCACGAATCGGAGTTCTTCGGGCAGAAGGGAATCGGCATTCTGAGAGCGGGCACGGGGCCGCAAGCTCAGTCCGCCCTGATCCGCTTCGGGCCGACGCTGAACCACGGGCACCTGGACGACCTGAACCTGAACTACTACGCGCTCGGGTACGAGCTGACGTACGACCTGGGCTATGGCTTGGGATCAACCCACACGCAGGTCGGCTGGTCGAAGGAAACGGCGAGCCACAACTTGGTGGTCGTCGACGAGACGCCGCAAATGCGAGATGGCAGCGGCACGGGGGGCAGCCTGCACCAGTTCGCCGACTTGGCGGGCCTGCAGCTCATGGATGTCTCGTCCGACGCGAGTTACGTCGCGCAAGGCGTGACGACATACCGACGACTCGTAGCGATGATCGGCGAGGGCGAGAACGCGTACCTCGTCGACATCTTCCGCGTGGTGGGCGGAAAGCAGCACGATTACCTACTGCACTCGCTGGCCGACAGCGCCGAGTTTGCAGGCGTCGAGTTGGGCGAGGCCGCGGAGGGCTCGCTGGCCGGGACAGACGTGAACTGGGGCGCGCTGCAACTGAACGACGGCGACATGGACGGGTACCCGAACAGACCGTACTGGAATCCGCCGCCGGGCAACGGGCTCGGGTTCATCATGGAGCCTAGACGCGCGTCGAGCGACGATGCGTGGTCGGCCTCGTGGGAGCTGCCGGATGGCGAGTCCAGCTTCCGCCTCACCGTGCTCGGGCAACCGGGCACAGAGGTCATTAGCGCGTGGGCGCCTGGGATCTACCCGCACTTGCCGAAGACGAGCGTCGCCGTCGCGCGCCGTGAGGCCGCCGGCGAAGAGCCACTCGCCAGCACGTTCATCGGCGTGATGGAGCCCTACGGTCAGGCCCAAGCCGGCACGCGCTACGGCTCGGGGACGATCGCGACGTCGGCGACGGCCACCGGCGGCGAGGTCAAACTGATCTCGAGCATCGGCGTGCTGCTGCACAAGGCGGGGGCTGTCGGCGACGAGATGCAGTGGGAATTCGAGGTGGCGGAGACGGGCGAATACGTGGTTGGGCTCGAGCATTACACCTCCCCATCTTACGGCAGCGTGCAGGTGCTGATCGACGGCGAGCCGTTCGGCGCCGAGGCGATCGGCACGGATCCCGAGACCCGCGGGACGCTGACGGAGCTTGGCGTTCGCGAACTGGCGGCCGGCACGCACGCGGCCGCGGTCCGCGCGGTGGGCGCGGGCGACGGGGAGAACCACTGGTTCGGCGTGCGGGGCCTGTGGCTCACGAAGCCCGAGGAGGCGGACCCGGCTGAATCGAAGCCGTTCGTGGTCGGGACGGAGCGGCTCACCGGTGACGGTGACGCCGAGACTCAGCCGGCGGGACTCGTTGTGACGCTCGACGGCGACCGGCAGGATGTGATCCTATCGGCGACCGGATCATTCACGGGCGAGGGCATCACAGCCTCGCTGCAGGGCGCGTTCGCGCACGTGCGGTTGGTCGGCAACGAGCCGCGCGAGATCCACATGATCGGCGCGAAGGAGATGGCACTGGGCGACCTGCGAGTGACGTGCGGCGAGGCCGAATTCGCCGGGATCGCCGCCAAGGTCGATGAAGCTCAGGCGACCATCGAGACCGAAGCAGCGCTGCCGACCGATGGGCGACTCAACGGGCAGCTCATCCTATTCGAGAGCGACTCGTATAGCCGCAACACGCCCCACCGCATCGCGCGCGTGGAGGCCATTGACGGTGGCTCGCGCATCGTGCTTGAAAGCCCGTCGCTCATCCTCGGTACGGGTATTCTCGAAGATGATCCGCAGACCGAGACGGAATTCGTCAGCCTGCTCGCCCACGAGTACGCCCGGAGCGACAGCGTGCCGGGCACTCAGTTCTTCAGCGGCAAACGCATCAAGGGTGAGGGCTTCGAGACGACGCTCACGCAGACGGAGTTCGGCCAGCTCATGAGGTGCCACGTGGAATCGACCGAGGGCATGGGCGCGGGGGATGAGTTCATCATCTGCGACGTGCAGATCGGCGACCGCTTCCGCATTCCGACGATGGCGCGCGTTTCCGTCGGAGACGACGGCGCCCTAACGGGATCGGGCACGACGGACGTGACGGTGATACGGGCCGGCGAGGAAGCGGGGCGCGTGCCGGCGACGCCTTAGCCCACGTGCTTCGTCCGCTCGATGATGTGGTCCTGGAGAGGCTTGGCGACGAGGCGGAACTCCTGGCTGAAGCCGGAGACCCTCACGATGATGTTGCCGAAGCGCTCGGGATCGTCCTGAGCCTGCTGCAAGCGCTCGGCGCTGACGACGTTGAACTGCATCTGCCCCACGCCAGCCTGGATCCCGGAGTGGATGAGTTCAGTCAGCTTCTCGCGATCATCCCCTTTGAAGAAGCCGGGCGAGAGTTCGATGATCGCCGAACTCGAGCCGGCCGCTTTCTGGTGCGGAATCCTGGCGAGCGAGTTGAGAAAGGCCGTCACGCCTTCGCGGTCGCGCCCCGCGGTGGCGGAGAGGCTATACGCAAGTGGCTCGTGGGCGCGGCGACCGTCGGGCAAGGCCCCGGTCTGCGCGCCACACGGCTCGACATTCCACAGGAAGCTGAACAGGTGGGCGAAAAACGTGCCGCCGAACCAGGTCTTCAGCGATCCCAGGTAGTCGCAGAAGTGCTCCGCCACGCGCGCGGCCCAAGCATCGACCTCGGCGCAGTCGTTCCCGTATTTCTCCGCCCGGTTGAGCAGCATCTGCCGCAACGGCTCGTCGCCCTCGAAGTCGCATGCGAGCGCGTCAAGCAACTCGTCCATGGATAGCTGCTCGTCCTCGAACACGAGCTTCTGCACGGCGTAGAGCGAATCGGCGACGTTAGGAATGCCTATGGCGGAGACGGAATGGTAATTGTAGATCGACCCACCTGAGTTCATCTCCAGCCCGCGCTCGATGCAGTCGTCGGTGAGGATCGATCGGTAGACTTGCGGCCAGGCCGTCATCTGACTGAGCTGGCCGGAGTTCGAGATATACGCCCCCACGCGGCAGACCTGCTCAGCCTGAAGCCGGTAGGCTTCCCAGACGTGTTCGGCGCTCGTGAACTGTCGAGGGTCGCCGGTCTTCGGCCCGACCTGTTTGCCTATCCTCGGGTCGAACCCGTCGTTCAGCGCGAGTTCGAGGCACTTGGCGAGGTTGGTGTTGTGGCTGACGGCGTGGGGGCAGGCCTTGCCAGGGATGGTGACCTCGACGCAGCCGATGATGGCATAGTCGCGAGCGTGTTCGAGCGTGATTCCCTTGTCGAGCAGGGCGGGAATGATCGCGTCGTCGTTGAAGAAGAACGGGACTCCCCCACCTTGGCTGACGAGGTCGACGGCCCGGTCGAGCAGGCGCCGCGGCGTGTTCTGGTGGACACGCACGGAGAGACAGCGCACGAGGCCGAGGTCCTCGGTCGCCCGAAGCGCTAGGTATGAGATGTCGTTCGTCGCGTCGGAGCCATCGGCCAGTTGCCCGCCGATCTGCATCTGCTGGACGTCGTAGCCGCGCCAGAGCTTCAGCCACAGGTGCTTCACCAGCTCCAGCGCTCCCGCTTCGTCGAGACGACCGGCGGCGATGTCGGCCGCGTAGTAGGGCTGGAGCATCTGATCGATCCGGCCAATGGAGTTCGCGTTGATCTGGTCTTCGGCGCAGGTGAGGATGTGCGCGAACCAGAGGGCCTGAGCGGCTTCGCGGAGCGTGCGGGCCGGCCTGGCGGGCACTTGCTCGCAGCCATCGGCGACCTCAAGCAACTCCTGCCGGCGCTCATCGGACTCGGCCTCGGCGGCGAGCCGCCGGGCCTCGGACGCATACTTCCGCCCGATCCGGGCGCAGCCGCGAGCGGACGCTTTCGCGGCGCGGAGGAAGGGCATCCGTTTCAGATCGTCGGGATCCTCCATCCTCAGGCGGGCGATCCGCTCGTCGATCTCGCGCTCAATGCCCTCAAACCCGACCCGCATGACTTTGGTGAAGTCGCGGACGCTGTGATTCAGCGACGTGCCCCAGCCGAAGGTGCCCCCGGCTTCCTGCACGAGCGCAACTTCCTTGGGCGCGGGCGGCGCGTTGCCCGGCGGCTGAAACAGATCCGCTCTCCCGACCAGGCTGAGGACGATGTCGCGATCCGCATCAGACAGGCCCGTCTTCGCCAGCTCGGCTTCCAACCTCTCCGAGGCGTCGGCGAACAGGTGCGGCTGCATGTCCGGAAAATCGATGTTGCCATCGATGCCCGGTTCTTCCCCGAAATGGTGGTCGCCGACGATGAGTTCGTCGTCGCGGATCGCGGCCGGGCATAGCTCCACCGTCCGCGCGAGACCGGCGGCCCGGCGCATCATCAGCGAGTCGCCGGCATGCTCCAGCGCGGCCTGACAGAACGCCAACGCGCGCCACCCAGTGGGAGTGCGCGGACCCTCAAGCATGCGCGCCTTGAGGCGTTCGATGCGCTCGTGAGCGTGGTCTGTCTGCGCGCGTGCTGAATCGATGGCGAGTGCCATGCGTACCTGCCCGATGACTGGAACTGGCTGCAAAACCCCAACGACCGGGCCTGTCGGATCTGGAGATCCGACCTACGGGGTCTTGAAACCACTTCCAGGAGTCAACTGTCGAGAGTGTTTTCGCCGCTGGCAGCTCAAACGCCTTGCGAGGACTACTATTCGCGGCTGTGTCGAAGTCTAGAGGTTGCTGGAGTGATGAGGTCCGTGTCGCGTGTGGGAGGGGTTTCAACCCCGACGCCGTGGAGACGGCCGCAGGCAAGAATGCCTGCGCCACGCAACGACATGTCGGGGTTGAAACCCCTCCTACACGCGACAACGGCACGCACCCTCTCTCCACCCGCAGGTTTTGGGCGCGGGCAGCGGGAAGAGATGCGGGCAGTTGCGTCGGAGGGCCATTCGTCACGGGAACAGGAGCAACACGCGATGGAAGACGGCGGAGCATTCGGCAGTGCGAAGATCGATCCCGGCGGCCCCGTAGTTGCCGGAGATCGCGGCACGTGGCGCGTTGTCTACACTGTTGGCGAGCGAGGAATGGCGCCTGGGGGGGCCATCCGCATCCGTCCGCCGCAGCGAGGCATGGTGCGCTGGCAAGTGGGGCTCGTGACTGCGGAAGCCTCGCGCCCGGGTACGACGTGTCGGGTGGAACTGACGAACTGCCACCCGATCTCGACCCACTGGCGACAGGCCCCGATCGTGCAGGTGGACGTGCTCGGCGAGCGGCTTGAGCCGGGCGACACCGTCTCGGTCACGCTGGGCGAGCGCGGTGGCTACTCGCGCGGGTACTACATCCGCGCCCAAGCCCCAGAGCACGCCCACCGTGGCGCGATCTGGGACATCTGGGCTGATGTTGAGGGCAACAAGTCCGCCCCGCCGGAATCCGCGGTGAACGACCCGTGGGTGCAGCTTGAGGCGGCGTACACGGACATCATAGGCGGCCCGGCCGCGCGGCTGAGCGTGGCGGCCAGGCAAGTCCTGCCGGTCGCGGACAGGACGCGCGTAGTCGTGGCCGCGCGCGACCGATTTGGCAACCACTCGGAGGCGTATGATGGCCAGATCAGCGTGATCGGGGCCGAAGAAGACCTCTCTGAGACCGTGCGAGGAGGCAAGGCCGAACTCGCCGCTCCACTCGCACAAGACCGCGTGACGCGGTATACGGCCTTTGACGCAGCCAGCGAGATCATCGGCACGAGCAACGCCGTCGCGCCAGGCTTCGGGGATATCGCGGGCCATGCCGTCTACTTCGGCGATCTGCACGTCATGACAGGCGAAGGCATCATCGCCGGCGCGCTGGAAGGCACGGAATACGCCTATCGCTGGGGCCGCGACATCGCGGGGTTGGACTTCTGCGTTGCCACGAATAACCTGAGCTGCTGGGACCGGGACATGCCGCTGGACGACCTGTATAACTCGCCGGGGGAGTTCGTCACGATTCCGGCCTACGAGGTCGGCTTCAAGATCGGCCACAAGAACGTGTAATTCCCATCGACGGACGCGGCGAGGCCCGAGGGATCGTCGCCCGAGGCGCTGTTTGAGAGTCTGGCCGGTCAGGACGCGCTCGTGATCCCTCACCATACCAACGTTCACTCAGAGAGCAGCTACGAGCGATTCTGGACCTAGCACGATTTCTCAACCCATAACCCGGCGTTCGAGCGACTCATCGAGATCACCCAGGACCGCGGGTCGATGGAGAAGGACGAGGTCGGCGAGAACGTGTACATCGGCGGACTGGGGAGTTCGGTGCAGGCAGCGCTCGCGTGCGGGATGAAGGTCGGGTTCGTTGGCGGGACCGACAATCACCGAGCCCAGCCGTCAGAACCTCGCTCGCCACTTGGGGGGTTGGACCCGGATGAGGTGACCGTCGGCGGCATGACGGCCGTCTACGCGCCGGAGCTGACGCGCGAGGCGGTCTACTCGGCCCTACACGCGCGGCGGTGCTACGCGACTCAAGGGCAGAGGACGCTGCTGCAGTTCGCCCTCGGTGGATGGGGCATGGGCTCGGTCGTGCCGCGCGACGCCGCGATGCAACTCGGCGAGACGCGCAGTCTCTCTTACTCGGCGATTGGGCACCGCGCGATCATGCGCGTGGAGGTCGTTCGGTGCGACGGCCAGACGTTCGACGTCACGCCATCGGCCGCGCCGACGCTCGGACTGCTAACCGGCGAGTTTGATGACACTCAGGCGCTGCCGGAGATCGACCCGTCAGTGGACGCAGTCTGGTACTACCCGCGCGTAACCGAGATCGACGGGCGCATGGCGTGGTCGAGCCCGATCTGGCTGATGGTGGGGTAGCGCGGGCCAACCTGGCACTAAAGTAAGCGGGGCGCGGCCGATTGGCCGCGCCCCGTCGTTCTCATGTGAGTCAGGCAGACTTACGAGTGATAGACGCGGACGGGAATGCCGAGCGTCTCGCAGCACGCGACCATCTCGCCGACGTGGTTGCCGTAGCAACCGGCCTCGTGGTTGCTCGGGAAATCGCCCATCATCACGTGCATCGGGACGTCCTTCACCGCGGCAGCCAGCGGCCATTCGGGGTTCGTCGCGTCAAGCATCGTGTCGACCAGCTCGTCGCTGTACTGCTTGACCTCTTGCAGGCCAACGATCATCTTGAGCTGCCCATCCTCGACATAGGCGCGAGCGTATGTCATCTCGCCGGGGATCGTCACTCCGGCGCACGTGCCGCCTCCGTGCTTGAAGTACATCGACGGCTGGCGATACGAGTGCATGCCCTCAAGCGAGTCGGCGCTCTTGTTGAAGAAATAGGGCGCGACGCAACCAGAGTTGAGCAGCACCCAGACGAACTCCCCGTCGATCTCCATGCCCCAGCGGACGTCGTGGAAGTAGACCTCGGGATCCTGTCTCTTGGCGACCTGGATTTCCTTGAGGAGTTGCATGGGCAGGAGGTTGCCCAGGTCGGCCTCGGTCGCCCAGGCGATGCTGTCGCCATTGCCCCACGGTCGGCAGCGGTTGTTCATCAACCCGTCCCACAGGTCGGTCGCGGGCCAACTGTCGATCAGCCCGAGCTGGTACTGGGTGCCGCCGCAATCGGCGCCATACTCGTCGAACATGTCGAGCGCGGCGCGCATCATGCGGAACTGCTTCACGACCTGGTTCGGCGTGAGGTCACGACTGGAGATGGTCCCGAAGTGGAACTCGGCGCCCTTCTTCTGACAGAACTTCAGCGCGTCTTCGCCCTTCTTCTCCGCCACCCCTTGCGCGCGAAGCAATAGTTCGGCCTGGTCGATCATCTCGACGCCAAACCCGACGCGGTTGAGCATCTCCAGCGGAACCATCGCGTTGAACATCTGCATCGAGCAGGCGCCGAGCATGAGCATCAAGCGCCGCTCCTTGAGGATTCTCTCGGCGACCTTGCTGCCGACGCCAACGGCCTTCTTCGAGTAGTCTTTGCTCTCGCCGTCGGACACATACGAGTCGATGTCCCACTTGACCTCGCCCGTGTCCAGGAACTCTCCGAGCCTCTGCATGAAGCTCTCGTCAGCCCCAAATTCGTTCGTCCAGAGCTTGCTATGCTTGCGCCCGAACATGGTCATCCCGCCGGACGTGTTGAGCAGCGCAACAAGACCCGGGAACTCCCCGCGGAAGTTCGACAACATCAGCACGGGCTTGTCGGCATGGTCTGAGGACAGCAACCCCTGAGTCAGATGGCCCGTGAACGCCCAGCCGGTATAGAAGGCGATGATGACGTCGCCCTTGGCCTTCTGAAAGACCTCGGAACTGAGCTTCTGCGAGTCGATGAGCCCCTTGTAGGGGATATCGGCCTTCCACCCAAGTTCCTTAAGGCACGCAACGACTTCCTTGAGTCCTTCAGTGGCCTTGGGCAACACGCCTTTGTTGGCGGTCGCTCGGGCATCTCCGGGCATGACAATCGTCGCAACATTTGGCATCTCAACCATCTCCTAGCACGGCGCCTGAATTGACTCCTACATACGAATGATACTCATTCCAAGGCGGTAGAGCAAGGCCGAATGACGCGGCCTGAGGCCCCGAAAACGACAACGACCACCGCCCGATGGCGGTGGTCGTGAAGTGTCTGGTTGCGCGGCGCCATCCAGGTCCAGCCGGCGTCCCTCCGTGCGTCCGAGCCTACGACCAGGAGCGCCAAGCGTCGCCTGAGTTGGCATGCCTCAGGAGGGTGAACTGACGCGCAGTTGTTGCTCCATCTGCTCCAGTTGCTCGTGCAGCGCCACGGGAAGCCTGTCGCCGAGCCGGGCGTAATGCTCGCGGATGGACTCGATCTCGCCGAGCCAGCCCTCGCTGTCGACCGCCAGCAGTTCACGCTTGGCGGCTTCGGCGACGCCCGTTGGCCACGCGAGGGCGTCCACCGTCGGCATCCTGCCTATAGCCGTCTCGCGGGCCTCGCCGTGACCGTCGCAGCGGTCGAAGATCCAGGCCAGAACCCGGCTGTTGTCGCCGTA